>JAWSUF010000003.1:0-300000 GCA_033549365.1 Acidobacteriota bacterium
ACCTGCGTCATGGCGCTGCTATATCTCTCTCTTATCCATCGAAAAATCCGTCAGGCCGGCCTGACGATGGGCTTGGACCGAGCCCTGGAGACGCTCCGCGGCATCCGTCGCGCTGTCTATCATTATCCCGGATCCGCTCAACCCATACGGAAACTCTGCCTCCTGGAGAGCACCGAACGCGAGCTCCTAACGGCCCTGAAGCTTGATCCCGAGGCCATTTAGGTACTACACCGAGATTAGGGCTATCATCATGATATATAATAAGTTCCGAGATGCCGACAAAGCTATTGGCGAAAGTCGGGTCCGGATCTCCCGTATCGAATCGTGGAATAGCCGCCGCCTCCGGTTGCCCACGTCTCGGGTTTGTCCCAGCCAAAAATTAGTGTATAATCTCCTCTTTTTCCGGGCTTTATACCCGATTATACCGGAATCCGGAGAAACATCATCAGAGGCAAGTTTTAGGAGAATCCGACCGTGAAGAAAACCCTCATCCCGCCCTGCGGCGGAAAACTCGTCGACATCCGCGTCCCGAAGGACGCCCTGCCCGAAGTCAAGGCCCACGCCGCCCGCCTGCCCTCGATCCAGGTCACCGAGCGCGTCGTCTGCGACTTCGAACTTCTGGCAACAGGCGCCTTCTCGCCCCTCGACCGGTTCCTGTCGCATGCCGACTACCGGCGTGTCCTGGGCGATATGCGGCTTGAAAACGGCCACCTCTTCCCGATTCCTGTGACGCTTCCCATCCGCCCCGAGGACGTAACCGGCGGCAAGCTCGAACTCGACAAGGACATCGTCATCCGAAACGCCCAGAACGAGCTTCTGGCCGTAATGACCGTCGAGGAGATCTACGACTGGGACATTCGGGAGACGTCTCTCAAAGTCTTCGGCACGGAAGACCTGCGCCACCCGCTCGTTGCTGAAATGCATCGCTGGGGCCCCAAGAACATCTCCGGGCGCCTCCAGGTGCTGCAGCTTCCCTCCCGCCACGATTTCAAGGAAATCCGCCTGACACCGGCCCAGACGCGGGAGCGGCTCGAAACCTTCGGCCATCCCAATGTCGTCGCCTTCCAGACGCGAAACCCCCTCCACCGCGTCCACGAGGAGCTGACGAAGCGGGCGATCCAGGAGGTCGACGGCGTGCTTCTGCTTCACCCCGTCGTCGGGTTGACCAAGCCGGGCGACGTCGACCACTTCACGAGGGTCCGGACCTACAAGGCCCTGGCCCAGCGTTATTACGACCCCGATCGCATCCTGCTTTCTCTCCTGCCGCTGGCCATGCGCCTGGCCGGGCCGCGAGAGGCCGTCTGGCACATGCTCATCCGGCGGAACTACGGCGCCAATTACCTGATCGTCGGCCGCGACCACGCCGGGCCGGGGAACGACTCGACCGGGAAGCCCTTCTACGGCCCCTACGACGCCCAGGACCTGGCTGAAAAGTGCAGCGACGAGCTCGGCGTCAAGACCCTGCCGTTCACGATGCTGGTCTATCTGCCCGATGAAGGCCGCTACGAGGAAGAGTCGAAGGTCGCCCAGGGCGTCCGCACGGCCTCGATCTCCGGGACGCAGGTCCGCGACGAATACCTCAACAACGGGCGGCTGCTTCCCGACTGGTTCACGCGGCCGGAAGTCGCCGAGATCCTGGCCGAAAGCTACCCGCCCCGCTTCAAGCAGGGCGTCTGCATCTGGTTTACGGGCCTCAGCGGCTCGGGGAAGTCGACGACGGCCGATATCCTGACGCAGTTGCTGCTCGAGCACGGCCGGCAGGTCACGGTCCTCGACGGCGACGTCGTCCGGACGCACCTGACCAAGGGGCTGGGCTTCAGCAAGGAGGACCGCGACACGAACATTCGCAGGATCGGGTTCGTGGCCGCCGAGGTCGTCCGCCACGGTGGAACGGCGATCTGCGCCGCTGTCAGCCCCTATCGGGCGACACGGAACGAAGTGCGGGCCATGGTCGGCGCCGACCGTTTCGTCGAGATCTTCGTGGACACGCCCCTCGAGGTCTGCGAGCAGCGCGACTACAAGGGGATGTACGCCAAGGCGCGGCGCGGCGAGATCAAGGACTTCACGGGAATCGACGACCCCTACGAGGCGCCCGAATCCGCGGAGATCACGCTGGACACGGTGGCGCAGACGCAGGTGGAGAACGCCGAGATCATCCTGAAGTATCTGGTGGAGAGCGGCTTTATCCGCGACGGCGGGGAGTGCGGGGGAAAGTAGGGAACCGGCTCCAATTAAAGAATGGGGTTGATATGAAGGAGAGATGGATTTCCGGGTTCGGCGGTGATGTCCTGCGCGTAACAGCCTTGAAAAGGCGGGCCTTTTTCCTTGCCGCCGACGGTCTCATGATCTATGCCGCCATTTATGCGGCGTTCCTGGTCCGCTTCGATTTTGCCGTTCCCGGAAAATATACGGACCATATCTTCGAATACGGACTTTTGGCGCTTGTGGTCAAATTTGTCTTCCTGATCCTCTTCGGCCAATACAATATCTCCTGGCGGTTTTACAGCCTGAGCGAGATGATGCGGCTTTTTCAAGCGCTGGCCCTGTCCTCGGTGGCCATGGGTGCGGCGATATTTCTTTTTCGTCCTCTTCCGCTTTTTGCGGAGTTTCCCCGGTCGATTCTCATCCTGGATTTCGTTTTCAGCCTGGCATTGATCGGCGGCTTGAGAATCGCAAAAAGAGTGGTTCTGGGTTATCGAATCTGGCCGGAACGATCCATGCAGGGCCGCACCCGCGTGCTGATCGTCGGCGCCGGATCGGCCGGCGAACAGATCGGGCGGGAGATGCTGAACAACCGGAAATCGAAATACTTCCCGGTCGGCTATGTCGACGACGATCCGGCCAAGAAAGGGATTTCGATTCATGGGATCAGGGTTCTGGGGGGGCGCAGGGACATACCGGAGATCGTGAAGAGCTACATGGTGGACGAAATCCTGGTGGCCATCCCTTCGGCCGCGTCCGGCGAAATCCGGAAGATTGTCGAAATCATCCGCGAGGGCAACACCGTCAAATCCATCAAGATCCTGCCGGGGATCATGGACATCATGGAGGGCGAGGTCACCCTGTCCGATATCCAGGAGATCCAGGTCGAGGACTTGCTGGGGCGGGATCCCGTGACCATCGACTATGAGTCCGTGCGCGGATTCCTGGCCGGGAAGCGCGTCCTCATCACCGGCGCCGGAGGATCGATCGGCGGCGAGCTAACCCGGACGGTGTTGTCGTTCAAGCCGGCGAAACTGGCCGCGCTAGATATTGATGAAACCGAGCTTTTCGACCTGATGAATCGCCTGCATCCTTTAGGCTTGAACGTCATCCCTGTGGTCGGCGATGTGCGGAACAGGGAGCGGATGGCCGTGCTGTTCGCGACGTTCAAGCCCGAGGTCGTCATTCACTCCGCCGCCTACAAGCACGTGCCCATTCTCGAGTCCTTTCCCGAGGAGGCCGTCGGCACGAATATCCTGGGGACGAAGATCCTGGCCGAGCTTGCGGCCGAAAACGGAGTGGAAAAGTTCGTCAACATCTCGACCGACAAGGCCATCAATCCGACGAGCGTCATGGGAGCGAGCAAGCGGGCGGCCGAGGAGCTTCTCCGGTCGATGACAAGCGGAAAGGAAACACGGTTCATCTCGGTCCGGTTCGGGAACGTACTCGGCAGCCGGGGAAGCGTCATCCCCTTGTTCAAGGAACAGATCAAGAAGGGCGGCCCGGTCACGGTGACACACCCGGAGATGAAGCGCTATTTCATGGCCATATCCGAGGCCGTGCTCCTTGTCCTGGCGGCGGCGGCGGCCGGCGAGGGCGGAGAGACCTATGTTCTGGACATGGGCGAGCCCGTAAAGATCGTCGATCTGGCCCGGGACATGATCCGGCTCAGCCGGTTCGAACCGGATGTGGAGATTCCCATTGTCTACACCGGGCTGAGGCCGGGAGAAAAGCTTTTTGAGGAGCTTTTGGGAGCCGAGGAGGGATCGGAACCCACGGATCACCCCAAGATTTTCAGGGCCAGGAGTTCGCGGAAAAGCGACGGGAAAAAACTTCTGGAGAAGGTCGAACGGTTGATCGATATGTGCCGCGGGAGCTGTCGCAAAGAGGATGTTCAAGCCCTGCTCAGGGACATCGTCCCGACCTATGTTGCGAACGGCGGGACTCTTTCGTCATCGCCGCGGCCCGCTGAAAAGCCCGGCGGGGGAGATCCTGAAGCGGAAGATTCCGGCGTCGAAGATCCCGGAGGGGGAGATCCCGGCGGGAAGGCTCGGCCGAGAAAAAGCCGCGGCCTGGTTTCCTGAAGCCGGGAATAAATGAAACACGACGCCTATCGATTGATGCTTGTCGCCGGGGCGCGGCCGAACTTTATGAAGATTGCGCCGCTCATGCGGGAACTGCGGAAGCACGGGGATTTCGCCCCGATCCTGGTTCACTCCGGCCAGCACTACGACGAGGCGATGTCGCAGCTCTTCTTCGACGAGCTCGAAATCCCGCGGCCGCAGATCAACCTCGAGGTCGGCTCGGCTTCGCACGCCGTGCAGACGGCGCGCATCATGGAGCGCTTCGAGCCGGTGTGTGTGGAGAACGAGCCGGACGCCGTGCTGGTCGTGGGCGACGTCAACTCGACTGCGGCATGTGTGCTGGTGGCCGCCAAGCTGGGGATCGCGACGATCCACTACGAGGCGGGCCTGCGATCGCGCGACCGGTCCATGCCTGAAGAGATCAACCGCATCGTGACCGACAGCATTTGCGATCTGTTTTTTACGACCTCCGCCGACGCCGACGACAATCTTGTGGCGGAGGGAAAGCCGCGCGACAGGATCCATATGGTCGGCAACCTGATGATCGACACGCTGGTCCATTTCCTGCCGAAGATAAGAGCGGCGAGGGTCGAGCCGGTGGTGATTGGGGGAGGAGCGGGGATTGCGGGCTTGAGCGAGCGCAATGAAGCGGATGCCCAGAGAGTGATTGATGCAGAGAAAATGCCGGGTGCAAAAAGCTCGGAGGGTGAAAAAGGCGTATCGGGCAGGGAGAGTACGGAAAAAGTGCGGGGAACGCAAAGCATGCGGAATACAGGAAAAGCCCAGGGCGCGCGCCCGTATGCGGTTATGACGTTTCACCGCCCCAACAACGTCGATGACCGGGAGGTGTTGGCTGGGCTTGTCGACCAGTGGCGCCGCCTGGCCGCGGACATTCCGATCGTCTTTCCCGTGCATCCGCGAACCCTCAAGCAGTTGAAAGCGTTCGGCCTCTGGGAGCGCATCGAAAAGGCCGAGGGGATGCTCCTCTGCGAGCCCCTGGGCTATCTCCCGTTCATGAATCTCGTCTGCGGCGCCGCGCTGGTGATCACCGACTCCGGCGGCATCCAGGAAGAGACGACGTATCTGCATATCCCCTGCCTGACCGTGCGTCCGAGCACTGAGCGGCCGGTGACCATCCGGCAGGGAAGCAACCGGCTGATCAAGCCCCACGAGGTGGAGAGCGAGTCGCGCCGGGTTCTGGAGGGCGGAGAGCGCTTCGATCAGGTGCCGCCCCTCTGGGACGGCCGTGCGGCCGGCCGCATCGTCGAGAAGCTCCGGCTTCATTATTATGCTTGACAAACATTATTATTGTCATACATAATAACACCAGGGTTTCATGTTCGTCGACAGAGAAAAAGAAAAAAACCGATTGTTGCGGGCGTTCGAGCGCGACAACACCCGTCTGATCGTCGTTTACGGGCGGAGGCGTTGCGGCAAAACCGCGCTTTTGCGCCGCATCCTTCCGCCGAAGGCCGTTTATTTCGCCGCCGATCTTCGGGAGACGGCCCTTCAAATCTCGGGGTTGGCCGACCGCATCGATGAGATCGTCCCGGGGTTCGGCAAGCCCGTATACCCCGACTGGGAAAGCCTCTTCAACAATCTCGGACTGGCCCTGAGGGAACGGACGATCCTGTGCCTTGATGAATTTCCCTATCTGGTCAAGAACAGCCCGGACCTGCCTTCCGTCATCCAGAAAATCGTCGACGCGGGATGGCCGCACATCCTCATCCTCTGCGGTTCTTCGCAGCAGATGATGTACGGCATGGCGCTCGACGGGTCGTCGCCTCTTTACGGGCGATGCGACGAGATTTTGCGGATTCGTCCCATGGAGATCCCGTATCTGAAAGAGTATCTCCGGATCACCGCGGAAGACGCCGTGAGGGAGTTCGGCGTCTGGGGAGGCGTGCCGCGTTATTGGGAAATCCGGCGCCGGTCGAAAAGCTTTGAAGAGGCCGTGAAAAATCATGTGCTGGATCGGGACGGCATCCTCTATGAAGAACCCGAGCGGCTGTTTGCCGATGAAATGCGGACGTCCGTCCAGGCGTTTTCCGTGTTGAGCTTGATCGGATCGGGATGTCATCGCATGTCCGAAATCGCCGGGAGATTGGAAAAACCGGCCACGCAATTATCCCGGTTGACGGCCTTCCTCATCGATCTGGGTTATATCCGAAGGGATGTGCCTTACGGCGAATCGATCCATTCCACCAAGAAAAGTCTTTACAAGATCGATGATCCGTTTCTGAATTTCTACTTCACCTTTCTGGTTCCCCATCGAAGCCGGCTCGAATTCGGTCTGATTGATCCGGTTTGGAATGACATCCGCGGTCGATACGACGGGTATCTCAGCGGAATCTGGGAAGACATCTGTCGCCGGGCCGTTCCACTCATGACGTTTCAAGGAAAAACGTTCAATCCCGCGGCCCGCTGGTGGGGAAACGGTTTGGATGGGAAGCCGATGGAGTTGGACCTGGTTGCGGAATCCATCGACAAAAGCGCGATCCTTCTGGGCGAGGTCGAATGGCGCATGAGAACGCCGGTTGCGAAACTTCAACGAGAATTGGAGCGGAAAAGCCGAAACCTTCCTTTTGCCGGGGGAAAAAGCGTGATCAAAGCGCTTTTTCTTCGAAAGGCGGACGGGGAAGCCGCCAGGGGCGCCGCCGTGCCCGATGAAACGACGCTCGTCATCCCGCCCGGCCGGGTCGTCTCGGCGATGGATGGGTGATCAGGGCGGGTGATCAAGCGGGCCTGCGCCCGGGGGAAACGGCAAAACCGGGCCTGCGTTATGAATGCGGGGCAAATCATGAGGCGAGCGGGGCCTTGACATGCCGGGGCGCACAATGTACAGTATGAATACGTACAATATCGAGAGGAAAGCCGATGCCGCAAATTCTTGACGAAAACAACAGGCGGGTTTCGCTGCGGATCCCGCCCGAGGACAAGGCGCTCCTCGTGCGCGCCGTGGCCCTGCAGCGGACTACTCTGACGGATTTCATGATCCGGCATGCGGTGGAGGCGGCGCGGACTCTGATCGATCAATCCGAAAGATTGGAGCTCAGCGAAAGAGACAGCCGGCTCGTCCTCGAGCTTCTGGAGAACCCTCCCGCGCCGAATGCGAGGCTCCTGAAGGCCGCCCGCGCCCTGCCCGACCGCACGTGACCGCGACTGTTCCTCCCTGGCATGAAGAACCGGTTTCCAAAGCCCATGATCGGTCTGCGTTCGACTGTGGCGACGACATTTTGAATGATTTCCTGAGGCGCCATGCCTGCAAGAGCCATGTCCGGGGCGGGGCCAAAACATTTCTTGCCGTCGAGGATGTCGACCGGAGGCGGATCCTCGGTTTCTACAGTGTCAGCCCGGCATCCATAGCTTTTAACCGCGCCCCCGATCGGGTCAGGAAAGGCCTGGCCCGTCATGACGTTCCCGTTTTCAGGCTGGCAAGGCTGGCCGTCGATCGGACGGTTCAGGGACGCGGCCTTGGCGGACAGCTTCTTCTCGCGGCGGGGCGGAGGTGCCTGTTGGTTGCAGCGCAGGTCGGTGGGGTTGCGCTTCTTATCGACGCCAAAGACGAACGCGCCGCGCGATGGTATGCGGGTTACGGCGCCGTTCCCCTCCTCGATCTGCCGCTTTCCCTGCTTCTGCCCTTCAAAACCATCGAGGCGGCGCTTGCGGAGGCGGGCAAGATTTGAATTGCGGGATATTGACAATTATATACTCGTAAGTATAATACTCGTGAGTATATAATATGTAAATCAGGGACGCTGTGGAATTCATCAACCGGGAAACGGAACTGGCCTTTCTGGAGGGATGCTGGCGCGAAGAGAGCGCCGGGCTTGTCGTCCTCTGGGGAAAGCGGCGGGTCGGCAAAACCGAGCTTGTCAAACGTTTTGTCGAAGGCAAACCGCACATCTACTTTCTGGCCGAAACGACCGGCCCGAAGGAGCAGCTCCTCAGGTTTTCGCGGGCCGTCGGCCGGTTCTTCAGCGAGCCCCTGCTCGAAACGCGGGGTTTCACCGATTGGGAGGAGATCTTTGTCTATCTCCGGAAGAAAAACCGCAGGATCGTCCTCGCCGTCGACGAATTCCCCTATCTGATCCAGTCCAATCCGGCCGCGCCGAGCCTTTTCCAGAAGGGTTGGGACGAACACCTGTCGAAGAGCCCGGTTTGCCTTGTCCTTCTCGGGTCGAGCATAGCCATGATGGAAAACGAGGTCCTGGGCCGCCGGAGCCCGCTTTTCGGACGGCGGACCGGTCAATGGCGGGTCGACCCCATGAGCTTTCGCGCCGCATCCGGTTTCAGAAAGGGTAGCTCGTTCGAGGACCGTCTTTCGCATTACGCCGTGGCCGGCGGCATTCCAGCCTACTGGCTCCAGTTCGATCGCCGGAGCGACATCTGGAGGAACATCGAAGAACGCGTCCTGAGCAAGGGGCGGTTTCTCTATGACGAGGTCGAGTTCCTGCTGAGGGAGGAGTTGCGGGAGCCGCGTTATTATTTCGCCCTGCTGCAGGCCGTCGCCCAGGGCAGGCGGAAGCTCTCCGAGATCGTCAACGCGACGGGGCTGGCCCAGGCCGCGGCCAACAAGTATCTGGGCGTTCTTGCCGATCTGAAGATCGTCGAACGCGAAACTCCCGTGACGGAGGAGCGCCCGCTGAAGAGCAAGAAGGGACTGTATCGGATTGTCGACAACTTCGTTCATTTCTGGTTCAAGTTCGTGTTTCCCCGGCGAGCCGACCTCGAGCTCGGCAAAACGGGCGATGTGCTGAGGGATATCCGGAGGGATTGGGCCGGGTGCGCGGCGCCGGTCTATGAGCAGGTCGCGCGGGAAATCCTGATGGAAAACGAGGACCGGTTTTTCCGGTTCGATGCCGTGGGGCGATGGTGGGACAAAGGCGAAGAAATCGACCTGGTCGCGCTGAACAGGGAGACCAAGCAGGCTCTTCTCGTGGAGGTCAAATGGAGCGAACGGCCGGTCGGACTGGACATCTACGAGGGACTGAAGGCCAAGGCGGGGAAGGTGAGGAAAACCTTGGGGACGTGGGGCGGAGAGGCCGATCTCCGTTTTTGCTTGTTCGGAAAGAAGGGTTTCACCGAGGCCGTGATGCGGAAAGCGGCGGAGGAGGGCGTCGCTCTCTTTACGGGCGAGGGGGATTTGCAAGCTTGAATCGATGGAATGTGGCCGAATGTTGAAAAATCCTTCGATTCTTGTTCTGAACCAGTATTATCCTCCGGATACGGCCGTGTCCGGCCTGTATGCGGCGGAGATCTGCGCGGGGCTGGCCGCCCGCGGATTCGACGTTCATGTCGTCGCGGGGCAGCCGAGCTATACGCGTCCGTCGCATGACGCGCCGGCCCGGGAAAGCCGGGACGGCGTCCGGGTCTATCGTGTGCCCATGGGGCGCGCCCGCGGCCGCGAACGAATGGCGAGACGGATTGCCGGGTATCTCCGTTATCTCGTCGGCGCCTGGAGAACCGGCCGGAAAATCCTGAAGGCGGGGCCCTGCTCGACCGTTCTTGCCTTCAGCAATCCGCCTGTCATCGGTTATGTGGGCGCGCGGCTGGCCGCGGCGGGAGGATGCCGGTTTGTCTGGGTCCTCCACGACATTCATCCCGATGTTCTCGCGGTTTCGGGCTGGCGATTACCCCGCCTGATGGTGTGGGCTTGGGAGGTTGCGAATCGCGCCGCTTTTCGCCGGGCCGAGACCGTCGTGGTGCTGAGCGACGACATGAAGCGGACGCTTGTCGAGCGGAAAGGCGTTCCCGAGAGCAAAGTCCGGGTGATCCCCGTTTGGGGAATCCCGGAAGTCGCGCCGGCGGAGCATCCTCCCGGCCCGAGGGACGAGTGGGGCGCGGCCGAGGGCGAGCTATTGCTTTTGACGTCCGGCAACATGGGCGTCATGCATCCCCTGGATGAGATCCTGGATGCGGCGAAGCGGTTTGCCGACCGGCCCGTCCGCTTTGTCTTTACGGGAGAAGGCGTGAAGCGCCGGCGCCTGGAAGCCCGAGCAGCCGCGGAAAAGATCGACCGGGCGGTGTTTCTCCCGCGGCTTCCGGATGAACAGCTCGTGCGGCTGTTGAGGGCGGCGGATATCGGCTTGGCCTGTCTTCATCCGGGGCTGGAGGATCTGGCGTTTCCATCGCGGCTCTGCGCCTATCTGTCAGCAGGCCGGCCGGTGATCGCCATCATGAATTTAATGAGCAGCCTGACCCGCTGGATCGAGGAAACCGGCTGCGGCTGGAGCGTCTCCGGCGGGCGGGAATTGGAAGATCTCGTCCTGGCGCTTCTGAAAGACCCCGCGGAAATCGCAAGGCGGGGGATCCGTGCGCGGCAGGTTTATGACGACATGTTTCAACGGGCCGAGATTATCGAGGCGTATGCGAAGCTGGCCGGGTCCGGACTTGCTCCCGCAAGGCGTTCAGAGAGATAATGCGGCATGAACAAGGAGAATTCATGAAAGTTCCATTGCTCGATCTCAAAGCGCAGTACGCCGGGATCCGGGAC
This sequence comes from Acidobacteriota bacterium, assembly GCA_033549365.1. Classification (NCBI taxonomy): domain Bacteria; kingdom Pseudomonadati; phylum Acidobacteriota; species Acidobacteriota bacterium. Next base: position 10,783 of record JAWSUF010000003.1, read on the forward strand.
GACATCCGCCGCGCCGTCGATGAAGTCATGGACTCCCAGTATTTCATTCTGGGGCCCAAAGTCGAAGAGCTCGAACACCGGATCGCCGAATATTCCGGAACTGAGCACGCCGTCGGCGTCTCATCCGGAACGGACGCACTTCTGGCCGCCCTCATGGCCGCGGACGTCGGGCCCGGCGACGAGGTCATCACCACGCCCTTCACATTCTTTTCGACGGCAGGGGCCGTCTCGCGGCTGGGCGCCCGGCCGGTCTTTGTCGACATCGATCCCGTGACCTTCAACATGGACCCGGCGAAGATCGCGGGGGCCGTTTCGCCGCGGACGAAGGCGCTGATCCCCATCCATCTTTTCGGGCAGTGCGCCGACATGGACCCGATCCTGGAGGCGGCCCGGGCGAGCGGGCTCTGCGTCATCGAGGACGCCGCCCAGTCGATCGGCGCCGAATACAAGGAGAAGCGGGCCGGGTCCATGGGTCATATGGGAATTTTCTCGTTTTTCCCGTCGAAAAACCTGGGCGGATTCGGCGACGGCGGGATGGTCGTGACCCGGGACGAGGCGCTTCGCGAAAAGCTCGAGATGATCCGCGTCCATGGCTCGAAGCCCAAGTATTTCCACAAGATCGTGGGTGCGAATTTCCGGCTGGATGCGCTGCAGGCGGCCGTTCTCATCGTCAAGCTCGGCCATCTCGACGCCTGGTCAAAGAAGAGACGGGAGAATGCCGCGATCTACGACGCCGGGTTCGCCGAGTCCGGGCTGGTCGCCGCCGGGCATGTCGTGACGCCGGTCGCCGTGTATCGAGAGGGCGGAGATGTGAACCATCACATCTACAACCAGTATACGATCCGGACGACGGACAGAGAGCGGAGAGACGCCCTGCGGGCCTTCCTGGCTGAAAACGGCATCGGGGCGGAAATCTATTATCCCGTGCCGCTTCACCTGCAGGAATGCTTCCGGGATCTGGGCTATAAGGAAGGAGATTTTCCGGAGAGTGAAGCCGCGTCGGCCCGCGTCCTGTCCCTTCCGATCTATCCCGAACTCACGGCGGAGCAGCAGCAGTATGTCGTCCGCAAAATCGCCGAATTCTTCTAGCCGAGCGCCTTATCCTGCTTTGGCTGCTGGATAGCATTGATAATAAAAACATCGATCGTCATGCCCTGCCTCGATGAAGAGCGATTCATCGGGCGGGCGGTCGAAAGCCTGCTCGAAGGCGCGGGGGACGATGTCGAAATTCTCGTCGTCGATGGGGGAAGCCGGGATCAGACGCGAGATCTCGTCCGGGGATTCGCCGAGCGCGGCGCCCCGGTGCGGCTTCTCGACAATCCCCGCCGTCGCGTCAGCGCGGCCATGAACATCGGGATCCGCGAGGCGCGCGGCGATTGGATTGTGCGGGCCGATGCCCACTGTGTCTATCCGCCGCGATACGCGCGGCGGTGCGTCGAACTCCTGGAGAAGACGGGCGCGGCCAACGCGGGCGGCGTCCAGGTCCCGGTCGTCGAGGCATTGGAGGCGCGCGCCGGGGGCGGTTCAGGCCGCGGCTTTCAGGCGGCGGTCGCCCTGGCTCTGCGCCATCCGCTGGGCGTCGGAAACGCCCGCTGGCGCCTGGGACGGCGAAGCGGATTTGTCGATACGGTCTATCTGGGCGCGTTCCGGCGGGACCTCTTCGAGGAGATCGGCGGCTTCGACGAGGAGGCCGACTCCAACCAGGACGCCGAGTTGAACATGCGGATCCGTGCCGCCGGCAAGACGGTTTATCTCGACCACACGCTCGAGGTCCTCTATTATCCGCGGGAGAGTCTCCGCGGGCTGGCCCGCCAGTTTTTCCGCTACGGCCGGGGCCGGGCCCGGACGGCCCTGAAGCACCGGCGGCTGACGTCGTGGCGCCAGGCGGCCGCGCCGCTTCTCCTCGTTGGATTGGGAGGATCGCTGGTTGCGGCGGTCCTGAATCCGATGTTTCTGCTCGTCCCGGCGGCTTATGCGGCAGGGCTTGCCGTATTTGCGCTTCTCTCCCGATTCCCCGGCCTGAAATGCGGCGGCCGTGAGGAAAGTCCGGGGCCATTCGCCGGAACCGGGCGCGTCCCGGCTTCGACGAGGTCCGCGGCGAACGCGCAAGGACAGGCGGGGGCCCGAGCCGGTTTGGGCTGTCGCCTCCGCGTTGCCCTCGTCTGGGCGGTGATGCACATCAGCTGGGGTGCGGGATTCCTCAGCGACCCGTTTCTCCGGAGGAAGTCCGCCGTCATCGGCAATGTCGACTCCGGATCGATGCGGTAACCGGGCTCTTGATCGGCTCTTGATTTAAGATATGATGGATGGGGCGGGAGGTTATGCCATGAAAAAAATCGTCCGGATCTTCAGGGGGTTGTTTGCCGCGGTCGGAATCCTGACGGTTCTGTTTATCGCCTGGATGGCGGCCGGCCTGCCGATCTTCATCGACCGGTGGCTCGTGAAGACGGAGCCTCCGGTCGAGGCCGATTACATTGTCTGCCTGACGAACGGCTTTTTCGCGAACAATATTCCCACCGAGGCGGGCTTCCAGCGGATCTACACCTCCATCCAGCTCCATGCCGACGGCTATGGAAAAAAAGTCGTGATCTCGGGGGGCGGCGCGGGGCGCGTGACCGAGGCGGAAATCTACGGCGAGGCGGCCGTATGGATGGGGCTTCCGCCCGAGGCGTTGGCCTTCGATCCGAAATCGGGATCGACGGTCGACCATCCCCGGTATATCCTGGAAGCGGAAGGCGTGGAGATCACGCGCGACAGCAACCTTCTGATCGTGACCTCGCCCCATCATGCGCGGCGTGTCTGGCTGTGTTTTAGGAAGGCCGGCTACACGAACTACCGGATCGTCGCACGGCATACGGCCCGAAAAGCCGGACCGGAGATCGTGCGCACCCAGCGGGTTTCCGAGTTCAAGGAGTTCCGGCCCAGCGGGAAAGTCTATGACGACCCCATCCTGACGTCCCGCCGCAGAGTAACGAATCTCATGTCCGCGCTCCGGGAGTGGGCGGGGATTGCCTATTATAAGGTTAAGGGTTATATCTGACGGTCCGTGATCCGGTGTTTTCGAGATTGGGAGTGAGGTCGCGCCGTCGGCGATGGACGCCCGCGGCAGCCGTCATCGTCACCGCGGCGGCCGTCTGGCTCAGCGTAAGAAAGACGGATTGGGGGGGCGTTCGGGAAGCCTTTGTCCGGGCGGACTATGGACTTGTCGCGGCGGCGGTTGGTGTTTCGCTCCTGGCCGTTGTTGCACTCAGCGTGAGGTGGCGTTTTCTGCTGCGGCCGGGCGGTGATGTCGGTGTGGGCGAGCTTTTCAAACTGAACATTGTCTCGCAGGCCATCAACATCCTGGCTCCGGGGCGCTTCGGCGAAGTGGCCCGATCGGTGATGGTCGCCCGGACCGGAGGCGACGCAGGCGGGGGGATTTCGACCGCTTTCGCGCTGGGCACGGTCGCCGTCGAAAAGGCGCTCGATTTCCTGGTGTTTGTGGTTCTGTGGGCGCTTGTCCCAGCGCTGTTTTCGATGCGGACGGCCGTGCGGGAATACACGGCGGCCGCGGTGCTGGGAGGCGTCCTGGCCGCGGTGCTTGCCGTCTTTGCCTGGAAACCGGAGTCCGTGCTGCGGGCGGCCGGAAAGGCCCTGCGTTTTCTGCCGGCGAAATTCCGAAGCGGCGGGGCGGACTTTGCGGAGAAGGGCGTCGAAGCCTTCCGGATCCTGCGGCGGCCGGGCGCGGCGCCTGTTCTGGGCGGCCTGACGCTGCTTGTCCTGGCCGGGGAGGTCCTGCCGATCTGGCTGCTCTTTCGGGCCCTCGGACTGGACGTTCCGTTCTGGACCGCCTTTTTCGTCCTCATCGTTCTCCAGGTCGGGAAACTGCCGCCGTCCCTTCCGGGGAAAATCGGCGTCTACCAGTTTGCCGTGATTATGGCTCTGGCGCCCTTCGGTGTGGAGAGGGACGCGGCTCTTGGCTACGGCATCATGCTTCATATTGTGACGTTCGTGCCGCGAATTGTGCTGGGTTTGGTTTTCGGCGCCGGGATGGGCGCTGCGATATGGAGGGGTGGAATGCCGGCGGAAAACCGGGAGGCTGGTGCGAAATGAGGTTTTACGGTTTTTCGCCGCGGCGTGTGCTCGTCCGGAAACACCTCGGGGAGCGGCCGGAGGACGTCGTTTTGGAAATCGGCCCGGGGTCGGGAAACACGGCGCGGGCGGTCCTCGGCCGGACGGCCGGATATTGGGGCGTCGATATCTCCGAGGCGGCCGTGCGGAACCTGCGCGAGGCCTTCGATGGGCGCCGGGATGTCGTTTTCGAGGCGGCCGATGTCTGCGGGGGAGGATTTTTGGGTCGGACCTTCGACCGGGTGTTCTCCGTGGACACGCTGGAGCATGTCGCGGATGGTGCGGCTTTTTTTGGGTTTGCAGGGCGGCATCTTGCGGAGGGAGGAACAGCGGTTGTCTGCTTTCCGAACGGGATGCCGGAACCGAAGGGGGACGCGGGGGTGCGGCACGGCGCGACCTGGTTCGAAACGCGCGAAGAGCTGGAGAGCGCGGCGCGGGCGGCCGGCTTCGAGATCGAGGAGATGCTCGAGATCCGCGACACGGCGTGGCAGCGTGGGGTACGGGTCGTGTTGTGGGAGGGACCGAGGCTGGTTGCCTTGGGGTTGTTGCGGGTCTTGAGGGCGATACGGGAAAATAAACCGGATGTCCCGGTAGGCCGAAGTTCGAGAGTTTCGCGTCCGGGAGAGGCGACTTGCGAAGCTGACAAATGCGATTCGGGCTCGAGACGGCCGTCGGATCGGGACACCTATGAGGGAACGGAGTCTTTCCGCATCAATGCGCGGGGGGGCGTTGTCCGCGATGCGGCGGCCCTTTGGGCGGGGATGGCGCAGGGCGCGGCCCGCCTGTTTCCGCCGTACAGGGCTTTTCCGGCCGGAGCGGATATCATGGAGCGGCGGATTCTTCTGCGACTGCGAAAGACCCGTCCGGAGGCCTCAAAAGAAACCGGTGTTTGACTCAAGAGCTTGTTGGAATTATTCTTGCCCTATGAATTGTTGGGGCGGAGAGACGGCATGACAACCCTGGCGCGCGGCGGCCGGATCGAACGCGTCGGCACGGACTTCGAAGTTCGGCGCCGGGCGGGCGGCGCGGCCCGATATGCCGGGGGGTGGGCCAAACGGGCGATCGATGTTCTTGCGTCGGCGCTTCTTCTTGGGCTGAGTCTTCCCTTCTGGCCGATGCTCGCCCTGATGGTCAAGATCGGGTCGGAGGGGCCCGTGTTTTACAGGCAGACGCGCATGGGGCGGGAAGGGCGCGTGTTTTTCATCCGCAAGTTCCGGTCCATGATTCACCCGGCCGAGGAGAATGGCGCGCTGTGGGCGGGGGAGGGCGATCCGAGGATCACGGTTGTCGGCCATGTTCTGCGGCGGCTGCACCTGGATGAGCTGCCTCAGATGCTCAACGTCCTGCGTGGAGACATGAGCCTGGTCGGCCCGCGGCCGGAGAGGCCCGAGTTCGTGCGGCGGCTTGCGGAGGAAATCCTGCATTACGATCTTCGTCACCGGGTCAAGCCGGGCATCACGGGCTGGGCCCAGGTCAACTACCCCTACGCCTCGTCCATCGAGGCCTCGCGCGAAAAGCTCGACTGGGATCTGTTTTATGTTTTGAATGCCGGGATGGCCCTGGATATGAAAATCCTGTTGAGGACGGCCTTTGCCGTGCTGAAGTGGCGGGAGTGAGGCCTTGGTTCTGAGCCGGTGGCGGGTGCTGGTTTTCGCGGCGGCGGCGGGGTTGATCCTCCATTTCGCTGTTCCGCCGTTCCACAATCCCGACGAACCTCAGCATTTTTCCATCGTGGTGAGAAAGGCCTGGGGGGACGAAAAAAAAGACGAAATCGAACGCGGCATCATCGAAATGATGGATCGGGCGGGTTGGTGGCGGATGGTGGGCATGGGCCAACCCGAGGTATTGCCCCGGAACCTCGCCGATATCCGCTTTATCTCGCGGCGCATGGAAGGTGATATCAAGGATCTCCACCGCGGGTTGCTTCTCTATCATCGCACGGCGGCGATGGTCGTCGGTCCGTTGGCCGGAAAGAACCTGGAGCGCCTCTATGTCCTGAACCGGGCGTTTTCTTATGCGTTGTTTATGGCCGCTCTGCTGGTGCTTTATGGAGCGCTTCAGGCGGTGGTTGCCGGACGGAGGAGGGAGGACGAACCGGACGCGTCGGCGGCTGTTGCGCGGGGAGAGCCCTTGAATATAAGTGAGGGGGCGCCGCTTCTTTTTGTCCTTTTTCTCCCGCAGCTTTTAATGATTGCACTTTCGACGGGCTCGGACGCCTGGTGCATTTTTCTGGGAGCGGTCTTTTTCCGGTCGGCCTTCGCCGTCATCCGCGGCGAGGCGGGAGGGGCCGCGGTGGTTGGACTTTTTGGTGCGACGGTGGCCGGAGTTTTATCCGATCATTCCGTTCTTGTTTTTGCGCCGTTGGCGGTCGTCGCCTCCCTTTTCGCCTTCAAATGGAACAATCCCGTGAGATCCGTTCTCATTGTGTTGTCCTTCGCTCTGGGCATTCTGGTCGTTGCCTTCGTTCTCGTTCAGGTCTTCCCGCTCGAAGTCGAGAGAAATTTCATTTACCTCAAGGCCAGAGTCACGGGATCCCTGAACACGTTCGGAACCGGAATGGATAGCCTGTTTTTCTCTCGTCTTGCTGAAAGCTTTTTCCTGCGGTTCGGCTGGATGGGATTCGGTGCGCCGAGGACCGTCCTATGGGGATGGAAAATATCCGGCCTTGTTGCGTCGTTCGGAATTGTGTTTCTTTTTATCCGGACGATGGTGCGGCGGATGCGGGGGAGAGGCCCGATGTTGAAAGTCCTGGCATTCGCCGCTTTGGCAGCGGTTGTTCAGGCCCTGCTGACCCGCTTGGCGACCACATCGCCCGAGGTCATGTATGCCCAGGGACGCTATCTTTTTCCGATGCTCCTGCCGATCGCCCTTCTGTTTGTGACCGGGTTCCGGGAGTTTTTTGATAGCGTCGAGCGCGGCGCCGCCGGTATTTCGCGGTTGGCCCGCTCGGTTTTTGGGAGGAGAGCGGATAAGATTAATTTTTCCGAGAGCGATGCGAAAGGCTCCTGTTTATCAGGAGGTGTCGCTGAGAAAGAAGCGCGTGGGGTGCGAGACGGCCAAGACGGTTTTTTTGGTCTTGCAGGAAGGGGAGGCGGGGCGGCCTTGTCGGATGAAAAGACGTGGGAGGCGCCGGGGGATGCGCTTGTGCCGATCGGCCCCCGGCCGCCGAGGCTGGGGGAATGGGCCGTAACGGCATTTCTCATCGCCGAGCTGCTCGTTCTCGGCTATGCCGTATGGGCACTGATCATCCCCGCCTTTCACCTCACCCGCTCCACCCCCATACCCGGCATTTAACCCCGCTCAGACTGCTGGAAAATGCTGATAATAAATAAAATGAGCGTTTTTAGGGTGCTTTGGCTGCTGGATGTTGTAGATAATAAATAAGATGCTTAATTTTTCTCTTGAAAAATGGGAGAATAATCGGCAACTTATTTATATTGAACAACATCCAGCAGCCAAAGCAGAAGAAAACAAGACAAATTGTTTAAAATGAGCAAGATCCAGCAGTCTGAGCGGGGAAGATGAAGCGAGGGGCGCTTGAGTACCTGGCCTGTCCGGTTTGTCTCGGCGACCTGGATCTGCGGACGGTTGCCCGCACCAAAGACACCGGTGACTCTCAATCCGCGCCTCCCGACCAGGAATCGCGGGAACCGGAAATCATCGACGGCCTTCTGAATTGCCTCTCCTGCGGGCGGTGGTACCCGATCCGGAATTTCCTGCCCGAGCTCCTGCCCGACCACCTGAGAGATTGGGGGAGGGATTTGGATTTTCTGCGGAGTCTTGAGCCTTGGGTCGGAGCGGAGTCGGCGGAATTTCTGAGCCTCACCGCCGCCCCCCCTGCCCGGCAATCTTCCTCCGCCCAGGACGCCGGCCTGGCCTGGAAGATGTCGGAAATGACCATTGTCGAACGGATCGACGATCCGGGTTTTTTCGGTCCGGGCGATGTCTCGCCCTTCAATCCGGGGAATCCGGGTTTTACAAACCAGCTCATCCGCCGTTTCGGAAACGCCCTCTTTCTTCTCGAACTCAAAGCCGGCGGCGTCGTCCTGGACGCCGGGGCCGGCTATGCCTGGACGAGCGAATGGCTGATGCGATCGGGCTTCGTCCCGATCGGCATCGACATCTGCCGGACCTATCTCGATATCGGCGTCCGCCGCATGCGCGGCCGCATCCCCCACCTGCTTGTCGCCGATGTCGAAAACCTCCCCCTGAAAAGCGGCTGCCTCGACGCCGTGCTGTGTTATGACGCGTTCCACCATGTGCCCGACCGGAAAAGAGCCATGCAACAGTTTTTCCGGGCCATGACCACTCCCGGCCGCGTCGTCCTGGCCGAGCCCGGCGCCGGGCATGAAACCGAGCCGGCCGCCGTCGAGGCCATGCGGCGGTACGGAATTCTCGAAAAAGGGATGTCCCTCCATGACGTCGCCGCGTACTGCCGGGGGATCCCCGGTGCCGTCCCCGAGGAGCATCATATCATCCGGACGATCTCAGGAACGGGCCCCCGAGCCTGCCGGCCCGCCTGGAAAACGATCCTGAAATCCATGCTTTTGGCCGTCATATCCGGACTCGAGTGTCTGGGCGCCAAGGTGCTTCCGGAGAAAATTTCGGCCTCTCTATTCCGGTCGCTGCATTATGCCGACTGCCATTTCTATGTCGTCAAAAAACAAAACAGCGGAAGAGGGAGGAAAGCGGTCATTGTCAGTTCTCAGGCGTTTAGGATAAAATGAATTTCATGATGCGCCCGGCCATTCAATCTCTCCGGGAACTCGCCGATTACCGCGATCTCCTTTACAACCTCACGCTCTCCGAGCTCAAGATCCGCTACCGCGGCTCCCTCCTCGGGTTTCTCTGGACGGTGCTGAATCCCCTCTTCTTTCTTCTCATCCTGGCCTTCGTCTTTTCCCGGATCATCCGTTTCCATGTCGACAACTACACGATTTTTCTCTTCTCAGGGCTCGTCTCCTGGCTCATGGTCCAGCAGACCGTGACCATCGCCACGGCCTCCGTCGTCAACAACCAGCACCTCATCCGCAAAGTCTACATCCCCAAGCTTGTCTTTCCCCTGTCGAGCGTCCTGGCCCGCTACGCCGACCATGCCGTCCTCACGGCCGTGCTTTTTCTCTTCATGGCCCTCTATCGCGCACCCTTCACGCCCTATCTCTTGATTTTACCCTTTGTCATCCTCCTGCACTTCGCTTTCTCGCTCGGCCTGTCCCTCCTCTTCGCCGTGGCCCATATCCGTGTCCGCGACGTCCAGCAGATCGCCGCCGTTCTCTTCCAGGCTCTCTTTTACGCGACTCCCATTCTCTATCCCCTCGAGGCGCTTCCCGAAGGCTTCCGGGCCATCCTGCTCTGGAATCCGGCCTATTACTTCGTCGAATGTCTGCGCTGGCCGGTCTACCGGGGCGGGTTCCCGCCGGCCGATATCCTCCTCACGGCGTCCGGCCTGGCCGCGGCGGCCCTGATCCTGGGTTTCGCCCTGTTCACGCGCAAGGAACGTCTTTTCGTCTTTCACCTGTCATGACGACGACGATGGCTCCGAAAACAACCCGTCCGGCGGTCGTCCTGGACAACGTCGGCGTCCGGTTCCGGCTCGATGCCGCGGGGCCGGTCAGCCTGCGCCGGGACGGCCTCCGGGCCATGAGCACGGTCTTCCGGAGACGCCGGCGGTCCGAGTTCTGGGCCCTGCGCGATATCGGCCTCGATATCCGGCCCGGGGAAATCTTCGGTGTCATCGGCGGGAACGGAGCCGGCAAGAGCACGCTCCTCAAGATCATGGCGGGGATCTACCCGCCGACGACGGGGTCGGTCCGTGTCGAGGGCATCCCGGCTCCGCTGATCGAACTCGGCGCGGCCTTCAATCCGGAGCTTACGGGTGCGGAGAACATCTTTCTCTCCGGGTCGATCTACCGCGTGCCGCGCCGGGAAATCCGCCGCCGTTTCGACGAAATCGCCGAATTTTCGGGAATCCGCGAATTCCTCCACGTCCCCGTCAAGAACTACTCATCGGGAATGTTCATCCGTCTGGCCTTCTCCATCATCATCTTCTTCCGGCCCGATATCGTCCTCATCGACGAGGTTTTTTCCGTCGGCGACGAGATCTTCCAGCAGAAGAGCTTCGAGAAGATTCTGTCGTTCCGGGAGCGTGGGGCGGCCATTGTGCTTGTTTCCCATGACCTCAACCTGGTCGCCCGCATCGCCGGTCGGGTCGCCGTCCTCAGCCGGGGCCGGCTCGCCTTTGTCGGGGAGGCGGGGGAGGCCGTGGCTTTCTACCGCGAACTCCTGCTCGGCGGAGAAAGTCTCGATGCGGTCCCGATCGGTCAAGGCGGAGCCCGGTCCCCGGCGGGGGATTCCCGCCGCTTCGGCGACCGGCGGGTCGAGATCACGTCCGTTGTCTTCACCGGCGCCGATGGTCTTCCTCGGACCTCTTTTCGCACCGGAGAGCAATTCGAGGCGCGGCTCGCCTTCAACTCGAAACTTGGGCCCGGCGAAGGCCGTGCGGTTTTCGGCGTCGGCCTGCACACGGTCTACAGGATGCTGATCTACGGGCCCAATACGCGGGACGGCGGGATGGGGGCTCCCGGCGAGCCGCCCCTCCCTCCCCGCGGTGTCGTCCGCTTCATCGTGCCCTCCCTGACCCTTCTCCCGGGTGATTATCTCTTTTCCGCCTCGGTCTATGATGCGACGCTCAACACGGCCCATGACCACCATGACCAGATGTACCGGTTCCGGGTCGAGGACTGCGGAGCGAAGGAGTTCGGCACAGTCCGGGTCCAATCCCGCTGGGAACTCGAGGAGGCATGACGGTCCGCGCCGTCGCCGGCGACCGGAAAAGACGGGATTTTCCGTGGACGTGGGATCAATTCCAGCGCTACGCCGCCCTCGGCGAAATCCTGGCCGCCTCGAAGCCTGCGGACGGAAGGTCGATCCGCGTGCTCGATGTGGGGGGCGTTTCTCCCGATCGATCGGGGGTGGGCGTCTGGTTCCCGATCCGCCGGATCCATGACGGGCCGTCCGTCGTGTGTGATGTCGCGGACATCGACGCCCGTTCCGCCTTGGAGGAGGGCTCCGGTTGCTATGTCCGGAGCACGGGCGGCGCACTTCCCTTCCCCGACCGGGCGTTCGATGTCGCGGCGGCCCTGGACGTCCTGGAACATGTACCCGCCGCCCGTCGCGAAGCCTTTCTCCATGAATTGTGCCGCGTCTCGTCCGGACTCGTCGTGTTGTCCGCGCCCTGCCGTGATCCCCGGGTCGAGGCCGTCGAGAGCCTCCTAGCGGATCAGGTCCACAGGTTGACCGGCGTCGCCCAGGCTCAACTTGAAGAGCATCGGCGATACGGATTGCCCGATCCCGGATCCGTGTCGGAAATTCTCGGAAGAGAAATGCCCGCCGGATCGGGAGTCGGCTTCGGATCCCTGTCCGACACGCTTCTCTTTCATTACGTCCGGAACGATTTTCTGTTGAGGAGGCGGTCCGGCCGCGTCCTCGAAGCCTTGGACCGGTTCCTGGCGGCCCGCGGTGCGGCCTCGATCCATGAAAAACCCTTTGCCCGGATGCTCTGGGTCTATGGACGGAACATGCCGCAGGCCGATCTCGACGGCCTCCTCCAAGGGATTCTGAAGCGTCCGGCCGGGGCGGATCCCGGCGGGATCGAATCCCCGTCTCCCGGCGATCTGGCGGCGGAGATGGCCGCCTATCACGCCGGGCATACGGTCTCGGCGCTCGTTGCCCTCCCCTCGGGGACGAAACGGCTGGCGTCCTGCCTCGACCATCTTTTGAGCCAGGAAGTGGATTTCGACTTCGAGGTCTGTGTCTGGGATCCGGATGAGAAACCGGACGTGAGGCGGCTTCTTTCCGGGTCTTATCCGGGTGTCCGTGTTTTCGGGTCCGCGGCGGAAGGTGCGACGGCGGGAAGTTTCCTGAAGGCCGTGACGACGTTGCGCGGCGCCTGGACGCTCCTTGTCTCGGACCGCGCCCAACTGCCTCGGGAGGTCTCGACGCGCTTGCTTGAATCGGCCGGCGAGACGGGCGACGGCTCCGTCATCGCCCCCCGGAACGTGCGCCGAAGATATTTCAACGCCGTGTGGATTGGCGGCCGATGGACGCCGGGGCGGCTCCTGGCCGGCCGGATTCCGCGCCCGTCCCGTCATGTGCCGAAGCCGGCGGAGGCCGCCTGGATTTACAGCGAATGTCTTTTTTTCGAGCGGAGCCTGATCTTCTCCCGGCGATTCCCCTCCGGGCGCCTCGGCCGCCGGGACGTTTTCCTGTGGCGGGCCTCCGGGCGGGGTGTCCGTCCGGAATACCTCTCCCGGGTTTCGGTTTTCATCCGCTGACATGAAAATCCTTCACTGCCTGCACAATTATCATCCCGCCCGGGGCGGGGCGGAAGAATTGATGCGCCGTGTCGGCGAACGGCTGGCGGCGCGGGGTCACGAGATTGCGGTTTTGGCGTCCAATGCGTGGTCGGTCGAAAATTATTTTCTTCCGCGATGCGGCCGGGGCCTGATGCCTCCGGGGGAGGAAATATTGAACGGCCTCCGCGTGCGGCGCGTCCCTTTCAGCCGGCGCGGGGCGCGGTTTCTTAATCTCATGCGGGCCGTTGCGCGGCGACTGCCCGTCCCGGGCGGTCCGCGCATCAGGGCGCTCGCCTGGGGGCCGAGGAGCCGGGCCTATGCCCGGGCCGCCGAAGAGGAGGCGGGCCGGGTCGATCTTATCGTCGCCTGTCCCTTACCGACCCTCAATGTCGGTTATGCCTGGAAGGCGGCCCGGAGGCGGAGGCGGCCGCTTGTCGTCGTCCCCTGTTTCCATACCGAGGACCCGTCGACCTACGACAATCCCCTCTATGACCGCTGGATGCGGGGCGCCGAGGCCGTGATTGCCCTCACGGAGGGCGAAAAAGAATACCTGGAGAGAAGACCGGGACTTCGGGGAGTGAATGTCCGGGTGGCAGGCGTCGGGATCGACCTCGACCCAGACGGCGCCCCGGATGGGGATCGAACCCGCGAAAAATACGGCATTCCGGCCGGCGATGTGATTCTCTTCCTCGGCCAGCATGGGCTCCATAAAGGGTTGAAGGATCTCATCGCGGCCATGGAGATCTTCTGGGATGGAGGCGGCCCGGCTTGCCTGGTCATCGCCGGCAACCCGACGTCGCACACTCCGGAGATCGAGAAGTCGGCCTCGGCCGTGTCCGCGGCCCGGGGCCGGAAGATCATCGTGATCAAGGGATTTCCCGAAGAGGACAAGCGTGCCCTCCTGAGAGAGGCTTCGGTTTTCGTCATGGTCTCGCCCTTCGAGTCCTTCGGCATCGTTTTTCTCGAAGCCTGGCGCGAGGGACTTCCGGTCGTGGGATGCGTGCGCGGCGCCTCGGCGAAAGTCATCGAACCTTTCGCCGACGGGTTGCTCGTCGAGGCGGGCCGGCCGCGGGAACTGGCCGGTGCGCTCCTGGCGCTGATCCTCGATCCCGAAACCCGGAGGAGGATGGGGGAGCGCGGCCGGGCCCGGGTCGTTGAACGGTATGCGTGGGAAAATGTTATCATGGAGTGGGAGAAAATCTACCGGGACGCCGCCGGCGCGGGACCGGCGTCGGCGGTCTCACGACGAAGGTGAGAACAACATGAATAAACGAAAGACACGGGGTGCGGCCACGGCGTTTGCGGCCGCCTTTATCCTTTTTGCGATTTTTCCATTCGGATCGGAATCTTCGGCCCCGAAGCCGGCCGGCGGGGCGGCGGTCTCCGGTCCGAACGGCGAGACGGGCGGCGAACTTCCGGTGCCCTCGTTTGCCAACGCGCTCATCGTCAGCATGGAGCACAGCCTCGCAGATACGGCTGAGGTGGAATACATCAAGAAAAATTTTCCCTGGGGGCTCTACGCGTGGCTGTCCTTTTCCCGGACGGCCCTGTTTCTGAATCTGGACTGGTCGGCCGACCCCGCCGAGGCGGACGCGGGCATCGCGCGTTTCAAGAAGGAGGTGGATGACCTGATCGCCCAAGCCCGGAAGGCGGGCGTTCATCTTCACATCGTCGTCTGTTCGGGGCTGGCCCGGGGCCTCCATGTTTACCGGGCGGCCAAGGAAGAGGATGTTCGAAACGCCCAATGGTACAACGACAACAACCTGGCCTCGGACGAACAGATCCGGAATCCCAATGTCTTGGATCAATTCGTCTTCGGGACGCTGTCGCGATATGCCCTGAAGGTGAGGCGAAACCTCGAGGCCAAGGGCCGGGCCGGCTTTGCCCATCTCAAGAGACGCATGGATGAGAACCCCGACATGGTCATCCTGGTCAGCGGCTGGGGCGAGGTTGAGATGAATTTTCATCGGCTCAATCCGGCCCAATTCCCCCAGGAGCGGCTCTGTGATTATTCGCCGTTCGCCGTTTTGGAGTTCCGGGACTGGATCCGGCACGAAGGTCTGTATGCGCCCGGCGGTCCGTTCGCGGGCCAGGGATTCAGAGACGGCGGCGGGAAATACCGGAACGCCATGGGACTCAAGGCATTCAACCGGGACTATGGGACGGCCTTCGAGACTTGGAATCTCCGGTATTTTCACTGGGACCTGGATGAGGCCCGGAGCGAAGATGACCGCCGGGAGAAAAGCACGGGGAGAGCGGGACGGGGCGGACGTCCGGCGGACGAATCCGTATCCCCGGGGATGCGTCCCGATGCGCGGCGCATCCCCTTTGTCGCCTACAATCACAACGGCATGATGCCGGCGGCCGGATCGGCCCATATTCCCGGAGGGTTCGATCCGCCGCGAAACATGAAACCGGGCGACGCTTTCTGGGAGTTGTGGAATCTTTTCCGGGAGACTCTGGTCCATCACTTTGTCCTGGACGCGGCGCGTTGGGCGTCCGAGTCGGGGATCCCGGCCGACCGCTGGTATTCCCACCAGCTTCCCGGGGACTACCTGTTCAACACGTTTCCCGGCACTGAGAGAAAGCCCGCCCGCTCTTATTCGTCGGCCTCGCCGCTCTGGACGGCCGACATCAAGCCTTACGGGAAGATGGGCGCGACGATCTATGACATCAAGTTCCCGAATTTTTTCGCCCGGACGACACGGCATGCTCTTCAGGCCATTTCGGACATGTCCCCGGACTGGGCCCTGCTTGAATACGACGCCGAAACCTATCCCCCGGGATTCGATGTCCAGGAAAGTTCCGTTGAAGATATCCTGGCCCAATACCTGAGGGTCTATGAGTACCGGCCCCGAATCATCAATTTCTGGCGTTGGCAGGATCCGACAAAGGAACACCGGATCAAGGGCATGAACAAGGAGAAAGCCCTGCGGATGTTTGTCGCCGTGGTGCGCGACAAGGCCCGAAAAACCGATCTCGATGTCGTCTTCGATCCTCCTCAGGTGTTCGGTGTTACGGCGAGGCGCACGCAGGAGGCCAAGGGCGTCCGCCTGACCTGGAGCAAAAAAATTTGGGAGGGCCATGACTGGGAATGGAAGGACTGGGGGGATTTTTCCCACTTCGAAATTCTCAGGGGCCGGGAAAGGGATTTCTCCTCCGGAGCGGGCATTGTGATTGGAAAGTCCAGGGATCCGGCTTTCGAGGATGTTTCGGCGGAGGCCGCCCGATCCGATTTCCGGATCCGGGCGGTGAACGTCCGCGGCGTGGCCGGACCTTTTTCGAAAGCCGTCGGCGCGTCGATGGGAAGCCATGTGAAAAAACCGAAGGGATCCTGAGACGGGGCACACGGCCATGAACAAAGGCGATGAACGACGGATCGAACAGGGGTCCGGATTCGCCTTGGTGGAGGACGGTGGAGAGAAGGGAGGCCTGTTCTTCGTTCATGACGGCGGGAGACGTGTGCGGACGGATGCGCTGGGACGGGCGGTGTGGGAAAGTCTGCCCGGACAACGGAACGAGGTTCTATCCCGGGTCAGAAAGCGGCTGGCCGTGCCGGGACCCATGGCGGTGGATTTCCTGGATGTCATGACCGCGGCCGGGATCGTTGGAGAAGCCGGGGGCATGCGGGAGACGGCCCGGACGGAAACAGCCGATGCGCAGAATCGACCTGAAGGGCTTGTCTCGGCCGTTGTCGTGACGAACCGCGGCGAGGCGCACATCCGGACCTGCCTTTCCTCCCTCCGGAACCAGACCTGCGGGGAACTCGAGATCATTCTTGTCGACAACGCTTCGCGCGACAAGACGGCCGAAATTACGGCCCGGGAATACCCGGACGTCCGGCGTGTCCGAATGCGGAAAAACCTTCACTATGCGGCCGGCGTCAATCGGGGCGTCAGGGAGGCACGGGGCGAGTACCTCTTCATCCTCAACGACGATACCGAAGTCGAGCCCTCGTGCATCGAAAACCTCCGGCGGCGGCTGGCCGGGGATCCCGGGGCTGCGGCGGCCGTCCCCGTGATGCGGTTTTTTGACCTCAGGGGCTTCGTGAACAGCGTTGGAAACCACATCCGGGGCAAGGGTTGGGGAAGCGACAACTTCATCGGGGCGGTGGACCTCGGGTTGTTCGATGTTCCGGCCGAGACGCCATCGGCCTGTTTCGGAGCCGTTCTGGTGCGACGGGCGGATTTCGAGAAAACGGGGGGATTGGACGAGGGGTTCACGGCCTACTATGAGGATGTGGACTGGAGTTTCCGGGTCCGGTTCCTGGGGCGGCGGATCGTCACCTGCGGTTCGGCCGTTGTCTATCACAAGTTCGGCGGATCCGCCATGCCCGGGCCGCACAAACTCCGTCTTGTCGTCAGGAACAGGCTCCGGCTCGTTCTGAAACTTTTCCGGGGAAAGATGCGGACCGATTACCTGATCAGCTATGTCAAGGAGGATGCAAAGACGGCGGCGTCGCTCGCCGCTCGGAAGGACTGGCGTGGGGTGAGCGCCTATCCAAGAGCCTACGTGTCTCTCCTGCTGTCGATCCCCGGGATTCTCCGGAAAAGAGCGTCCGTCATGAAAAGGCGGGACCGGGATTTCGACGAGGCCTCGCTTCCCGGAAATGCGAACGCCTATCCCCGGCTGATCGACGACGAGGGATATCCTGTGCTCGATGCCGGGGCGTATTTCCGCCACTATTCCTGGGAATATGAACGATTGCGGGCGGGGGCCGTGATGCGGGGAACGGATGAGACGGCGGAGAGGGCGGCGCCGGGCGCGCGGGAGAGAGAGCCGTCGCCGGAAGAAGGTCGCGTCGCCGTCATCATTGTGAACTGGAACACCCGGGATGCGCTCGCCGCATGCCTGCGTGCCGTCGAAAGGAACGGGGCGGATGTGCCGATCGAGACCCTTGTCGTCGACAACGCCTCGACCGACGGCAGTGCGGATATGGTTGAGACCGATTTTCCGGTTGTGCGGATTTTGAGGAACCGCTTGAATGCGGGCTTTGCCGGAGGCGTGAATGTCGCCCTCAGGGAGCTGATGGCGCGAAGCGGGATCGAGTTTATCCTGCTGTTGAATCCTGATGCCGTTTTGCAGCCCGGCACTCTCGAGGTCCTGGTCCGGCATATGAAAAACCGTCCCGAGGCGGGAGCGTGCGGACCGTCCCTGGTTCTTCCAAACGGACGGCTGCAGCCGGGGGCCGGAGGATTCCTGCCGACGGCCCGAACGGCCTTCGAACACTTTTTCCTTCCGTCCCGTCTTCTTCGGGTTGTGAG
Source organism: Acidobacteriota bacterium (assembly GCA_033549365.1). NCBI lineage: Bacteria > Pseudomonadati > Acidobacteriota > Acidobacteriota bacterium. The sequence continues at coordinate 28,511 of JAWSUF010000003.1, forward strand.
GCCGCTTTTTCTCCGGCAGGAGGCCTGGGCCGGCGAAACGACGGCGGTCGAGGTCGAATGGCTTTCGGGAGCCTGTTTGATGGTCCGTCGGCGGGCCGTCGAGCAAACCGGACTTCTCGATGAAAGGTATTTTCTCTATGCCGAGGACATCGACTGGTGCGCCCGGATGGCGGGGCGTGGCTGGCGGATCCATTACCTGCCGTGGGCGGCCGCGGTGCATGCCCACGGCCTGGCCTCGGGAGAGTTTGATGTCCGCTGGCTCCGGGGACTGCTTGACTTCACGGCAAGAACCCGCGGCCGGTTCGATTTTGCCGCCTTCCGGCTGTTTGCCGTTGCCGGTTTTCTGCTCCGCGCAGCGCGCTTTGCCGTGATCGGCCCCCGAGGCCGTGATCTTCCGGGCGGAAAGGCGGCGTGTATGCTGCGATATGCGGGAACGGCCATGACATATCGAAATCAGGCAAAACGAGTTGAAACGCCGGATGTTTTCGAGATATGACAAGAAAAAAATGAAGGCAAAGCGTCTTGCAAGCATAGCGGCATCGATCCTGGCGTCCGTCCTTGCGACCGGGCTTTCCCCCGCCGCGGCTGAAGAGCTGCCCGTGCCGACCAATCAGAATTCGGTCATTATCAGCATTGAACACCCAGTCACAGATACCGCCGAGATCGCTTACATCAAGAACAATATTCCCTGGGGGCTCTATACCAAACTCAGCTTCTCGCGGACGGTGCTGGTTCCTCATCTTGCATGGCAAAGCGACTGGAACGAGGCCGACTCGGGAATCCAGTCCTTTAAAACCCAATTGGACCAGCTTCTGGCCGCCGCGGAAAACGCCGGGATTTTCCTCCATCCCGTCATCTGCTCGGGCCTGGCCCGAATCCTTTGGGTCTATCGCGACGCCAAGATCGAGGATATTCGGAACGCACAGTGGTACAACGACAACAAGATGGCCTCGGACGATCAGGTCCTCGATTCCCAGTTCATGGACACCCGCGTTTATGGGACGCTGTCGAGATATGCCCGCAAGATGCGCCGCAATCTTGAGGCCAAGGCAAAGGCGACGCTGAATTTCATCAAAAAACGTTTGGATGAAAAACCCCACGTCTTTGCGATCACCAGCGGCTGGGGCGAGGTCGAACTCAATTCCGGCCGCCTTGAGCCTTCCTCCTCCCTTCAGAACTGGTTTTGCGATTATTCTCCGTTCGCCGTGCTGGAGTTCCGCGACTGGATCCGCCACACGGGGATGTACGACGACGACGCCGGCCTCTATGCGGGGCAGGGCTGGGCGGCCGGCGGACCGCGTTACCAGGGAGTGAACGGGCTGGCTCAATTCAACGCGGACTTCGGGACGGCGTTCAGCACCTGGGATTTGAAGTATTTCCACTGGAGCCTCGACGACGACTGGGATGAGGATCCGACGGACGACGTCAACAACGATCCCGGCCGCATCCCATACGCGGACTATATTCATGGGGGCATGATGCCGACATCGGGGCCGCACGTCATTGCGGGAGGCTTCGATCCGCCCCGGACCATGGCGCCCGGTACGCCCTTCTATGACCTGTGGCATCTTTTTCGTGAGACCCTGGTCCGGAACTTCGTTCTGGACATGGCCCGCTGGAGTCATGCGGCGGGGATCGCTCCGAGCCGCTGGTACTCCCATCAAATTCCGGCCGACTACCTCTTCGGGACCAGCCCTTCGACGGCGAAAACCGCCCGCTACTACTCGTCGGCGTCCCCGCTTTCGACGTCGGACATCCGTCCCTTCGGGACACCGGGCGCGACGATCTACGACGTCAAGTTCCCGCCCGAGATTTATCCGCCCATATTCGCTCGGACGAGCAAGCATGCCCTGTCCGCCATGGCGGACTTGTCCCCCGATTGGGCGATCCTGGAGTACGACGCTGAGACCTATCCCCGGGATTTCACGGTCGAACAAAGCAGCGTCGAAGACATTCTTGAGCAATACCTCCGGGTGTACGGTTACAATCCCCATATCATCAATTTCTGGCGTTGGAACGATGCCACGGGAGAACACCGGATCAAGGGAATGAACAAGGAGGAGGCTCTCCGCCGGTTCATACTCAAAATCCGCGACAAGGCCCGCCGGAGCCTTGATACGGTCTTCACCCCGCCAAAAGTCCCCGATATATCGGGCGGATATCTCGTCGAAACGGGCAAGATTCGCGTTCAGACCAGCGGGCGGATTTGGGCGGGACGGACATGGACATGGGACGAGTGGGGGGATTTCCTGCATTTGGAAATTCACCGCGGGACGGCCCCCGGATTTACCGTCGGCTCCGGAAGCCTCGTCGGTACGACGGACGGATTTCACCATGATGACGGAACGGCGGATGACGGAAATGCCTATTACTATCGCATGAGGGCGGTCAACATCGCGGGACAGACCGGCCCGGTGTCCGAAGAGATCATGCTTGTTCCGACGGCCGACCCGGTTGCGGTCCTTGACGTGAACCGTTCGAGACTTTTCTACGGCGCCGAGCAGGGAGGTGTCGCGACCTCGGCGCAGGATCTCGTCATTCGCAATATCGGAGACGCGGGGACGGCGCTGAACTGGACGGCGGATCCGGATGTCTTCTGGATATCCGTCAATCCGCCGTCGGGAACGGGGGGCGCCGTCGCAAAAATAGCGGTCCATCCTTCCGGGCTTGCGGAGGGAACCTATTACGGCAACGTCCGGATAGAAGCTCCGGGCGCCCTGAACTCGCCCCGGCTTATTGAAGTTCGGATCCGGGTCTACGCGCCGGGAACGACGTCGGCGCCTTTTGGGAAATTCGAGACGCCGGAAACGGGGGCGACGGTTGTGGGGGCGGTGCCGGTGACGGGTTGGGCTCTTGACGACGTGGAGGTGGCGGGAGTCGACATCAAGCGGGAGCCGCATCCGTCGGACAATCCCGCGGCGATCGGACCGGACGGACTGGTTCTGCTCGGCCGCGGGCTGTTCATCGAGGGGGCGCGTCCGGATGTGGAGAAGGCCTATCCGGGACGTCCTCTGAACTACAGGGCGGGCTGGGGGTTCATGGTCTTGACGAACTGCCTGCCGAACCAGGGCAACGATACGTTCGTGCTCCACGCGATCGCCCGGGACAGGGAAGGGAACGCGACGCACCTGGGGCAAAAAACGATCACGGGGGCGAACGCGGGCTCGGCGCTTCCGTTCGGGACGATCGACACGCCGGCGCAGGGGGGCGTTGTGTCCGGGAGTGCGTACCGGAACTGGGCGTGGACGCTGACGCCGCAGCCGAACATGATTCCGCTCGACGGATCGACGCTGCGGGTGTGGGTGAACGGTCAAGCCTTGGGGAGACCGAATTACGGCTATTATCGTTCGGACATCGCGACGCTGTTTCCGGATTACAGGAACACGGATAACGCGGTGGGGTATTTCGAGCTGGACACGACGCGGTATGAAAACGGTCTACACACGATAAATTGGAGCGTTGCCGACGATGCGGGGAATGCGACGGCGATCGGATCGCGGTTCTTCCGGGTGCAGAACCTCGCCGGTTCGGCGGAGCAGGAGGCTGCGACAATGACGGCCCTTTCCGATCCGTTGCAGCCGCGAAGAGACTTCACGATGAGGCCGGGGTCTCCGACGACTCCGGAGGAGGCGATGAGCCTTCCGGCGCGCATGTCTTTCGTTTATGTCGGGCGGGGGTATACGGGAAGAGGGGCGGAGGAAGCCGCGGCGCCGGATCATCGGGGCGTCGTTCGGCTGGCCATGCGTGAGATCGATCGGATCGAGATCATGTTGGGCGACCCGATGGCTTCCGAGCCCCGCGGCGATATCCATGCGGGCTTTCTTATGGTCGGCGATGAGTTGCGGTCGCTGCCCGCCGGATCGAGACTCGATCCGCGAACGGGGGACTTCACCTGGCAATTGGGCCCGGGCTTCCTCGGCGAATACGCGCTCGTCTTCATCCGGGATGACGGCCGCGGCGGGTGGGAAAGATCCGTTGTCGAAATCACGGTGGCGCCGAGGTATTGATTTTCCGTTCCGGAGAAAGGGCTATGAGAAAAGAGGGGCATGATGAAAAGATCCGGGCCCGGATCGAGCGGTTGACCTGGTATCACACGATCGACCTGGGAGACGGCCTGATCACTCCCGGAATCTTCGATCACCGGCCCTATCTGGCCGAATATGGAATTCCGGCGGATCTCAAAGGGATGACCGTTCTGGATATCGGCGCCGCTTCGGGATTCTTTTCTTTTGAAATGGAGCGACGCGGCGGCGCCGTCACCGCGACCGATCTTCCGAAGATGCAGGATCACGATTTCGGACCGCTCCATCGAGCCGCTCGTGAGGATGGAGAGGACGACAGCTACATCCACAGGCCCTTTCTGCTGGCCCGGGAACTCCTGGGGTCCTCCGTCGAACGGCGCGAGATGAACGTCTACGATATGACCCCGGAGGCGTTGGGAACCTTTGATCTCGTGTTCTGCGGCAGCGTTCTCCTTCACCTCTCGGATCCGGTCCGGGCTCTGTGGAAGATCCGGACCGTCACCCGCCGAACGGCGATCATCGCCACGGTCATTCATCCCCTGCCCACCAGGGAACCCGCCGCCGTTTTTCACGGGAACAGAAGCGGCGATGTCTGGTGGCTGCCGAACCGGAGCGGCTTCGAAGCCATGGTGCAGAGCGCCGGGTCCGCCGGTTGGGAATGGTTTTCGGAGTTTCGTCTGGATTATCGCGACGGCCGGGTGGGCCATCCCCATGGGGTCATCCGGGCTTGGAATTCGACCGAACGCCCCGCAGATCTTCCCCCGCCTCCCAAGGCTCCTCCATCCTCCGGTCCATTGACCCGGGCTCTTCGCCGGCTCAAATCCGGCCTCGGCCGATGCTGAGTCTCCCGAGGAAATCATCTTCAGGGGTGATGAGCGCTCTTGCGGTCTCGTGTACAATATGAGCCCAGAGTGACAAAATGTCGAGGTCTGTTTTTGCAGCTGTCCTTATCGGCGCCGTAGCCTTCGCCTCCGCCCAGGCCCAGGTCACGTCCGTCACGGCGCCGTCGGTCCGGGACGACGTCCGGGCCTGCGCCGATTACGCCGAGGAAGTCCTCCTCGACCGCTGGGATATGAACGAACGCACGGACCTCGGCTGGGCGATCTTCAACGTCGACGAACAGCCGAAATCCTTCCTGACGGACATCTCTTTCGAGAACGGGCTGTTTTCCGCCCGCTCGATTTACACACCCAACAGCCATGAGGACTACTCCGACGCCAAAGTCACCATCCTTGACACGGCTTATCCGGGCTCGGCCAAGTTGGGCAAAACAGGCTGGAATTATCCCATTGACGCATCGAAATACACCCGCCTCGCCCTCCGGATGTATCTTCATCCCATCGACGACGGTCCTTGGGGTCAGATCTTCTGGGCGAAGCAGACGATCTACCAGGGGGTGACGACGTCAAATTCCTTCATGACCTATGGCGGCTGGTATCACTACATCATCGACATTCCCGCCCTCGGAACAGCCGTGGAAAACGGCGGCCCCTGGAGCGGCGATGTCCACTACCTCCGTTTGGATCCCGTCATCAGGAAAGACAAAAACATCAAGATCGACTGGATCCGGCTCGTCCAACACGATCCGGCGCTCGAAAGGACCATCACCTGGACGGGAAGCGGTTTTGTCGATATCTATCTTGACGACGACGCCGACCCCGCAAACGGCAATCTGGGCCTTCTGGCCAAAAGAGTTTCCGGGGGGAGCCACACGTTTCTTGCGGGGGCGCTCGCCGGAGGCGATTACCATGTTGCGATCGCACCCCACGGAACGCAGGATTACGTTTATGCTCCCGGATTCTACCGCGTCAACGCGGTCCCCGTCCTCCAATTCACCAGACCTTCGGCCGAGGGCAGCGATGAAGACTTCGTCACGGTTCATTTCAACGATCCGTGGGACATGATGAATCCCGAGGATGTCGAGTATGCGCTCAACCTGCGCAACCCGCAGTTTACGACCCTCAACTATGAGGACATGGCCGGCCGGTCTTACACAAACCGAAGCGTGTTTCTGGCCGAGGCTGAGCCGGTTCCCGCTCCCGGCTGGGGCGATCCCTTGGTCTACTTCCTCCACTACAACCATCGGGGAGGCACCGTATTCATCGATACAAGCCGGTATTTCAATCTGACTTTCAAAATGGGCATCGAAGGCGCTCATAGTACGAACACCGGATCCATTGCCAGGGTGATTTGGAAAAGAAACGATGAAGATGTCCCGAATGTCAGCAAGGACATTCCCATTCGCCACCTCGCCGGCCGTTGGATCATGAATAAAGTCGTCTGCGATTTGAGAACCCTGCCGATTGAATACAATTCCGAAGGCCAGTTATCGCAATCCGGCTGGACGGGATTCCTGGAAAATTTCCGCATCGATCCCCACGAATTCCGCGACGGGAGACGGTTCTTCTTCGACGAAGTCCGGCTGACGACGGACTGGAGGGCCGATGCGTCCTTCCTTATCGAGTGGACGTTGTGTCGGCCCGGTCCTCCGGCCCGGGTGTCGCTCTATTACGATACGGATGATTCAGGCTATGACGGAACGCTCATTGTGGGCCATTTGGACTCGCCGTCCGGGATCGGGAGCTTTCACTGGGACACGTCATCCGTCCCGGATGGGACGTACTGGGTCTATGCCGTCGTTACGGACGACATCAACACCAACAGAGCTTACGCAGGCGGGCCGATCCACATCCGCCAAGGCGCGGGGAGAACGATCAACCTGTCGAGGGACCTGACCTATTTGGGAGCCGTCGAGAACGGTGTTTCCACCAGCCAAGATACGGTTTTTGTGAGCGAGGCGGACGGGAAGATTCTGAGCTGGGAGGCGGTTTCCGTCAACGGCTTGGTCACGGTGACCCCGTCGAGCGGCACGGGGGATGATGAGATCCAAATCCGCATGGCCACGACCAACCTCAGCCCGGGAACCTATGCGGACAGAATTCGGATATCGGATCCGGGCGCCTTGAATTCGCCCCGGTTTGTCGGGGTTCGGATCCGGGTCTACGCGCCGGGGACGACGTCACCGCCCTTCGGGAGGTTTGAAACCCCGATTTCGGGGTCGACGGTCGTGGGGGCGGTGCCGGTGACGGGTTGGGCTCTTGACGACGTGGAGGTGGTGGGAGTCGACATCAAGCGGGAGCCGCATCCGTCGGACAATCCCGCGGCGATCGGAACGGACGGACTGGTTATGCTCGGCCGCGGGGTGTTTATCGAGGGGGCGCGGCCGGATGTGGAGAAGGCCTATCCGGGACGTCCTCTGAACTACAGGGCGGGCTGGGGGTTCATGGTCTTGACGAACTACCTGCCGAACCAGGGCAACGGGACATTCGTGCTCCACGCGATCGCCCGGGACAGGGAAGGGAACGCGACGCACCTGGGGCAAACGACGATCACGGGGGCCAACGCCGGCTCCGCGCTTCCGTTCGGGACGATCGATACACCGGCGCAGGGTGGCGTTGTATCAGGGAGTGCGTACCGGAACTGGGCGTGGGCGCTGACGCCGCAGCCTAACATGATTCCGCTCGACGGATCGACACTGCGGGTGTGGGTGAACGGTCAGGCCTTGGGGAGACCGAATTACGGCTATTATCGTTCGGACATTGCGACGCTGTTTCCGGATTACAAAAACACGGACAACGCGGTGGGGTATTTCGAACTGGACACGACGCGGTATGAAAACGGTCTTCACACGATAAATTGGAGCGTTGCCGACGACGCGGGGAATGCGACGGCGATCGGATCGAGATTCTTCCGGGTGCAGAATAAGACAGGCGCAGCGGAAAAGGAATTTGAATCCTCGGGGATGGCGGCCGGAAAGGCTTGGGGTAGCCCGAGGCCCCGATCTTTGACGATCGATGGAATCATGAGGCTCCCTCTGCGATTTGATGCCGTGGGGGTGAAGACCGGGTATTCGGAGAATGTTGCGGCGGAGGCCGCGGCGCCCGATCAACGGGGGATCGTCCGGCTGGCGGTGCACGAGGTCGATCGGATCGAGATCGCACTCGGAGACGGAGCTGCGGCCGAGCCGGGTGTTCCGGTTTCTGAAACGCCGCCTTTGACCGTTTTGCCTGTTTCCCGGAATCATGGTCGACCCCTGGACACCGGGGTTGCGCATACGGGTTTCCTTGTGGTCGGTGATGAGTTGCGGACTCTGCCCATTGGATCAAGACTCGATCCGCGGACGGGGCTCTTTACCTGGCAATTGGGTCCTGGCTTCCTCGGCGAATATACGCTGGTTTTCCTGAGAGACCACAACAACGGCCTGAACGACAGAATCACCGTCAAGATCACGGTCGTTCCGAGGTCGGGCTCATCTTGACGCGCCGGCGAATCTTCCCTAGACTGGATTTGTGAAATAAAATGACTGGACGTTTCGGATTCCGGGGGATCCCGGTTTGGGGGATTCTCGCGACCGCCTTGTTTCTCGGCTATTTTGCTGCCTGCTCCCGAGGCTCCGGTGAGCCTCCATCCGTCATCCTGATCTCCATCGACACGGCCCGCGTCGATCGCCTCGGCCTCTACGGCAACCCGCGCCCAACCTCGCCTTACCTGGACGCCATCGGGCGGCGGGGTCTTGTTTTCGACCAGGCGGTCACCGTCACGGAAAACACCCTGATTTCCCATGCCTCCCTTTTCACAGGATTATTCCCGGCGGCCCATGGGACGACATATGAAGACGGAGGAGTCCCCCTGAATTCGGCCTATGTCACGCTCGCCGAGGATTTCCTCGAATCAGGGCTTTATCAAACCGCGGGGTTTGCGGCCCACGGCACCTGGCTGTGTGAAAAATTCGGCATGGACCAGGGTTTCCAGGTTTTTCAAACCGGTTTCCGGTCAGCCGATGTGGTGATCGAGGAAGCGGAGACCTGGTTGAAGGATCGCCGGGATCCGGACAAGCCTTTTTTTCTTTTCATTCATCTTTTCGATCCCCACTCCGATTTCGATGGCCGGCCCTACCAGGCCCCGGAACCCTTCCACGGCCGCTGGACTTCGGGCTATCAGGGGCGCTTTACGGACTGGGAGGAACGCACCCCGAACGGGAGCCTGTTTCTTGTCGCGGTGACGGAGGGACGAATCCGGATTACACCTGAGGAAGCCGAGCACTTCCGCGACCAATATGATGAGGGGTTGGCTTACACGGACGACCGTCTGGGCCGATTCCTGGAGAAACACGGGAGGGACGAAAATCTCTTCGTCGTGATCACTTCGGATCATGGAGAGGAATTTCTCGAACACGGTTATATGCTGCATTCTTCGCTCTATGATCCGGTTGTCCGGATTCCCTTGATCATCGTCCCGCCGCCGCATCTTGAAAGAAGGTACGGGGTGCCCCGCCGCCTCCGGGAGCAGGTCCGTATCGTCGATCTGAGACCCACGATTTTGGACATGGCCGGCCTGCCTCCCCCCGAAGCCTGCCAGGGGGTCAGTCTCAATTCATGGCTGACCGGACGGGATAAGATCTGTCCGGCGGGCCCCGCACCCTTTTATCACACGGCCGTCCGCTGGGACGGCTTCAAGCTTTACGAAACACGACAGGGCCCGGCCCTTTTCGATTTGACCGCCGACCCCGGAGAACAGGTCAATCTCCATGGTCTGCCGGAACATCAGGTAAGAATCGACCGGATGAACGCTTTTCTCCGTAGGCAGGTCAAGCAGGACCTCGAGGTCCGCGCGGTTTTTAGGGATTCCTCAAGGGATCCGCAATCTCCGATGGACGCCCGGGATCTGGACCGGTTGCGGAGCCTCGGCTATATCAAATAAGGAAACCGGGGGAGGGGCCGGAAGGCGCGGAAAGAAAGGCGCCGTCGTCACCGGAGATAGCCGAGGGAACGAAGCCGTTCTTTCTCCTCGGCCGACATTTCCCTGACGAGTTTTTCCGTGTTCTTCTCGAAGCTTTCCTGAAAGGCGCGGGCCTCGGCAATCATCTCTTGAAATTCCTGACGGGAGGCGAGATTTGTCATTTCGCCGGGATCCCGGGCCAGATGATAGACCTCGACGTGTTCGCCCCGGAGAATGATCTTGATGTCGTCCCTGATCAGCGCGTAGTGGACCTGTCGGCCCATGCCGTCGGCATAGATCGTGCGGTGTTCCCAGGGTTTCGAGGTCTGCGGCGTCATCGACATGTCGTCCAGGTCTTTTAACAAGGACCGCCCGTGAAGTGTGGAGGCCGGTTCGTCGCCCAGCCAGTCCATGATGGTGGGGAAAATATCGAGCAACTGGATGCGGTGCCCGTAGATGCCGGACCGGATGTTCTTTCCTTTCATCATGAGGGGGATTCGAAGCACCTCGTCATAGACATCCGGACCGCCGTGGATCCATGATCCGTGCTCGAAAAACCGCTCACCGCGACCGTATAGCTCATCATGGATTGTCTTGAAATGTCGAGAAGACATGAGAACGGCGTCGCGGTAGACATTCACAAGCGTCGTCAACTCTTCGTCCGTCGGGTCTTTGAGAGTGGGGCTGTGGGGAGTTTCCGTGAAATGTCGGAAAAGCCGCTCCAGGATTTCCGGAGAGGCCCCCTTTGAAAACACCCTGTCTTCGAGAGGCGTATCGTAGGGAACATGGGGTTCCATGGTGTGGAAGAAGGCGAGATTTTTGCGTTTTCAAGCGGATTCCAGCAGAAATAGATCTGGTCGAATCCCCGGGAAGCATTGGACAGGTCCAGCCAAGGGTTGTTGATGAATGCGACCGTCATGTAACCCTTGCGCTTGAAATATTCGGCGAGGAGTGTCTCTTTATTGCTGATGAAGGGGTTGTCCGCGGGTTTCTCGACCAGGGTGAACTTGTATTTCCCGGTGAAAAGGGAGGGGAGAGAGTCCGCCGTCGCCGTCGCGTTGGCATAGGCGTTTGAAAAAACCGCTCCGGCGTTGAACTCTTCAAAAAGCGGGGTTTGGATGCCGCCCATATCCGCCCGCAAAGCATCGATCAGGTAGAGAACGACGTTTCTCCGTTCTTTCCAGGGATGGTAGACGCTCATGTTTCCGAGGAAGCCGACCTGTCCGGATTCGCCGGTCACCCGGATGGTCATAACCAGCGGCCCCGCCGCACGGGCGGAGGGGATCACTTCCCGGAAATGTTCAATATCGGAACCCGCCTTGCCGGAGACAAGGACGTCCTCATTGATGCGGATTTCGAAACCGACATCGCGACCGTCCACGCTTCCCAGGTAACCGTCGATAACAACGGGTTCCTCCTCCCTTTCGGGGTTGGGGACAAGGGTGTAAGTGGCTTCGGTTCCGGCCGGGAAGAACACGGACTTCAGACGACGCCGATCTGCGCCGCCGTACCGGTGGTAGTCCAGGACGGGTGCGGTCCTGGTGAAATACACGTTCGGGGAGAGCAGCCGGACGCCGTTCAATCTCAATGTGACGGCCCGCCGGTCCTGTTCCGCTCCCGCAATTTTGATCGTCAGGCGGCCCATCGGGAGGGGATACAGGCCGAATCGCTGGGTTAGGTTGAGAGTCATGATCCGGTCGGCTTTCCCGGTTCCGCCGGGCGAAAAAAACTCGTGGACGAAAATACCCACTCCCCCCTGCAGATCGGTGGCTTCCTCCCGGCCTTTTGGAGTCATGAAAACCTTGATGTCGAGATCATCGCGGGAGTCCAGGTCCAACTCCAGAAGATTCAGTTTACGGGATGTCATGAGATCGTTGTCGAGGGCCAATTGGAGGACGATGTCTTCTCCTGAGATTTTCAGGGTCCCGCGCCGCTGTTTCGCCGAACCCTGTTTCACCTCGATCGCCGGAAGCGGCAATTCGTATATTTCGTGGACAAGGCGGTGCTCGATGCGGATCTTGTCGAAATTTCCAAAAAAATCGTCAAGAAACAGAATGTTATCCAGATGATTCGACTGGCCGGTCTTTTTCGGAATGTTGATGATTTCGGATGCCGCACGCCAGCTCGTGAAGTCTTCCCCGTCGGCTTTGTCCGTTCGGCAACCCGGAAGAACCGTGAGGCATATGATGAACAGGAAAAGAATCGATTTCATAAATTTAAATTATCATACTTGAATGTCCCGTAATCGTCAATTTTTCGCTTTGGCTGCTGGATGTTGTTGATAATAATAGAAATAGTAAAAATTCTGCGGAAAAACAGCGCTTTTAATGTGTAAACGTATAAATATCAACAACATCCAGCAGCCAAAGCAGCGGGAAAAGGGGGTGCTTGAGTCGGTGGGGGGTTCTGATGTAAGATAACCTGGATTTGCGGCCCGAGGGCCGCCTCCGGAGCTCCCATGACCAAAGCCAAACCGATGTCCCCGACAATCGATATGCCGAAGCACTTCGAACATCAGATCCACGAAACGGCCGTCACCGCCCGCTGGGAGACCGCCGACGCTTTCGCCGCCGTTCCCGACGACCGCGCCGACCGCTATGTCATCATGATGCCGCTTCCGAATGTCACCGGCGCCCTCCACATGGGCCACGCCATGGACAACGTCATGCAGGATCTCCTGACCCGCTGGCGGCGGATGTCCGGCGCCAACACCCTCTGGATGCCGGGCACGGACCACGCCGGAATCGCCACGCAGGCCGTCGTCGAAAAACGCCTCTTCGAACTCGAGGGCAAAACGCGCCTGGACATCGGCCGCGAGGCGCTTATCGACAAAATTTGGGCCTGGAAGGACGAATACCAGCAGCGCATCATCCGCCAGCAGAAAAGCATGGGCTGCTCCTGCGACTGGCTCCGTCAGCGCTTCACCATGGACGCCGTCTGCGCCCGGGCCGTGCGCGAGGCCTTTTTCCGCCTCTTCCGCGACGGGCTCGTCTTCCGCGGCGACCGCCTCGTCAACTGGGATTGCCTCCTGCGGACAGCCGTCTCCGACGACGAGATCGTCCACGAGACGGTCCAGGGGCACTTCTGGCATATCCGCTACCCCGTGATCGATCCGCTCCCCGGCGAGCCCGCCCACATCACCGTGGCCACGACCCGGCCCGAGACCATGCTGGGCGACACGGCCGTCGCCTGCCACCCCGAACCCGCATCCGCTCTCGACGAAGCCGCCGCCTCGCTCCGCGCCCGCATCGCCGCCGCCCCGAAAAAAGAAAAACCCCAGCTCGAACGCGAACTCGAGGAGGTCGAGTCCCGCCGCACGTCGCATCTGCCTTTTCTCCTCAAGCTCCGGGACATGGCTCGTGCCGGCCGCAAGGTCCTTCTGCCCCTCCTCGACCGGGAGATCCCGCTCATCCTCGACGCCTGGGCGCGCCCCGAACTCGGCTCGGGCTGCGTCAAGATCACGCCGGGCCACGATCCCAACGACTACGACGTCTGGAGCCGTCACAAAGACGAAATCGCCATCATCAACATCCTGAATCCCGACGGCACGCTGAACGCCGCGGCCGGCCCCTACGCCGGACTCGACCGCATGGATGCCCGGACCCGGGTTGTCTCCGACCTCGAGTCCCGCGGCCTCCTCGAATCCGTCGAGGACCGGGCTGTCGAAATCGGCCACTCCGACCGCTCCAAGACGCCCATCGAGCCCTATCTCTCCAAACAATGGTTTGTCCGCATGGGCGACGTTCCCGGCGGCGTGGCTCTCGGCTCCGGAACCTCGAAACCGTTCCGCTCCCCCGGCCTGGCCCAGGCGGCCATGGACGCCGTCCGCCGCGATTGGGCCTCCCCCTCCGGGTTGAGACTGACCTTCCACCCCGACCACGAGCGCTACGGCGGGACATACACAAGCTGGCTGGCCGAAAAACGCGACTGGTGCATCAGCCGCCAGCTCTGGTGGGGACACCGCATCCCGATCTGGAGCGGGAACTTCGACGCCGCGGGTGCCGCATCCGCCGCCTCAGTCCTCCCTCTCTCCGGCGACGACCGCCTCCACGCCTGGATCGCCGACGCCGAAGGCGGCCTGCGCTCTCCCGGCGAATTCGATATCGCCCGCCCCGCCGCCGCCGATCCCGCCGCCCGCTTCGATCTTCTCGTCTGCCTCCGCGACGAGACGGCCGAAGCCGAACTCGCCCCGCGCCTCGAAGCCGCCGGCCTCGTCCAGGATCCCGACGTCCTCGACACCTGGTTCAGCTCCGCCCTCTGGCCGTTCAGCACGCTCGGCTGGCCCGATCCGGCCACCGCCGCCGTCGATCCCGGCCAGAGGCCGCTCGGCCCCGCCGCCCCCGGCCTTCCCGATGCCCTGGCCTATTACTACCCCGGATCCTGCCTCGTCACCGGGCGCGACATTATCACGCTCTGGGTGGCCCGCATGGTCGTCATGGGCCTCTACCTTCTGGGCGACGTGCCCTTCACCGACAGCTTCATCCACGCCACCATCCAGGACGGAAAAGGCGAGCGCATGAGCAAGAGCAAGGGCAACGGCATCGATCCCCAGGACATCATCGAAAAATACGGCGCCGACGCCATGCGTTACGTCCTCTGCGAAATGCAGACCGGAACCCAGGACATCCGCCTGCCCGTCCAGGCCGTCTCGCCCTACACGGGGGAGATCGTCGAACTGGCCGAAGCCCGGCACGGCCGCACTGTCTTCACCTACATCTGCCCGAAAACCGGCAAGGAATTCGACGTTCTCGGCACCATGCCCGATCTGCCTCTGGCCAAGGTCATCAGCGAGCGCTTCGAGGTCGGCCGGGCCTTCTGCACGAAGCTCTGGAACGCGGCCCGCTTCGCTCTCTCCAACCTCGAGGCGGCCGGCCGAACCGCCGATCCGTCCGCCGCCGCTCCCGCCGCATCCCCCCGCCTCGAATCCGAGGACCGCTGGATCCTGTCGCGGCTCTCCCGGACCATCTCACGGGTCACCGCCCATCTGGCCGATTACAATCCCTCCGCCGCAATCGGCACGGCCCGGGAATTTTTCTGGTCCGACCTCTGCGACCGCTACCTCGAATACGTCAAGCCCCGCTTCAAGGATCCCGAACGCGCTCCCGCCGCCGGGATCGTCCTGGCGCACGCCCTTGACCGCGTCCTCCGCCTCTTTCATCCCGTCGTGCCTTTTATCACCGAGGTCATCTGGGAGCGTCTGAACGCCGTGAGGCCGTATCGGGGCCTGGAGACGCCCGAGGCCGTGCCGGAGCTTCTCATCACGGCCGCCTGGCCCGGCCCGGACCCCTGCCTCGAAGACCCTGCTGTCGAAGCCGATTTCGATACGGTCCAGGATGTCATCCGGGCCGTCCGCGATCTCCGCGCCCTTCACAGCATCCCTCCCTCCCGAAAACTCGAGGCCTTCATCAAAGCCGTCCCCGGCCCGGCCCGCATCCTTTCGGAATTGAAGGACATTCTGGCGCACATGGCCGGACTTTCGAAAATCGAGATCGGCTCCGAGGTCGTCCGGCCGCCCGGATCCGTTGTCCAGGTTCTCGGCGACATGGAAATCTATCTGCCGGGCCTGGTCGATCCGGCCAAGGAGACCGCCCGGCTGAAAGCTCAACTCTCCAAACTCGAAGCCGACCGGGCCAAGGCCGAAGCCAAGCTGGCCAAACCGGACTTTCTCGAGCGGGCGCCCGCGGCCGTCGTCGAATCCGAAAGAAAAAAGCTCGAAGAGCTCTCCGCCCAAATCCGGCTGGTGCAGGACAATCTCCGCGATTTGTAGGCGGCGGCACTGAAATAAGGTGTTGAGCCGGGCCGCCCTGTGAGATAAGATGTTTTCTCCTGTGAAGAGAAAGACCTTTGGAGCCGTTGACTTCGTGAAAATCGCCGCCGCCTCCGTTTTTGTCCTGGCCCATATATGGCTGGTTTTTTTCAAAGCCTGGGACACCCTGGAAATCAATTCCCGGCCCAATGCCGTGCCCTCGCCTCACATCATGGGCGGGACAGAAATCGGGCAGACATTTGTTGCGCCTTCCGACGGGCTGTCCCGCATCGATGTCATGTTTGGAACCTACGGCCGAGACAATAATGAGGACGTTTTTTTCAAGTTGTGGGAAGGCCGACAGGGACAAAAGCCCGTTGCGGAAATCGTCTTCAACGCCTCCGACGTGCTCAATAACCTGTTCACACCCATCGCTTTTGATCCTGTCGCGGGATCGGGCGGGAGACACTATATCTTCATCCTGTCCTCGCCGGATTCGACTCTTGACAACGCCCTGAGCGTCTGGATGAACACCGCGGATGTCTATCCCGGGGGACGGGCCATCCTCAACGGCCGGCCTTTGACCGGAGACTTGACCTTCCGGACCTATTCCCGCAAAACGCCGGCCGGAGCCTGGGGCCGCATTCTTGCCCAAGTTACCGGTTTGCCCGGATCCGGGTCCGCGGTCCTGCTCGCCGCCGCGTTTGTTCTCTTCGAAGCCGTTCAGATCGCCTTTCTTCTCGCGCTTGTCGGAAACTTGAAAAACCGGCGTTTTCGGTCGGGGTTCGATCCGGAGGGTGCCCGTGCCTGACATCCTGGTCATCAGCGACGACGTCGCCGGCGCCCGGATGGCCGGCCCCGGCATCCGGGCCTGGGAACTCGCCCGGCGCCTGGCCGCGGATTTCCGGACGACGCTGGCCGTTCCCGAATATTCTCCCGGCACGCCCGGCGGGGAACCGGGCGGCGGCGCGTTGCCGTTTGAATTGATGCGGTATGCCGTCGGCCGCCCGGCCGCGCTGAGGGATGCGGCGCGAAACAGCCGGATCGTGCTCATCCAGGGATATGTGCTTTCCAAGTTTCCGTTCCTCAAGGACATTCCGGCTTTTCTCGTCTGCGATCTCTATGTGCCCTTCCCCCTGGAAAATCTGTTCGTCCACCGCCGCGGTTCCATGTCGCCCCGGCAACGGGAGGCCGTCCATCTTCACGATTTGAGCGTCTTCAACGACCAGATCGTGCACGGGGATCATTTCCTCTGCGCCAATGAGCGGCAAAGGGATCTCATTCTGGGCGCCCTGATGGCGCTCGACCGGATCGATCCCCGGGCCGTGGAGGATTCCCCCGCGCTCGACGGTTTGGTCAACGTCGTGCCCTTCGGGATCGAGGAGTCGGAGGCGCCGTCTCAACCCGCCGAAAAGCCCGCGCTGCGGGGCGTCGTGCCCGGAATCGGACGGGAGGACATCGTCTTTCTCTGGGGGGGGGTTCTCTGCAATTGGTTCGATCCCCTGACCCTGATCCGGGCCGTGGAACGGGCGGCCGGGAAAAACCCCGCGATCAAACTGGTTTTTCTGTCCACCGGTCACCCCAATCCTCTTCTGGCCGATTTTGAGGCGGCCTCGGATGCCGTCGCCCTTTCGGACGAGCTGGGTCTGACCGGCCGGCATGTGTTCTTCAATCGGGATTGGGTCGATTACGCCCGGCGCGGGGCGTTTTTCCGGGACGCCGACGTCGGAGTCTCCGTCCATGACCTCCATATCGAGACGCGCTTTGCTTTCCGCACGCGTGTTCTGGACTACCTCAAGTTCGACCTTCCGATCCTCTGCACGGAGGGGGATGTCCTGGCCGACCTCGTCCGGGAGAGGCGTCTCGGGCGGGTTGTGCCCTGCGGAGACGTCGAGGGGTTGGCCGGAGCGATGTTGGAACTTGCGGGAGGAGACGGTGTGAGGCGGGAATTCCGGGAGAATATCGCCGGCGTCCGGCCGGAGTTCACCTGGACGAAAACCGCCGCGCCGCTCGTCGACGTCTGCCGCGGCGTTTTTGACGGGCGGTTCGTCAAGCGCTCCAAGCCAAGCCGGCGGACGTTGTCCGCGGTTGCGGCCGGGCGCAATCCCGGCTCCGTCGAAAGGGCGGTCCACGGCCGGCTGTGGTACCTGTCCCAGAAATTGCCGATCGGCGTTCGAGCCGGAATCCGCAGAATTCTGACAGGCGTGGGGCGGCGGCCATGAAAATCGTCATCATCGGCACCCGGGGCGTCCCCGCCCGCTACGGCGGATTCGAGACCTGCGTCGAGGAAATCGGCCGGAGATTGGCCGCCAGGGGCCATGAAATCTGGGTTTACGGCCGTTCGGGCTATTACCGGCGTCAAATCCGGGAATACCTCGGCATGAATGTCATCACCCTTCCCGAGATGCGGGTCAAAACACTGGAGACTCTGGGGCATTCTTTCCTCTCGCTGGCTTTCAGTCTGCGCCGGTCGTTCGACATCTATCTCATCTTCAACACGGCCAACAGCATCTTCCTGCCCATGCCGCGCATCCTGAAAAAAAACGTGGTCCTGCATACCGACGGTTTAGAATGGAAGCGCGGCAAATGGGGCGCCGTCGGCCGCCTGTATCATCGCCTGGCCGAGCGGCTGGCGACGCGGTTCGATATCCCGCTGGTCACGGATTCCGAAGCCATCCGGAATTATTATCGCGAGGCCTACGGCCGGGATTCCCATTACATCTCTTATGGAGGCGACCTGGAACACAGCCGCGAGCCCGGCCTGCTGGACCGCTTCGGCATCCGCCCCGGCGGCTACTTCCTCCAGATCACGCGCTTCGAACCCGAAAACAATCCCCATCTCACGGTCGAGGCCTTCCGGAAATTGAATACGGGCAAAAAGCTCGTTCTCATCGGCGGGACGACCTACCGCGGCCGGTATGCCCGGGAGATGCGAAAACACGGCAACGAGCGAATCGTTTTGCCCGGGTTCGTCTATGACCGGAATATCCTGAGAGAATTGCTCTGCAACTGCCATGCCTATATCCACGGCAACGAAGTCGGAGGAACCAATCCGGCCCTGCTCCAGGCCATGGGGGCCGGAGCTTTCGTCGTGGCCCGCGACGTGCCCTTCAACAGGGAGGTTCTCCGGGATGAGGGACTGTATTTTCGCAAGAATGCCGCCGACCTGTTCCGGAAGATGGCCTGGACCCTGGAGAATCCGGACAAAATGGCCGGAATGAAAGACAGGACGCGGGCTATCATCCGTGAACGTTACGACTGGGACAAGGTCACCCTGACCTATGAAAACCTTTTCAAGAGCCTTCACCGAGATTGAAGGCGGAAGATTCCGGCGGAAGCCGGGCGCTTAGAATCCCGATGACGTCACTGGAACGCGCGGTCTGTCCCCTTTGCGGCGGATCGGCGCGGCGGCCTGTGTGCGTCAAGTTCGATCTTCCGATTGCGTCCTGCCGGGGGTGCGGCTGGTCCTGGCCGACCCCCGGCGGCCCTGGTCCGAACTGATGACCAGATATGATCGGTCGGATTTCGTTGCTGAATGCCTGGCCTCCCTGAAGATATCGGGTGAGACGCTGGACATCAATCATGTCCGGAACCATTTTCACATTCCGCTCGCCTTGCTGGGAGATGCGCCCCGCCACGGAGCCCGCCTCCTGGATGTGGGGTGCGGGCCGGGTTGCTTCATCCTGTCCGCGGCCGGACGGGGATGGGCGGGAGAAGGGGTCGAGGTTTCGACCGCGCTGGCGGCCTTCTCGCGGAACGTCGCGGGAGTCCCTGTCTGGGAAGGGACATTCGAATCCGCCGGAATCCCTGCGGAAGCATACGACGCCGTCACGCTTCTTGACGTCATTGAGCACGTCTGCGAGCCGCAGAAAGTTCTGGCCAAAGCGGCCCGTGTCTTGAAGCCGGGCGGGAAACTCATCGTAAGCACACCGGACTTCCGCAGTCTGAGTCGTCTCATCCTCGGCTGGAACTGGGCCGTTCTCTCTCCCGCCGAACACCTTTTTTATTTCACGGCCGGGACTCTGACCCGGATTCTCAAGGAGTCCGGATTTGAGGTGATGGGGCCGGTTAACGTCCTGACTTTCAATCCTGAGGCTACGCATGCTCCCGGGACGCGCCGCCATCTGCGCTGGCGGCGTATCCACACCCGTTTGGAAAAAACCCGGCTTGTGCGGAAAATCCAGAACCATGAGATGAGACGTCTTCTCGGAATGACGGGGGGATCGGATGCCGTCTTGCCGACCCAAGCATGGAAACGATGCCTGTTGGGCCTCTACGACGGCCTGCGCACGGTCGTCAGAGGAGACATGCTCTATGCGCTTGCCTTTAAAAAAGCAAAAAGCGATTGTGGATAAATGAAGCTGAAAATCTGAAAAGAGAAGAAATCACATTCGGGCGGCGGCCCGGTAGATTTCGAGTGTCCGCCGGGCGGTTTCCCGCCAGGTGAAGTCGGCGGCTCGGATCCGCCCTTTCCTGCGACAGGCACGGCGCATCTCCGGATCCGTCATCATGGCGTGCAGGGCGTCGGCCAGAGCTGCAGGGTCGGAGGGATTGACGGTCAGTGCCGCGCCGGCTGCCGTCTCGGCCAGCGAGGTTGTGTTCGACGTCACAACGGGGACCCCGGCGGCCATGGCTTCGAGAACGGGCAGTCCGAACCCCTCGAAAAGCGAGGGATAGACGAACACGTCGGCGCCCTGGTAAAGCGCTGGCAGGTCCTCGTCCCTGACGAAACCCGTAAACCGGACGGCATTGCCGGCCCGGCGGGCGGCTTCGCTCATGATGCGATCCGAGGTGAAGTCGGCCCGTCCGGCAATGACCAGGGTGTGGGGCGCTTCGGAAGCGGACTTTGCGTCGGCGAAGGCCGTGGCCAGGACGGGCAGATTTTTTCGCGGGTTGAGCCGCCCGACGCACAGGACGTAGGGCCGGACGACGCCGTATCGCACCGCGACATCCCGAATGTCGTCCTCGCTGTGGGGGCGGGAAAAGTCGGGGGATACGCCGTAGGGAACGGCGGCGATTTTCTCGGGGGGCAATTCGTAGGCGCGCAGGATGTCAGTTCGGGAGTACTCCGACCCGGTGATGACCCGCGCCGCCCGAAGAGCTGTTCTGCGGACGAGAATCCGGGATCTGAGATTGAAAAAGCGGGGAAACGTTTGCGGGACGCGAAGAAATCCCAGATCGTGGATCGTGGCCACGAGCTTTCCGTCGTGGACGGGCGGGGCGATGTATTGAACGTGGAGAATGTCGAGGCGGTCGCGGCGGGACATCCGGGCCAGATGAACGGGAATGCGGATGAAGGCTTTTGCGGCCGGGAGGGGGCGGATTTCGGCATTTTCGGGAAGGCGCAGGCCGGCGTAGACGGGATGGGCCGGATCGGTCACATAGAGGATGTAGGTGTTTTCCGAATCGATTTCAAGGAGTCCCTGGATGAGACCGCGGATGTAGGTGCCGTTTCCGGTGCCGCCCGCCTCCGCGGCGTGGGCGTCGATGCCGATGCGCAGGCTCATGGGTCCTCGGGTTGACGATTACAGCATACCACAACTTTTTCCGCAAGCAGGCTTAGACTGAGCCGAGGCTGTGCGCGGGTCGAGATTGCCGTTCCGGCAAGGAAGCGGCCCACGAAGGCGTAGTTGAGCTACGTCGAGTGGGCTGCGACGCAGTCGGAATGGTGAGATCGGGACGCCCGAAGGGTTAAAAGAGCCGGGTATCGGGAAAAGAAAATAAACTCCCGGCTTTTTAACACACAGCCTCGGCAGTGTTGCGTTGAGGGGGCAATTGACGTATCATAAACGTCCGTTCGCGTAAAACCTTGATGTGATTGAGCGGAAGATGTTCTCGGCATTTCGAATCCTAGGTCAATCGTTCAAACGATTCAACGACGACGGGTGCGGCACGTCGGCCGTCGTGATTTCCTATTTTCTCCTGCTCTGTGTCGTGCCGCTCGTCGCCCTGTTCGCCTTCATCTCGGCCCGGATTCTGGGAAGTTCGGAGATCGCCTTCCGAAGCCTGAACATCTTCACCGACGAGTTTTTCGCCAAAATGGACCCGATTTTTTTCCGGAGGCTCGAGGTCGTTTCCGAGGGGGTGGCCAACCTCGGACTGTTCGGTCTGGTCGGATCGGTCGTCGCGGCCAGTTTCGTTTTTTCCAACCTCATCGGCACGATCAACAAAATCTTCCGGGCCGAGTATCACAAATCCTTCTTCTACAACCGCCTCATGGAATTCATCCTGATGTTCTCGATCGGCGTCATCATGCTCTTTTCCCTGTCCATCACGGCCGTCTGGACGGCCGTCCACCGATCGCTCCGGGAAAGCGCCGTGGCGGCGGAATATCTCAGCCCGGAACTGTTGTCCGTGGTCAACAATTTCTTCATCCAGTACATCATGCCCTACGCCCTGACGTTCCTGGTCATGTTCATGATCTACAAGTTCATTCCCGAAGTCCGGGTCGACACCTGGAGCGTCGTCATCGCCTCGGCCGTCGCCGCACTTCTCTGGGAGGCCTTCAAGAGGCTGTTCGCCTTTTACATCGCCAATTTATCCGTGGTCGGAATCGTCCTGTCCCGGCTCCTTCAGGGAACCCTGACCTCCATCATCTTTTTTCTTCTCTGGATCACATTCTCCCTGAGCATTCTGCTGTGGGGAGCGGAACTGGCCGCCGTCCTCAATGAGAGGCGGATCCGGAAAGAGGGGGGGGTATGAAGCTCAAGGACATTGCCGAGATTCTGGGTTGTCTCTTGGAGGGCGAAGGAGAGACCGAAATTACGGGCGTGGCCTCGCTCGAGACGGCCCGAAAAGGCGATCTCGTCTACATAAGCGGTTCGAAACATCGCCCGGCGCTCGACGCCTCATTCGCCTCGGCGGCGGTAATCCCGGAGGGCGAGCGCTATGAGCGGATCCCCGTTATCCGGGCCGCCCATCCCCATCTGGCCTTCATCCGTGCAGTCGAGCTCTTTCATGAGACGCCACGGCCGCAGCCGGGCATCCATCCCCTGGCCTGTGTGGCCGGCGACGCCCGGATCGGCCGGGATGTTTCGATCGAACCGCTGGCCTATGTCGGCGCCGGCGCTTCCATCGGCGACCGGACGATCGTCCGGGCTTTGGCGACGATCTACCCCGGGGCCGAGATCGGCGACGACTGCGTCATCCATTCGCATGTCTCCGTGCGCGAGGGATGCATCGTCGGCGACAGGGTCGTTCTCCATAACGGCGTCGTCGTCGGTGCGGACGGGTTCGGCTACATCCGTCTCGAGGACGGGACGCATCGGAAAATCCCCCAGATGGGCCGGGTGGTCATCGAGGACGATGTCGAGATCGGCGCGAACACGACCATCGATCGTGCGGCCCTCGACGAAACGCGGGTGCGGCGAGGGGCGAAAATCGACAATCTCGTCCAGGTGGCCCACAATGTGGACATCGGCGAAAACGCGATTCTTGTGGCCCAGGTCGGAGTGGCCGGAAGCTCGTCCGTCGGCCGGAACGCCATCCTGAGCGGCCAGGTCGGAATCGCCGACCACGTCCGGATCGGAGACAACGCCATCGTCGCCGCCAAGTCGGGAATCACCAAGGACGTCCCGGACGGCGCCTTTGTCGCCGGCATCCCTCACCAGGACATCCGCGTCTGGCGCAAGATGTGGGTTTTGCTGCCTCAGATCCCGGACATCGTCAAGGACCTGAAGCAGCTCAAGGCCCGCCTCGAGGCCATCGAAAAAGGGTAATCCTTCCAATTCGCGTTTCTTCAGGGCAACGGATTTTTCCGGGTTTTATTTGATGAGGTTGAGTTCGAGCTGGGCGTCGCGGGCCGCCGCGCGCCCTTTTTCGATGTCCCGGAGAAGGTCCGGCGTGATGTCGCCGGTCGGGTAGCGGCCGTCGAAACAGGCGGCGCAGAAATCGACGAGCTCCGGGTTCTCCATGCGGACGGCTTCTTTCAGAGCGTCGAGCGTCTGATAAATGACCTGGTCGGCGCCGATGCGCCGGGCGACCGTCTCCTCGTCGGCGTCCCGGGCCACGAACTCGGTTTTCGTCTGCATGTCGATGCCGTAGACGCAGGGAAAACGGAGAGGCGGGGAATAGACCGTGAAATAGACGGTCTTCGCGCCGCATTCCCGGACCATCTCGACGATGGCCCGCGAGGTGTTGCCGCGGACGATGCTGTCGTCGACGAGAAGGATATTCTTGCCCTGGATTTCAGAAGTGATGGGGTTGAGCTTCTCCCGGACCGAGGCCTTGCGGTTGTTGGCGGCCGGCATGATGAAAGTCCGCCCGATGTAGCGGTTCTTCACGAGAGCTTCGCTGTACTTGAGGTTCAGGGCGCGGCTGATCTCGATGGCCGCATCCCGGGCCGAATCCGGCACGGGGACGACGACGTCGATCGCAAGATTACGTTTGCGGATCTCCTCGGCCAGAAAGCGTCCCAGGTTCACCCGGCATTTGTAGACGTTGGCGCCGTCGATGAAGGAGTCGGGGCGGGCGAAATACACCCATTCGAAAAGACAGGGGGTGTGGGGGCACACGGCGATTCGTTTGGTGTGGACCTGCCGGGCTTTATCGATAAAGACGGCCTCGCCGGGCCGGATGTGACGGATGTCCGAGAAATTGGTGATGTTGAGGCAGACCGTCTCCGAGGCGAAGGCATAGGATGTGAGCAGCCCGTCGGCGCGGCTGCCGTAGGCCAGCGGCTTGATGCCGAAGGGGTCGCGGAAAGCCACGAGACCCTGTTCGGCGATGTAGGCGACGACGGCATAGCTTCCCCGGACCTTGGCGTAGACGCCCTCGACCGCCTGGAAGATGTGCTCGGGCCGGAGCTCGCGCGCCTGTTCCCGGGCCAGGTTCTGGGCGAAGACGTTGAGGATGACCTCGACGTCGCACTCGGAATTCAGGAGACGGTGGTGGGTTTCGAAGAGCTCCGTCCGGAGTTCGTCGTAATTGGTGACGTTGCCGTTGTGGGCCATGATGATGCCGAACGGCGCGTTGATCTGAAACGGCTGGGCGTCCTCTCCGCCTCCGCCTCCGATCGTCGGATAGCGGGTGTGGCCGATGCCGACCGGGCCCGTCAGGCGCGACAGGCTCTTGTCGGTGAAAATGTCGCGGACCAGGCCGTTGCCTTTTTTGGTGTGGAAGCGGCCGTCATAGGTGATGATGCCGGCCGAGTCCTGTCCCCGATGCTGGATGGCGAGGAGACCCTGGTAGAGATCGGGAAACACGTGCCGATCGGAGAGAATGCCGATGACTCCGCACATCTAACGTGATCCTTTCATTTCGATTCGGCGATGGACGCCAGAAGCTCCTCCGGAGTCGCGGCGGCCGTGCCGATCTTTCCGACCACGATGCCGGCCGCGGCGTTGGCCAGAATCGCCGCTTCGAGGATGTCCGTGCCGCTCAGAAGGGCCAGGGCGGCGACGGCGATGACCGTGTCGCCGGCGCCCGTGACGTCGAAGATTTCGCGGGTCACGGCCGGAATGTGGACGGGCGTCATGTCTCTCTCGAACACGGTCATGCCCTGCTCGCCGCGTTTGATGATGAGATAGCGCGCGTCGATGAGGTCGAGGATTTCGGCGCCCGCCCGGACGATCTCGTCGTCGGTGCGGCACGGCCGGCCGACGATGCGCTCGGCCTCGTGATGGTTGGGAGTGAGGAGCGCGGCCGGGGAAAAGTGCCGGATGGAGTTGATTTTGGGATCGACGCAGACGAGCAGGCCCTTGTCGCGGGCGACGGCAAGGATGCGGCCCAGAAAAGGCGCGTTGAAAAAACCTTTGCCGTAGTCCGAGAGGATCAGTCCGTCGCAGGTCTCCGCGGCCAGGAAATCGACGACGCGATTCTCCTGCCGGGAGGACAGGGCGTGTCGTTTCTCCATATCCACGCGGACGATCTGCTGGTGATGGGCGATGATCCGGGTTTTTTCGGTTGTCGGCCGGGACCGGTCGACGAAGATGCCCCGGCTGTCGGGGACGTTTTTGCGGATCCAGCGACCGGCGGTGTCGTGGCCGACGATGCCGATGGGAATCGGCGAGGCGCCGAGGCTTTGGAGGTTGTGGCAGACGTTTCCGGAGCCGCCGAGGGCCAGGGAGTCCTTGCGGACTTCGACGACGGGGACGGGCGCTTCGGGCGAAATCCGGTGGACATCGCCCCAGATGTATTTGTCGAGCATGAGGTCGCCCATGACGAGAACTTTTTTATCCCGGAAGCCGCGGACGGCCGATGTCATGCGTTGGAGAGGGAGTGTGGGATTCACGGAGCGTCCTTTCGGAAAAAAATGGGGTTGGAGGCGATCCACGGAACGCCGGGGTCGAGCGGGGTTTTTTCCAGAAGATGAACTTCGACCCGGTAAACGCCCGGATCGGACGTTTCGTGGACGAGGCGGCCGGCGCCTTCGGCGACGGGGATGCCGCCGCGGAGAAGGCGGATCCTGTGGCGGAAAGCGAACGGTGCCCGGACGGTGAATCGGACCGGACCTGTTGAGGCGATCTGGGATCCCATGGGCCGGCGAAGTTCGGACGTTTCGGCATGGAAGCGGAATCCGGTGGCCTGCGCCGCTGCACCGACGGCGTTGAAAAACCGGCCGAAACGAAGGGCGTCGAGGATTTGGGTTTCGGCGTCTTCGAACGGCTCGGCCGGGGGGCTGTCGAGAAGGACATGGAGATGGAGGAGCGAAAAGGAGGCCCGGTAGAGAAGATGGGTGTCCGAACTGTAATAGCCGAACATCGGCCGGGAAGCAGTGATCTCGTCCCACTTCCGAAAGTCGGCTTCGGGGCGGTCGAGCATGCGGAGAAGGACGGTTTCCGGGCGGAGGAGCAGGGCGGGCAGCCGCGGCGCGATCCGAGGCCAATGGGCCCGGACCATGGCGTCGGTGTTGAGAATTTCCAGGCCGCCGTAGGGGGCGAACCCCCCCCAGGACCAGCGGGTTTTTGAATAGGGGTGGGCGATGACGGTGAAGCCGCCGGCGGCCGCGACGTCGTAGGCGGCATTCTCGGCGATGCGCGGGAAATCTTGGTTCGGCCGGTTGAAGCCGAGAGCGACCAGGTGGCCGCGGTTGACGTTAAGCTCGGATCCGGCCAGGACGAGAACGTCTTCGATTCGGCCTTTTTGATCGAGGGAGGCGAAGTTGGGGTTGCCGTGGTCGGTCAGAATGATGAAATCCAGACCCCGGCGGGCTGCGGCCCGGGCCGCCGTCCGAGGGGTTCCGCGCCCGTCTGAAAAGGTGGTGTGGATGTGATAAACGCCGCGAAGCTCGAAGAGCCCGTCGCCCGCGGCCGGGTCTTGGCCGGGCGGCGGACCGTAGGATCGGAAACTGAGGACGATCCAGCCGAGCCAGACAAGATAGAGAATGCCCAATACGGCCAGACCCCGCCCGATCAGCTTTTTCATTCCTTCAATCTCCCAAAACAGCATTTTATCACATTTCTTCCCCTTCTACTCTGGCTGCTGGAAATATCTGATAACAAATAAATTAGTTAAAAAAATCGCCAAAAAACGGGCTTTTTAGCTGTAAATGTAATTAAATCAATTATTTCCAGCAGCCAAAGTAGAGGGGAGGGTGATGAGGAAGAGGAAGAGGAGGGTGATCTCGGAGTCGGCGAAGTTGTATTCGAAAAAGCCGGCGACGAACAGGGCCGCGGCGGCGGCCAGAGCCCCCGCGGCCGCGGGTTTGACAAGCTCGTTCGCCGGATCCCGGGATCGGGCGATGCGGCGAAGATCGACAACAGCCAGAGCGAAGAAGGCCAGCCAGGCCAGCAGGGCCGGGATGCCGCGTTCCGCCGCGATCTGCAGGATATTGTTGTGGAGGTGGACGTTGTTCCGGGCTTCGGCCGAGAGTCCGTACTTGGGAAGTTGAAACTCCATGTCCACGGTGTTCAAGCCGGTTCCGAAGATCGGGTATTGCTTGATGATCTTGAGGCCGGCCCGGGCGTATTCGATTCGGACCTCGTTCGAAGTCCCGCGCGTCGTGAAAATGCTCTCGACGCGCTTTTTGACTTCAGCGGGCGATCCCAGATAAGCCAGAACCGCGGCCACCGGGACGAGCGCGAGAAGCTTCGGTTTGTAGAGACCCAGGATGACGCAGGCCGCGACGCCGACGCCGATCCAGGCGCTTCGCGTCAAGGTCAGGGCCAGCGCGGGACAGGCGACGAGGAAGGCCGCCCCCCAGAGAAACCGCGACCGCTTGCGGTAAAAGACAAAAAAGCCCAGAGCAACGGCGCAGAACAGGAGCAGAAGCCCGGCCTGGGTCATGTAGTGGCCCATGAAACCCTTGACTCTTTCGTCGGGCTGCAGTCCCGAGGCCACGTGGTAATAGGAGTAGACAAGCGAGGCCGCCGCCGAAATGAACATGGCTGTCAACGTTCTCCTCTTCCAGCTCTCGCCATCGAGAACCATGTAGGCCAGAGGCACCATCAGAAACAGCGTCAGTTCCCGGCCGGCCAGGAAACTCACTTCGGGGTTGACGGAAAAAGCCGCCGAAAGGATCGACCACCCGGCATAAACGATCAGGGGGATGAAGAACCGCGGAAAGACCGGGCCTTCCCTGCGGAGGGCGAGCCGGATGATCCAGAAAACGACGGCCAGATAGAAAAAGATCTGGGCCAGGCTGATCGAAATGAATGAGAACAGAAGGGCCGCGACCAGAGCCCATCCGGGAAGGACGTCCCAAGTCCGGCCGCCTCGACCCTCCGCACCGCTTTTCAATTCACTCATGTCGGCGGGATTATATCACAGACCCATCGGCCATCAGAAGCAACCCAGCCGGACGCAGGCGTCATAGACCTCGCGAACTTCGATCGACCGCAGGCAGCGGAAATCGCCGTGAACGCAGGTTCTCTGGCGGCACGGACGGCAATCGAGGTCGCGTTGGAAAATGATCGGCGTTGCGGCGGGCTTCCACGGCCCGGTGATTTCGGGCACGGTGGGTCCGAAAAGAACGACGGACGGAGTCGGCGTCGTCGCCGCGATGTGCATCGGCCCGCTGTCCGGCCCGATGAAGAGAGACGCCCGGCGGATGATTTCGCGAAGTTCGATGGGGTTGTAGTCGTCGGTCGCCGGAAAGACATTCGAGGGTGTGCGGGCCAGGATCGAGGCGGCCCGCCGTCTGTCGTCCGTTCCTCCCGCAAGCAAGACGCGCACCCGGTCCGTTCGGGCGAGACGGAGAGCGAGCGCCGTCCAATTCTCCTCGCCCCAGTCGCGAAAGGCGTTTCCGGCACCGATGTGGAGGACGACGGCGCGGGTGCCTTCGGGCGCGGCCTTGGCATAAAGCGCGTCGACGCGCTCCCGCTCCTGGGGGAGGGGGTCGGGCAGGCTCATGGGAGGCGGTTCCGGGACATCCAACCCCAGGGCCCGGACGAGATTGACGTGATTCACGACACTGTGGATCCGGCCGTGTTCCGGCCGCCGGGGAACGCGCCGATCGTATGCGAAACTTCTGTATTTCACGCGGTACCCGACTTTGAGACGGGCTCCCGAAAGAGCGGTCAGCCACCAGGCTTTCGGCCCGCCGTGAAAGTCCAGGACGGCGTCGTATTTTTTTCGGCGCGCGGCCCGCGCGGCCGCAAGGACATCGCCGGTCGAGGCGTGGCGCGGCAGGACCACAATATCGTCGAGAGCGGGGTGTCCCTCGACCAGTCTCCGGAAGGGCGCTTCGACCACGTAGGTCAACGAGGCCTGCGGCAGCGCTCTTTTCAGAACTTCGACGGCGGGCGTCGTCAGGACGATGTCGCCGATTTTGCGCAGCCGGACAAGAAGGATCCTGTCCAGGGGCAAGGCGTCAGTCCTTGACGGGACGGTCCGGTTCGACGGCCGCTTCGTCGACAAGCATGACGGGGATGTCGTCCCGGACGGGATATACACGGAAACATTTCAGACACTTGAGCCCGCTGTCATCCGCGGTCAACCGGACCTCGGTTTTGCAGACGGGACAAGCCAAAATCTCGAGAAGCCGGGGATCAAGAGCCATGGTTTTCTCCTCGGTTGAATACTAACCGACCCGCCCTCCCCCCGTCAACTGCCGGCGCTATGACGCACACCCCCGGCGCCGGGGCTGTGCACATTTGGGAAGGACATGTTAAAATACGGCCTTGATGCGCGACGGAGCCTTCGGCCTGCCGGTGGAGTGCCCGCCCTACCGGGGACGGGTTCACCCGGACTTCGCCTTCCCCTCCTTCATCGACGCCGTGGCGTCCTTCACCC
Source organism: Acidobacteriota bacterium (assembly GCA_033549365.1). NCBI lineage: Bacteria > Pseudomonadati > Acidobacteriota > Acidobacteriota bacterium. The sequence continues at coordinate 58,229 of JAWSUF010000003.1, forward strand.
ATTGTCATGCTTCCGATGCCCCTGGAGGGCGCATTCTGCTCGAAGGCCGCAACACGGTCGTCACCGTTCCGATCGAAGTGCCGCCCGGCCGGACGATCGAGACGGTGATCAAGACGTTCCGCACCGCCGGCCTGAAAAAACTCAGAACCTTATGGAGTTCCGGAAAAGCCGTTCGGGCCTGGCGGGGCGCCGTCGCCTGTCTCGCCGCCGGTGTGCCGACTCCGCTTCCCCTGGCCTATCTCGAGCGCCGGCGCCGCGGTCGGGTCGCCGAGTCTCTCTATGTCTCCGCCTTCATCCCTGACTCCGTCGAAATCCGCGGGCTTTTCCGCGAACTCGAACCACTGCGTCTTGCCGCCCTGATCGCATCGCTCGCGCCCTTCCTCGCCGCCTGTCACAATGCCGGAATTCTGCACCGGGACCTCTCCGACGGCAACATCCTCGTACGAGGCGCGCAAACCGGGGACTTCGAATTCTTTCTCATCGACACCAACCGGATCCGGCCCCGGTCGGGCCGGCCGCTTTCCTCTCTCTCCCGGGCCAGGAACCTCGTGCGCCTCGGCGTTCCCGCCGCATCCCGCGCCGCATTCCTCGATGCCTATCCGGCCAAGGGGCGGTCCCCGGGCCTTTTCCGCATTTGGTACCGCCTGAGCAAGGCGGCCTACGCCGGGTTGATCTCTTTCCGGAAAGCCCTCCGTCTGAAGCGAATCGCCGAAGCGTTGAAAATCCAATGAACAACGACGATTTTTCCTGGAACCCGTACGCCGACCAGCCGCACAATGTGGCCCCCAGGTGGGCCCGCCGCCGCCGCCACGTTCGGAACATCGGGGATTACTTCGAACTTGCGGTGAAAAACCTGGCCCGGACGCTCCCTGTCCTCTTCCGCACCCGGGCCCTGCTAAAGACCGTCCACACGCGGCCGGCGGATATCGGCACGGCCATCGGCTGCGCCGTTTCCGAAGCCGGCGGCCGGAGCGGCGAAGCGATCGCCCTGTTGCGCGAGACAGGCGTGCGCCTGACGCTTGTCCGCCTGGCCTCCTGGGAGCCTGAGCGGATGCCGCGGATCGAAGCCTTTATCCGCGATCTCCGGGCCGAGGGCTTTGAGGTCTGCCTGGCGCTACTCCAGCGCCGCCGCGACGTTCTCGATCCCCGAGGGTGGCGGATGTTTCTGGACGAGGCGCTGGGCCGCTTCGCTCCCCTCTGCCCTTACGTCGAGATCGGTCACGCTTGGAACCGGACGAAATGGGGCGTCTGGAGCCATAAAGAATATATCGCCCTGGCCGAACCGGCCTTCGATGCGGCCGCGCGGCATGGGACGCGTCTTGTCGGTCCCGCCGTGATCGACTTCGAATTTCATCTCTATCCCGCGGTCCTGCCGCGATTGCCGTTTGACGTCATCAGTTCCCTTCTCTATGTGGACCGAGTCGGAGCGCCGGAAAACGGACAGTTCGGCTGGGATGCAACGGCCAAGGCGGGACTGCTCCGGGCCGTCGTCGACAAATGCGGCGCGGCCGGGCGCAATCTCTGGGTGACCGAGGTCAACTGGCCGTTGGCCGGAACACACCCCTACTCGCCGGCTGAAGGGAAGCCCAATGTCGGCGAAAACGAACAGGCCGACTTCCTGGTGCGCTATGACGTGCCTCTTCTGGCTTCCGGTTTCGTGGAGCGGATCTACTGGTGGCAGCTTGTCGCTCCGGGCTACGGCCTGGTCGACAGCCGGGAGGAACCCTGGCGGCGGCGGCCGTCTTTCCGCGCCCTGCGGACCCTTGTCAGGCGGATTGATGGAGGGCGTTTCCTCGGAGTCATGGATATCATGAAAGACGGTGCGCGGAGTGATCCGCGGGATGTCCGGGCCTTCCTTTTCCGGAAAAACGGAGAAACCGTCGCCGTCTGTTGGACAACGGGACGTCCGGCGGAGGTGCGTTTCGACAGGGAGGTCGCCGGAATCGAGGACCGGGATGGAAACGCGACGGGCGTCCGGGACGGCGCCGTCCTTTTGGATGGGAGTCCGAAATATGTCCTCTTCAAAGATTAAATCGAAGTTTTTGCGGCCGCAGGTCGAGGATTTTGAGCGACGCCGGTATCGGGGTCTTGACCAGAGGATCGTCAATTGGAAGGAACGGCGCGCGGTGCGGCACTGCCTGCGCAGGATATTGGACGGCTGCGGGCCATTCGAAAACGGCGGCCCGGTCGTTCTGGATGCTCCCTGCGGTTACGGCCGGATGTTCGAAACCGCGGCCGCGGCGGCGGGCCCTGAAGGTCTTCTTCTCTGTGCCGACCTTTCCGAGGCCATGGTTGTGCGGACAATGGAGCGGGCGTTGTCTTCAGGCGGCGATACGGCGCGCTCGGCTCCGGACCGAGGCGGGCCGCAAACCGCGGGGCTCGTCGCCGACATCACGGCCGGTCTGCCCCTCAAGCCTGGCGCGGCGGATGTCGTCCTGTCCCTGCGCCTTTTTCACCATTTGCATCGGGCCGAAGACCGGGCCTCGGCCCTGGCCGAATTCTTCCGCGTGGCCCGATGCGGCGCCGTCGTTTCGTTCTATCGGGAAAACCGGCTTCACGCGCTTCAACGGAAGCTTCGGGCGCGGATCAAGGGAACCCGTTACGAAGTCCGCATGCTGGCGGGCCGGATGTTCGAGACGGAGGCCGAGGCGGCCGGATTCCGGATCGTTGCGGTCATGGCGCTTTTCCGGGGGATTCACGCCCAGCGATACGCCGTACTCGAAAAACGGTGAACTTCCGCGGCAACACAAAACAGGGAAATGGTGTATAATCAATTGCAGGTGCGCAGGGATGATCGCGAAAAGGACATCCGTTTTCATTTTTACCGGCGTCATCCTTCTGGCTTTCTCCGCCGCCGGGGCACAGACGACTGAAGATATCGCCGTCAAGGTGCGCGTTACGGCCGAACAGGCCAACATCCGCGAACTCCCCGACATCGGCAGCGCCATGCTCATCCAGTTGCCCGAAGGAACCGTTCTGGATGCCGAGGCCCGGGAAAAAGACTGGTACCGCGTCCGCTTTACGCGGCGGGACGGATCCGTCGGGACGGGCTGGATTCACGGCAGCCTGGTCAGACCCCTGGAACCGGACGCACTTCCTTCCCGAAAGCCGCCGATAGAAAAACGTCCGGATATTCCCGTCAAGGCACCGCCGCGGCTTGTGGAATCGAAAAGCCGGATCGGCATCGCGGCCGGAAAAACAGGTCTCCTGCTTTTCGGCGGCGGCTCCGTCCTGGCCATGGGGGATTGGAATGCCTCAATGAAGGGGCTTGCGGACTATTTCGGCGCCGCGTCCGGTGCCCGGCCGTCGTCCGATCCCGGTTCGCTGCGCCTGGCCTATGTCCTCGGTTTCGAGTTTTCTTTTCCGCTCACGGACGACCTGTTTCTGGGTCTGGGCGCCGACTATTTTCAGGCCCGGTCTTCGAGTGAGATTTTCTACAGACGAGCGGGGACCGAGGATCTTCTGAAGATCGATCCTCATGTTCGCGCCTTGCCCATAAAGGCGGGGCTCATCTTCTCTCCGATCCCCAACTTTTACGCAAAGGGCGCTCTCCAGGTCATCTACGCCAAGGCCGGATACGGCTATCGTTTCGAGGAAGAGGAGGCCTGGCGGGAATGGACGGGCGAGGCTTCGGCGCTTGGTCTTGGAGGCGAAGCTGCGGTGGGCGGGGAATGGACGATCTTCCCCGGGGCCGTCTTTGTCGTTGAAACGGGATATCGCCGAGCGAAGATCAGTGGTTTCAAAGGTTCGGACACCTTCATCGATTCCGAGGGATGGACGAACACGGAAAACGGCCGGCTCTATGTCTATCAGGCCGCCCTGCCGGGATTGGAACAGGAGCCGTTTCCTCTGATGTTCATCCGGGCCACGCGGCCGGCCGAGGCCGGCATTTCCGACGCCCGCGATGCCGTTGTCGATTTATCCGGCATCTCCCTCAAGATCGGCCTCAAGATCCTCTTCTAACCCTCAACGGATTCCTCGATGTCCCTGTATTCGTCCCAGTGCCTGATCTCGAGATCCCGAAAAGTCTTGGCCGTCAGCGACTGCACGAACAATTCGGCCACCTGGAGGTTCGTCAGCAGAGGAACGGAAAAATCGACCGCCAGGCGCCTCAGACGGTAATCGCCGTCAAGCTCGATCGTCTTTTCCGGGTTGGGGACCGAAAGGACGAAATCGATCCGGCCTTCCGTGATAAGTGTGCGGATGTTCGGTTCCCGCTTTGTCTGAATCTTGTGGAGCAAGGTATTGGGAAGCCGGTGTTTTCGCAGAAACAGCGATGTTTTCTCGGTGGCATAGAGCTTGTACCCTCCGGCCTTGAGTGCCCGGGCCGATTCGAGGAACCGCGTTTTCGCCTTGTCTCCGCCGAGGCTCAGAAGAAAGCTCCCTCCCGGTCCCGGCAGCCGGTATCCGGCCGCGATGAGAGACTTCAGAAAGGCCTCGTGGACATCCCGGCCCAGGCAGGCCGCTTCTCCCGTTGAAGCCATCTCGACGCCCAGCGCGGGATCCGCTCCTTTCAGCCGGGAAAATGAAAATTGGGGCGCCTTGACCCCGACATGGTTGAGATCCAGGGTTGATGGCAAACCCCGGGTCAGGGCCTTGATTTGGGCGGTCCTGTTCTTCGGATCTCCATTGGGGGCGCTTCCGGCATTCGGGGCGACCAGGCCGGCTTCCATCACCATCGCCCGCACGGCCAGGTCGATGAAATTCGTCCGGGAGACTTTCGAGACGAACGGAAACGACCGCGAGGCCCGAAGATTGCATTCGATGACCTTGAGGGCGTTGTCCCTGGCCAGAAACTGGATGTTGAACGGGCCGGTGATGCGGAGCGCCCGGGCGATCCGGGTTCCGATCTCGCGCACCCTGCGGATGGTCTCGATATAGAGTTTCTGAGGGGGCAGAACCATGGTGGCGTCGCCGGAGTGGACGCCCGCGTTTTCGATGTGCTCGACGATGGCCGAGATCACAATCTCGCCCGCCCAGGCAACGGCATCGAGCTCGATTTCCTTGGCGTTCATGATGAACTTGGAAATGACGACCGGATAGTCCGGCGTCACGCGGGAGGCCTTCTCCAGGTAACCGGCGAGATCGCGCTCGTTGAAGACGAGGCTCATGGCGGCCCCGCTCAGGACATAGGAGGGCCGGATGAGAACGGGAAAACCGATCGACCGGGCGAAAGCCCGGGCCCGGGCCGGGCTGGTCAGCTCGCGCCACTCCGGCTGGTCGATGCCCAGGCCGTCGAGGAGGCGGGAAAATTTGGTGCGGTTTTCGGCGCGGTCGATGCTGCGGACCGGGGTGCCCAGGATGCGCAGGCCCGCCCGGCCGCATTTCAGGGCGATGTTGTTCGGGATCTGCCCGCCCGTCGAGACGATGACGCCGTCCGGGTTTTCCTTGTCGTGGATGTCCATAACCCGTTCGAAGCTCAGCTCGTCGAAATACAGCCGGTCGCAGACGTCGTAGTCCGTCGAGACGGTTTCGGGATTGTAGTTGATCATGACGGTCCGGCATCCCGACCGGGCCAGGGTCCGGGCGGCATTGACGCAGCACCAGTCAAACTCGACGGACGAACCGATGCTGTAGGACCCCGAGCCAAGAACCATGACGGTCGGCCGTCCGGCGGCCGCTTCATCCGCCGCGTCGGCCTTCGGTCCGAAAGCGACGTCGTCTTCGGATCCGTGATAGGTCAGGTAGAGATAGTTCGTTTTTGCCGGATACTCGGCGGCCAGGGTGTCGATCTGCTTGACGACCGGCTCAATGCCCAGCCTTTTTCGGGCGCGCCGGACATCGGGCTCCCGCGATCGGGTCAGAAGGGAGATCTGCTTGTCGGAAAAGCCCGCCCTCTTGGCTTCGCGGAGGAGGTCCGGATCCAGACGCCCGAGCTTTTTTCCGTCCAGCCGGGCCTCGATGTCCACAATATTCTTGATCTTGTGAATGAACCAGGCGTCGATCCGCGTCAGGGATCGAATCCGCTCGACCGTCCATCCCTTACGCAGGGCTTCGGCGATGCCGAACAGACGCTCGTCGGTCGGGCGGCGGAGTTCCTTTTCCAGGTCCGCGAAGGAGTAATTGGCATTGCAGACGACGCCGTACATGCCGACCTGGAGCATGCGGGCCGCCTTCTGGAGGGCCTCTTCGAACGACCGTCCCAGGGCCATGACCTCGCCGACCGACTTCATTTCGGAACCGATTTTCTTCGACACCCGGGCGAACTTCTTGAGATCCCATCTCGGGATTTTTACGGCCAGGTAGTCGAGGGCCGGTTCGAAGCAGGCCGATGTCACCTGGGTGATCGAGTTGCGGATTTCCGGAAGTATCCGGCCCAGGCAGATCTTCGCGGCGACGGCGGCCAGCGGATAGCCTGTGGCCTTGCTGGCCAGGGCCGAGCTGCGCGACAGGCGGGCGTTGACCTCGATAATCCGGTAATCGCCGGTTTTCGGGTTCAGGGCGTATTGGATGTTGCACTCGCCGACGACGCCCAGGTGCCGCACCGCCCGGAGGGCGATTTCCCGGAGGCCGTGATATTCGGTGTTGCTGAGAGTTTGGGACGGGGCAACGACGATGCTTTCTCCGGTGTGGATGCCCATGGGGTCGAAGTTTTCCATGTTGCAAACGGCGATGGCGTTGTCGGCGGCGTCGCGGAGGATCTCGTATTCGATTTCCTTCCAGCCGTCGAGATATTCCTCGACGAGAACCTGGCGGGATGCGGAAAAGGCCCGGCGGAGGGCTTCGCTCAGCTCCCGGGAGGTGTGAGCCGGTCCGCTTCCGCGTCCCCCGAGGGCGAATGCCGCGCGGGCCATGACCGGATAACCGATCGCGTCCGCCGCCCGGAGCCCGGCTTCGACCGATCCGACGGCGATGCCCCGAGGTGTTTTGAGTCCGGCTTCGGCCAGGGCCGCGTTGAACAACGCCCGGTCCTCGGTTTTCTCGATGACCTCCATGGGGGAACCGAGAACTTCGACCCGGAAGCGCCGGAGAGTTCCCGATTTCCAGAGGGCCGCTCCGCAGTTGAGGGCGGTCTGCCCGCCGAAGGCGGCGAGGAGGCTGTCGGGCCGCTCCCGGCGGATGACTTCGGTTACGAATTCCGGTGTCACGGGGAGGAAATAGACTTTGTCGGCCAGGCCTTCGCTGGTCTGGATGGTGGCGATATTGGGATTGACGAGAACGACCTCGCAGCCTTCCTCTTTGAGCGTCTTGACGGCCTGGCTGCCCGAGTAGTCGAATTCGCCGGCCTCGCCGATCTTCAGGGCGCCGCTTCCGAGAACGAGGACCTTGCGGGCGATCGTCATCCCAGGCTCTCCAGAAATTCCGACAGAAATCGGGCGGCGTCCGTCGGGCCGGGGCAGGCTTCGGGGTGGAACTGGACGGAGGAGAAAGGCTTGCGGATGTGGCGGATCCCTTCGTTTGTCCCGTCGTTGGCGTTGGTGAACCAGGGCCGCCAGTTTCGCGGAAGTGTCCGGGTGTCGACGGCATAGCCGTGATTCTGGCTGGTGATGTGGCAGCGCCGTGTTCCTTCCTCGAAACAGGGCTGATTCTGGCTCCGATGGCCGAACTTCAGCTTGAAGGTCGAGGCACCGGCCGCAAGGGCCAGAATCTGGTTTCCGAAGCAGATGCCGAAGATCGGCAGCCCGGCGCCCATCAGACGTTTGACGGTCCGGATGACGGGTGCGGCGGTCATCGGATCTCCGGGGCCGTTGGAAATGATGATCCCCCGGGGGGAGAAATCCAGAAGGCGGGAGAAATCCGTCGCGGCGGGGACACGGACAACGGCAAATCCCCCGGCGGCGAGAGAGCGAACGATGTTCAGCTTCGTCCCGCAGTCGATGAGGACGACGGCGCGGCGCGCCCCGGGATTGGCGATGCGGATTTCGTGCGTCGAAACTTCGGAGGACAGGTCGCGGGCGTTCGGGTCGGGCAGGCGCCGGGCCCGGCGGACGAGGGTCCGTCCGTCAAGCGGGTCTTCGGTTGCATCCAGGAGGCCGGGCATGACGCCGCGGGCGCGGAGGCGCCGGGTCAGGGCCCGGGTGTCGATGCCGGCGATTCCGGGAATGCCGTTTTCCCGAAGCCAGGCCTCGAGCGTTTTGCGCGAGCGGATATGAGAAGGCGCCTCGCAGAATTCGGAGACGACATAACCGGCGATTCGGGGCCGGTCGGATTCGAAACTTTCGGGATCGACGCCGTAGTTCCCGATCAGGGGATAAGTTTGGCAGAGGATCTGGCCGTGGTAGGAAGGGTCGGTTATGGACTCCGGGTAACCCGTCATCCCGGTATTGAAAACGACTTCCCCCCCGATGCGCGCGGGCGCGCCGAATCCTATACCCTCCCAGACGCTTCCGTCGGAGAGGGCCAGCACCGCTTTTCGTATGGGGTGATCCTCCGGCACATTTTCGGCGAGTATAGCACAACGCCCCCGGCCCTGTCATCCCTCATTGCTTTTTTCCGAACGAACCCGCGGCGGCTTCCGCTTTTCGGGCTCGGGTGAATCCCTTCACAAGACGTGTCCGAGCCCCGGCGAGTCTCGTCCACTCCGGTTCCGGGTCTCGCTCCCCTCCGCCTTCGGCTTCGGATCCATGCCCGCTCGACCCTCCAACGGCTTGTTCCGGGATCCGCCCTGCGCCCCGCGGAAGCCTTCCGAACTCTGGCTGCTGGATCTCACTGAAAAATCAATCAAATCCAGCAGACAAAGCAGAAGAGGGTTGATGGGGCCGGGGGAATAATGTAGATTAAGGTGGCGAGGAGGCGAGGATGGCGAGAAAAACGAGCGCAATTGTTTTTGTCCTATTGTTTGCCGCGGCGGCGGCCGGCTGCGAAGCCGGCGAAGCCTCCGCGAACAAACCCGTGGCCCATTATCCCAAGACGACCCATGATTTCGGCAAGGTCACCCACGGAGATGTGTTGAATCATGAATTCGTGGTCGTCAATAAAGGGGATGCCCCCCTCATGATCGATCAGGTCCACACCTCCTGCGGCTGCACGGCGGTTGTCATCACGGAAAAATCCATCGCGCCCGGCAAGGAAGGCCGCGTCAAGACGACCTTCAACACACGCGGGTATTCCGGAAGAACCATCATGTACATCTTTGTCGAGACAAACGACCGGAGCAACCGGAGACAGGAACTCAATCTCGTGGCCCATGTCGAAACGCCGCCCCAGCCGAAAATCGAGCTGGATATCTACAACCTCGATCTGGGTTTGAGTCTCCAGGGCGAGGAGACCTCGTCCGTCGTCAGGGTCAGCAATCCCGGCGAGCTCGAGCTCCGGTTTGAGGCCGAGCATCAGGAGATCGAATTTTTCGTCGCGGGGAAGCGGGCGAAGTTTCCCCTGCGCATCCGGGCCGGAGGTTCGGTCGAAGTCGAATTGAAATTCCCGGGCTCGATGAAACGGGGCTCCATCCGGGACTATGTTCTCTTCAAATCGAACGACCCCATGCGTTCTTCCCTGTCCATCTTCGTCACGCGCTACATCGTCACCAAGAGCGAACTCAAGTCCCTCTTCGAAAAATACAAGGACGTCATTCGCTGAAACCCGCGGCCGCCCCCTCCGGACGCGGCGCGGCGAAAGATAGGGCTGCCATGTCCCGCATGTGTCCGAAAGGCAAGACCGCCGGCACCCCTGTTCTTTTTGACGTGACGGTTGTTCCGCGCGCGGGCCGGGCCGGCGTTGAAAAGACGGGGGATCGCGCCTACCGTGTCCGGGTGACGTCTCCCCCCGAGGGCGGCCGGGCCAACCGTGATGTCCTTCGTCTTCTGGCCGAGTTGTGGGGCGTTCCGCCGTCATCTCTGTCCGTCGTGCGCGGAGAGACGTCCCGCCGCAAAACCGTCGCCTGCCGCGATCCCCGCATGGCGGGATGAGGAGGATCGGAATGGACATTTACAATCTCGTCAGCCTGGCCGGGATTTTCATTCTGGTCGGTTTCGCCTGGATGTGTTCGTCGGCCCGCCGCTCCGTCAATTTCCGGGTCATTGTCTGGGGCATCGGACTGCAATTCCTGTTCGCCTTTTTCATTTTTGTGGTTCCGGCCGGGTCGCAATTTTTTCTGTTCGTCAACCGGGCGGTCGTGGCCGTGCTGGACAGCGCCACGGCCGGAACCCGGTTCGTCTTCGGACGTCTGGCCATGCCGCCCGGGGCGGTCAATGAAGCCGGCGAGACCTCGCTCGGCTATTTTCTGGCCTTTCAAGGTCTGCCGACCATTATTTTCTTCGCCGCCCTGGTCGCCGCGCTCTATCACCTCGGCATTCTGCCCGCCGTCATCCGTCTCTTCGCCCGGGTTTTCACCCGCCTGATGCGGGTCAGCGGCGCCGAGGCCCTGTGCGTCTCGAGCAACATTTTCGTCGGCGTCGAATCGGCCCTTGTCGTCAAGCCCCACTTGAAGGACATGACGCGCTCCGAGCTCGGCACCATTCTGACCGCCGGAATGGCCACCATCGCCTCGACCGTCCTGGCACTCTACGTCATGCTTCTTCAGAACCAGCTGCCGACCATTGCCGGCCACCTCGTGTCCGCCTCCTTCATTTCGGCCCCGGCGGCACTTGTCATGGCCAAGCTGATCATGCCCGAGATCGGAAAACCCGTGACACTCGGTCTGGACGTCCAACCCCATTACGAAAGAGAAGACAATGTCATTCTGGCCGTCATCAACGGCGCAACGAGCGGATTGAAGCTTCTGGGCGGAATTATCGCCCTCCTCATCGCCTTTCTCGGGCTTCTGGCTCTCCTCAACTTCATGCTCGGCGGCGCCGGCGGCCTTTTGAACAAGGCGTTCGGCTGGGAGACCGCCTGGACCTTCGAGTCGCTGCTCGGGATCGTGTTTTATCCCTTCACGCTGGCCATGGGCGTTCCGCCCGCCGATGCCGTCGAAGTGGCCCGGATCATCGGCGAGCGGACGGTGACGACCGAGGTCGTCGCCTACGGCCATCTCTCCGATCTCATGGCCCGCGGCGTTCTCCAGCACCCGCGGTCGGCCCTGATCGCATCCTACGCCCTGTGCGGTTTCGCTCATATTGCCTCGCTGGCCATCTTTATCGGAGGTTTGGGCGCCCTCGCTCCCGAGCGGACGGGCGATCTCTCGCGCCTCGGCTTTCGGGCGCTCCTGGCCGCAACGCTGGCCTGCCTCATGACGGGCGCCGTGGCCGGAGCCTTCACGACGGGCGGCTCCATTCTTCTCGGCCGCTGAACCCGCGTCGGCTTCCGCTTTTCGGGCTCGAAGGTGTGAGACATTCGGAAGGCGGCGCGCGTCTTGATTTATGGAGGTTCGGCCGGGGATGTGTTAGAATGACGGACAACAACTCCCCAGGAGGTCCATATGAAAGTCAAAATCATGCATATCCTTTGGGCGACGGATTTTTCCGACGAGGCCGGAAACGCACTCAAAATCGCCCAGGCCTTCGCCAAGGCCTTCGGCGCCCGGCTGACCGCCCTGCATGTCGTGCCGGATTATGCCCCCCTGCTCCACGAAGTGGTGGCGGCCCAGGTTGCGGATTTCAGCCGCCGGGTCCGGGAATTGAGAAAAGCGACGCGAAAAAAAATCGAGACCGAAGCCAAAAGACGCCGCATCACGTTCAAGGACATTCTGGTCGAAAGCGGCTCGGCGCCGAAAAAGATCGTGGAAACGGCCGAAAAAAAGAAGGCCGATCTCATCGTCATCGGTCGGAAGGGGCTTTCGGCCATGGAAAAAGTCTTTGTCGGCAGCGTGGCCAACCAGGTTCTGCGGGCCTCGTCCGTGCCCGTGCTCATGACCGGCGGCGGAAAACCCCGCGCTTCCTTCAAGAAAATTCTCGTGCCGACCGATTTTTCCGTCCAGGAGGAAATCGAGCGGGACTATGCCTGGGCGCTGGCCGGCGCCTTCGGGGCCGACTTGACCCTTCTTCACGTCCTGGAACTCCATGAGTACAGCTTCTCCCCAAGAGAGCTGCAGGCCGTTTTCGACGATGTCCTGGGACGGCTGAAGAAGAGGAAAGCCCGGACCAAGGGATCGTTCCAGGTCCGTGAAGACGTGACGCGGGCGGTGAACGCGGCCGGGGGCATCGTCGAATACGCCGAGAGAAAAAAATCCGATCTCATCGTCATGTCAACGTGCACCGAGGGATTCCTCCAGCGGTTTTTCCTGGGAAGCAATACCGAGAAGGTGATCGCCTATGCCGGGATTCCCGTCTTCGCCATCCCGGCGGCCTTCTGCAAGGTCTGACGCCGGGTGGACCGAAGAAGGATTTCCTGGCTGGCCCTCAACTCCGTTTTCCACGGCAGCCCGCGGCCGGCCTGGAGGATCCTTCAGATGGGGCGGGCCCCGGAAGACATCCTGAGCACGAGCAAAAAGGGGTTGCTGGCCCTCGGGCTGAAAGCGGAAACAGCCGGAGAAATCGCATCCGGAGATCCCCTGCAGGCCGCCCGGGCGGAGTTCGATCGGGCGGAAAAAAAAGGCCTGACCCTCCTGACGCCCGATGACGACGGCTACCCCCGGCTTTTGCGCGAAATCTACGATCCTCCGCTGGCCCTCTATGTCGCCGGAAATCCCGGGGTTCTCAATGAACCGGCTGTGGCGCTTGTCGGATCTCGCCGGGTCACACCCTACGGCCGGGCCGTCGCCGAGCGTCTAGCCGCCGATCTTGCCGAGCGGGGTCTTGTTGTTATCAGCGGTCTGGCCCGGGGCGCGGACACCGCGGCGCATCGCGGCGCTCTCGAAGGAGGGAAAACGGCGACCGTTCTGGGATCCGGTTTGGAGAGAGTTTATCCTCCGGAGAACCGGAAATTGTTCGAAGCCGTTATCGCAAACGGCGCGGCCGTCTCGGAATTCATGCTGGATGCCGACCCCCTGGGCTATCATTTTCCGCTGCGGAACAGAATCATCAGCGGATTGGCCCTGGGCGTTGTCGTCATCGAGGCCTCGGAGCGAAGCGGATCGCTCATCACGGCCCGACTGGCTCTCGATCAGGGCCGCGAGGTCATGGCCGTTCCGGGAAACGTCACGTCGCCGCTGAGCCGCGGCGCCCACGGACTGGTCAAAGCCGGCGCCCGGCTCGTCGAATCCTGGGAGGATGTCATCGAGGAATTGCCTCTTGAATCCAGGACCGCTCTTCTTGCGGGAACCCGGCGGGATAAAGAAAACGCTTGCCTCGACGGCGAGGAAAGTCTTATTATGGGAAGCCTTGTCGCGGATGGAACGGTTCACGTGGATGACATTGTGGATCGCACCGGGCTCTCTGTGCCGGTTCTTTTGTCCGCCCTGTTGAAACTGGAGCTGAAGAGTCTCGTTGTCCAGCATCCCGGAAAGCGTTATCAGAGGAGATTGTAAGTGGCAAAATCGTTGGTTATCGTGGAATCGCCGGCCAAGGCCAAAACCATCAATCGCTATCTCGGACCGGATTTTATCGTCAAGGCGTCCATGGGGCACGTCTGCGACCTCCCCAAGAGCAAGCTGGGCGTGGACATCGAAGACGGCTTCAAGCCGAGCTACCAGGTCATTCCCGAAAAAAAGAAGAATGTGACGGAAATTCAGAAGTCGGCCAAGACGAGCCAAACCGTCATCCTGGCCGCCGACCCGGACAGGGAAGGCGAGGCCATCTCCTGGCATCTCAGCCGCCTCATCGAAGAGGACAACCCCCGGATCTACCGGGCCATTTTCCACGAGATCACGGACGACGGCATCCGCCGGGCTTTCGATAATCTGGGGCAGTTGAACATGAACAAAGTTCAGGCCCAGCAAACCCGCCGGATTCTGGACCGCCTGGTCGGATACCTCATCAGCCCCCTCCTGTGGCGCAAGATCGGCAAGGGATTGAGTGCCGGCCGCGTCCAGTCCGTGGCTCTGCGGTTGATCTGCGAGCGGGAACAGGAGATCCGCGATTTCAAGCCTGAGGAGTACTGGTCCATTACGGCGCTGCTTGAGGCTTCGGAGGCGCCCCTGTTCAAGGCGGGGTTGGTGGCGATCGACGGCAAGAAAGTCCGGATCCGCAATGCCGACGAGGCCGGGGCGGCCGTTGAGGTCTGCCGAACCGCGCCTTTCGTTCTGGACAAGATCAAGATCCAGGAAAAGAAAAAGAACCCGAGCCCGCCGCACATCACCTCCACGCTTCAGCAGGAAGCCTTCCGGACGCTGCGTTTCCCCGTGAAAAAGACGATGTTCATCGCCCAGAAACTCTACGAAGGACTGGCCATCGGCGATCCGCAGGGGCCGACCTCTCTCATCACCTACATGAGGACGGATTCCTTCCGGGTTTCCGACGACGCCCGGGAGGCCGCGCGCGCCTTCATCGCCGCGGCCTTTTCTCCGGCCCATGTTCCGGCCAAGCCTCCCGTCTACAAGAACCGCAAAAAAGCCCAGGACGCTCATGAAGCCATCCGCCCGGTTCACTTCGACCTGACGCCGGAAAAGGTCAAGCCGCATCTCAAGAAAGAGGAATACGACGTCTATCGCCTGATCTGGAACCGCTTTATCGCCTCCCAGATGAGTCCGGCCGTCGTCGAGGAGACGGAGTTCACGATCAACGCCGGCCGTTACGGCTTCAAGGCCAAGGGCGAGGTCGTTCGCTTTTCCGGATTTCTGGCCCTGGCGCCCGACGGCAATGTCCGAAAGACCAAAGACAAAGCCGAGGATTCGGATGATGTCCAAACCGGCGAAACTCCGAATGTCCCCGAAGGAGCCCTTCCCCGAGCCGCCGAAGGCGAGACGCTCCGCCTGGCCGATCTCGAATCCAAACAGAATTTCACCCAGCCGCCTCCCCGTTTTTCCGAGGGCAGCCTGGTCCGGGAACTGGAAGCCCGGGGCATCGGGCGGCCCAGCACCTACGCACCGATCATCTCCACGCTTCAGGACCGGACCTATGTGATCAAGGAGAAAGGCCGGTTCATCCCCACCGACCTGGGAATGTTCGTCGTGGAATTTCTGATCCGGCATTTTGCCGACCTCATGGATATCGAGTTCACGGCCCGCATGGAGGAGGAGCTGGACCGAATCGGCGACGGGGAGGCGGACGGACTGGAGAGCCTGAAGAAGTATCATTCCCTGCTGGACGGATATCTCAAGCAGACCGACGTTGTCGAGGGGGTTCAAAAAACAGGGATTCCCACAGAGGGAATTTGTCCCCAGTGCGGCAAAAACCTGGTCATCAAGAGCGGGCGTTTCGGGCGGTTCAAATCCTGTTCCGGCTATCCGGACTGCCGTTTCCGGGAAAGCCTGGCCAAAAAGGAAACCAAGATGCTCGAGGACACCTGTCCCGAATGCCAGGCGCCTCTGGCCCTCAAGACGGGCCGTTACGGAGCCTTTGTGGCCTGTTCAAGCTATCCCAAGTGCAAATATATCCGGAAGGAAAACAAGGACACAGGAATCGCCTGCCCCCTGGGCTGCGGCGGGACCGTTCTGAGGAGAAAGACCCGGCGGGGAAAAATCTTCTTCGGTTGCGGGAATTATCCCAAGTGTACCTTCGCCAGTTGGGATGAAATCGTCAACCGTCCCTGCCCTCTCTGTGAAGAAAAGGTCCTTTATCGAAAAAATGTCATTCGGGGCGAACCCTATCTCTATTGCCGCAACGAAAAATGCACATTCAAGGAAACCGCTCCGCGCGAAAAAATATGGGATAAGCCGGACGGCCATGAAGGACAGGATCTCTGATTTTCTGGTCTATCTTCGCCACGAGCGCAATGCCTCCCCGCATACCATCGCCGCCTATGGACGGGACCTTAAGCAACTGGCCGAATATTTCCACAGGCACGGCGTCCTGTGGAAAAATGCCGACGTCCTCGTTCTGCGGGGATTCCTGGCCGAGCTTCATGCAAAACATCTGAAAAAAACGTCGATCGGCCGCAAGCTGGCCTCATTGAGGGCGTTTTTCGATTATGCTCGTCGGAAAGGCTGGGTTTCCGCCGACCCGGCCGCCGGATTGGCGACGCCGCGAACGGACAAAACCCTGCCGTCCTTTCTCTCCGAGGACGAGGCGGCCGTCCTTCTCGATCTTCCCGCATCAAACCGCCCGGGCGACCTCCGGGATATGGCCATCCTCGAGCTTCTTTATGCCACGGGCATCCGCGTCAGCGAACTCATCGGGCTGAATCTTGAGGACATCCACCCCGGCGAACGCCTGATCCGTGTTCTGGGAAAAGGCCGGAAGGAACGGATCGTTCCCTTCGGCGCCAAGGCCGCGGAGAGGCTTCAGGTCTACCTGCAGGCCAGGCGTTCCATGCCCATTCTCAGCGGCGACGGGGAGCGGGCCGTTTTTCTCAACCTGCGGGGAGGGAGACTGACGGCGCGGTCCGTACAGAGAATGGTCCGGAAGCTCATCACCCGGACGTCCGTCAACCGCCGCATCAGTCCCCATTCCCTTCGCCATTCTTTCGCCACCCATCTTCTCGGGAGAGGAGCCGACCTGAGGGCCATCCAGGAGCTCCTGGGACATGCCAGCCTGGCGACAACCCAGAAGTACACCCACATGGACCTCAGGCAGCTCCTCGACATCTATAAAAAGAGTCACCCGAGAAGCTGAGGGAAGGGGGATTGCTCCCCCTCCGCTCACTTGCTTTGGGGCTCGGCGCCGACCATGACCCGGTCCTTGATCTGGTCGAACAATTTTTCTCCGATGCCCTTGACCTTCATCAATTCCTCGACCCGCTTGAAGGGACCGTTCTGGGTCCGGAAATCGATGATCCTCTGGGCGATCTGGGGACCGATCCGGGGGAGCTTCTGAAAATCGGCCGCAGACGCCGTGTTGATGTTGATTTTCGGCGCCGCCGCCTGCGCCTCCGCGAGGGCCGCGGAGAACGAGACGAGAAGCAGTCCGAGAACCAGCCACGCCGCGGGTTTGAAACCCGTTCTGTTGAACATGATGACCTCCTTTTCGCCTCCGTTTATTGCGAACGGCGTGCCAGGCGGGCTGGAGATAAAAAACGATTGATAATCAAAGAGATGCGAATTGATGCCGGGCGTTAAGAGTTAATCACGGTTGACGAGCGGCGCAGGCCCGGTTTCCATCCGTTTCCATCTACTCGGTGACCGCTAGATGCCGTTCGAAGAAATGCCGGAGCTTCCTGAGCGCCCGGCCCCGGTGGCTGACGGCGGCTTTTTCCTCGAGCGTCAGTTCACCGAACGTTTTCTTCAGCCGAGGATAAAAAAAGACGGGGTCGTAACCGAATCCCCTCGCGCCCCGCGGAGCGTCGGCGATCCGGCCGCGGACCTCGCCCCGGATTTCGGCAATGATTTCGTCCGAAAACGACAGGGCCGTTTCGCAGACAAACCTTGCGCCGCGCCGCCCGGGCGGGATGCCCTCCAGCAGACGCAGAAGCTTGCGGTTGTTGCGGATATCGTCGGCCCGAGGCGCCGAGAAGCGGGCCGAACGAACGCCCGGATCGCCGTCCAGGGCGTCGACCTCCAGCCCGGAATCCTCGGCCAGAGTCAGACCGGGAAAATGCTTTCCGTAGACCAGGCTTTTCAGGCGGGCGTTGTCCCGGAACGTTCGTCCCGTCTCTCTGACGCCGGAAACCCCGGGCAGATCGTCGAGCGACAGCAGGCGGATCGGAAGACCCTTGAGGGCGGCCCGGATTTCTCGGAGTTTGTTCCTGTTGGATGTCGCGACGAGAATGGGGATGTTATTCAATTTTCAGTTCCTCGATGCCCTGCAGTTTCTGAATCTCCCCGGTGAAGGCTTGCTCTTTTTCCTCGGGAGTCTGGATGGAAAACGTCAGAATCTGCCGGATCTTGGTTTTTTTCACGACCAGCTCATCCATTCGGATACCGAAATGAAAGGCGAGCTTGCGCAAGCCGGACAGAAACTCAGGATTGTCTTTCACTTTGATCTGGAAGCGATAGGGCGATATTTTAAGATCGGCGTCTTCGATCTTGCGGAAGATGACGAGAACGACCATGACCGCTCCGGTGAACAGCACGGCGGGAATGGGGTATCCGGCTCCGATGACCAGCCCGAGGCCGGCCACGACCCAGATCGTGGCGGCCGTGGTCAGGCCGGTGGCTGCGCCGCGGGCCTGGATGATGGCTCCGGCGCCGAGAAAGCCGACCCCGGCGATGACCCCGGCGGCAAGCCGGATTAGAGAGTCGGGAAGCCCGTCCTGGTTTCGGATGATCAGAACGGCCAGGGTCATCATCATGGCCGCTCCGACGCAGACCAGCGTGTTGGTCCGCAACCCGGCGGCCTTGCGGCCGGATTCCCGCTCCAACCCGATGAGTCCGCCGAGAGACACCGCCAGGATGAGTTTGAAGGCGATTTCGAGCAGTTCCATGTTCATCCTCCCGTTCGGCGGTCACGGCCCGGTGTTTTTCAGAAAAGCCAGAAGAAAAAGCGCCGCCAGAAGGAGGGTATAGAGGGCGAATCCGGGACGGATCAAAAGGATTTCGGGCTCCTCCATCACCTCCGATTCGGACAGGGTTTTTCGAAAAAAAAGATAGAAATAGAAGGCCACGAATGGCGAAAGATAGAAAAACCAGACCATCCCGAAAGCGGCGGCGAAATATCCATAAGCGGCGAAAAACACGGCGGCGCTGGCGATCATGCCGATAAAAAGCGACGCTCGCGTGTATTTGCTCAGCGAGGCGCGGTAATCTCCGGCCCGGTCGCCGAGCAGCCGGTATTCCGAAAGTCTTTTGGCGACCATGAGAAAGTTCCCGAAAGCCCACCAGGCGATAAGCAGGGACCACGGCGGAAAAGCGGCGGGAGCGAGGGCATACCAGCCGATGCAGAAGCGAATGGGATTGTTGACGGATTCAGAGACGGAATCCAGGAAGGGGATGTCCTTGGTGCGGACGGGTTTGATATTGTAGACGAATCCGGCGGCGAGAAGGGCGGCCAACGAGAAAAAGAACGGCATATTAAAGAAATGAAAAGCCCCTCCGAGCGCGGCCGCGGCGAAGACCGCGCCCAAGCCGAGCAGGGGAAGCCGGGAGACTTCTCCGGCGGCCAGGGGACGGTTGCGTTTGGTGGGGTGATGGATATCGAAAGGAGCGTCGGCGACTTCGTTGACGGCGTAATTGGCGGTTGAAATCAACCAGGTCAGGAGGAAGGCGCCCGCCAGCCGCAGGGAGATTTCGACCGGGGAAAAGACGGAGAAAGCGCTTTTGTCGAGAAAGAGGAGAGCCGCCGTTCCGATATAAACGGCCGTGCTTCGCGGCCAGCGCTCCAGGCGCATGGCGCGCAGGTAGGCTTTTACGCCGATGGGATCCTCCGCGCGTAGATTTCGAACGAGTCGCCCAGGGCCAATTGTATCGGAATCTTTTCGAAAAAAGAAGCCGTCCGGGGGTTCCTCAAAAGGCCGCGCGTCCAGGCCAGGCGCGACAGGAGATAGCGGGCGCTGAACGTCCAGGCGTATCTTTTACGAAGAACGGGGGCGAAACCCGTGCGGCGGAACAGGGCGTCGAGACCGTGCCGCGAGAAATAAGCCAGGTGAGCCGGCCGGAAGTGCCACCAGCGGCGTCCGGCCAGCCGGGCGGCGAGACTGCGGATGTCCGGAGTCACCAGGCAGAGGATGCCGTCCGGCCTGAGAATGCGGGCCGCCTGTTCCAGGGCTTCGAAGGGCTGGGCGGTGTGTTCGATGAAATCGACCATGGTTACGGCGTCGCAGGATTCCGGCTCGAGAGGGACGGTTTCGAAGGCGCCCTGTTTCAGGGAAATGCCGTAGGTCCGGCGGGCGTGGTCGACGGCCCAGGCGCTGGGCTCGACGCCGTCGGGCATCCAGCCGCGTTCCCGGGCCAGATGCAACAGGATTCCGGTGGCGGCGCCGACGTCCATGAGACGGCCTTTGGCCGGCAGGAGCTTTTCCAGCCGGCGGAGGATGCGCAGGAAGTTTTTGCCGCGGCCGGCGGCTTCGGCGTCGTACAGCGGGTCCTCGATGGCGCCGTAAGTCGCATTGACCAGTTCGGGCGATGGACAGGGATCGGCGAAGATATGGCCGCAGTCGAGACAGGCGCTCAGGTCCCAGGTGATGCCGTAACGGCTGTCGGTGATCTTGAAATCCTCGGGCGTCAGGTCCGCGGCGCGGAAGGCTCCTTTTCGGTAAGGAGACAGACGGATGCCGCCGCAGGCCGCGCAGGCCGCGATGCGCCGGGGCTTTCGATCCTGGGAATCCACGGGTTCGCCTTTCGGCCTTTTGTAGCATTCCGCGGCCGAACCTGTCAATTCGAGATTTCCATCTTTTTGTCAGCGGGGCCGCGGGCATGATAAAATACGCCGAAAACGCGAGAGACAAGACAAAGGAGAGCGGACATGTCGACGAAGATCAAAAATATTCATGCCAGGGAGATCCTGGATTCGCGCGGCAATCCGACCGTCGAGGTCGATATCCTTCTGGAGAACGGCTCCAAGGGCCGGGCGGCCGTGCCGTCGGGCGCATCGACCGGAATTTTCGAGGCGCTGGAACTTCGCGACGGCGACAAGAGCCGTTACCTCGGAAAAGGCGTTCTCAAGGCTTGTGAGAACGTCAACACCGCAATCGCCGCGGCCGTCCGCGGCCTGGATGCGCTCGATCAGGCCGGTCTGGACCGGGCCATGATCGATCTGGACGGGACGGAAAACAAGAGCAAGCTCGGGGCCAACGCCATGCTCGGCGTCAGCCTGGCCGCGGCCCGGGCCGCCTCGGCTTCCCGGGGCATGTCCTTGTACCGTTACCTGGGCGGCGATGACGCCCGGCGGCTCCCGGTTCCCATGTTCAATATCCTGAACGGCGGTGTCCATGCCTATTGGCAGAGTACGGATCTTCAGGAATTCATGATCGCCCCGGTCGGCGCCCCGAGCTTCAGCGAGGCCCTCCGCTGGGGAGCCGAAACCTATCATGCCCTGCGCGGCGTGCTCAAGGACGGCGGATACTCGACGGGGATCGGCGACGAAGGCGGATTCGCCGCCGCCTTCAAGAAAAATGCCGAAGCCGTGGAAACCATTCTCCGGGCCGTCGAAAAGGCGGGCTACAAGCCGGGCGAGCACATCGGCATCGTCATCGACGCCGCGGCATCGGCGTTCTACGAAGACGGGATCTATCACCTGAGGACGGAAAAGCGCAAAGTCAAATCCGCCGAAATGGTCGAGTTGTATGCGGATTGGGTGAAAGCCTACCCCATCCTGTCCATCGAGGACGGATTGGACGAGGAGGACTGGGACGGCTGGGCGCTTCTTACGAAAACCATCGGGGACACGGTGCAGATCGTCGGCGACGACTTGCTTGTCACCAATGTCAATCGGATCCGTCGCGGCATCGAAGAAAAGGCGGCCAACTCGGTCCTCATCAAGCTCAATCAGATCGGGACGCTGACTGAAACGATCGCCGCCGTGGACATGGCCCGGAAAGCGGGCTGGACGGCGATGGTTTCGCACAGGAGCGGTGAGACTGTGGACAGCTTCATCGCCGATCTGACCGTGGCCCTGGGAACGGGGCAGCTCAAGACGGGCGCGCCCTGCCGCGGCGAGCGCGTCGAGAAATACAACCAGCTCCTGCGCATCGAGGAGGAGCTGGGGAAAAGCGCTGTTTATGCCGGTCGTTCGGCCTTTTAGCAAATCTTGCTTGGCTTTGGGAAGTTAATAAGCGCGCTCTAAGGCTTAAGCTTCTTCGAAAAACCGATAGAAACGGCCCTACAGTTTAAAGACATGATTGCAGAAGAGAAGGGATAAAGGAGTCATCGATGGAGAGGATGTTCAATTTGAAAACCACATCAGTGTTTCTTGCCGCGGTATTGGGTTTGCTTGTTTCGGCCCCCTCGGCCGTTTCAGCTTTGCCGGTTGACCCATTCCTGTTCCGGCCGCAAATGTTTTCCTGGGCCGGTCCGGAACCGGCGCCGCCCGTTTCCCCGTCTTTTGCGCAAGAGCCCGGAAGATCCGATTCGTCCGGCAAGGCCCAGTCCGGGGATTCCTCCCCGGCGGTGACGGCCTCCAAATCCGTGAAACTCTCCGGATACACCCAGGTCCAGTTCAATCACCTGGAGATCGGAAACGACACCTTCACCATCCGCCGGACGCGGGTGGCCCTGACAGGGGAGGCGTCCCGCGGCATCAAGTTCAAGTTTCAGACGGATATCGCCCGCACCCCCATCCTCCTCGACGCCAATGTCGATTTCGTCTGGTCCGGCGTTCTGAATCTCCGCGTCGGTCAGTTCCAGGTCCCCTTCAGCATGGAAAATCTGACGCCGAGTTCGAGCCTGGACACCATCAATCGTTCCCGGCCGGAAGAGACGCTTGTGCCCAGCCGGGACAACAAGGCCCTGGGCCGGGACATCGGCGCCATGCTCTTCGGATCGACCGGAATTGTTGAGTATGCTTTCGGCGTTTTCAACGGACCCGGCATCAATCAAAAGGATAACGACGACCATAAGGATCTGGCCGCCCGGCTCGTTCTGCGTCCGGCCGGGTTTCTGCATGTCGGGGTCTCCTATTACGATGGAAAGCGCCCGCTGACCGCCGGAGACGCCCTTGTGGACCGGGACCGCCTGGGTTTCGAAGGCGTCATCCGGCACGGCGGTTTGGCCCTCAAGGGGGAATACATCTCGGCGTGGGACGACGACATCCGCAGGAATGGATGGTATGTCCAGGGTGTCTATGACATCCTTCCCGGAAAGGCCCAGGCCGTCCTCAAATACGATGTGTTGGACGCTGAGGGCGGTTTGCCCGGACGAAGCACATCCCTATGGACGGCGGGCGTCAATGTCGTCCTGGCCGACAAGGCAAAATTTCAAATCAACTACGAATATTATCGGGGGGTGAACGGCGGGCGCGACAATTCGGCCGTCTTGGCGTTTTTACAGGCGGGCTTCTGAAGCTAGACTTCGATTTCCAGACGGTCGAGGAAGATGTCGCGGCCCTCGAGGATTTCGAGGTCGTTTCCGTCGCATCCCGTGCAGGCGAAGACGGGTTCCTCGAGTTCCATGATTATGCCGCAGGCGCGGCAGCGGACTTTGAGAGGAACGAGGATGACTTCAAGGGAGGCTTTTTCTGCGAAGGTCCCCTTCTTGTAGGCATCGAAGGCGGTTTCCAGGAGTTCGGGGACGACGCCCGAAAGCCGGCCCACCCTCAGCCGCACGAAAGTGACGCTCTTAGCGTCCTGTTCCCCGGCCTTTTCCTCGAGGATGGGGAAGAGCCCGGCGATGAGCGAGAGTTCATGCATGGCCGGATCTCAGCGCGGCGAGCGCGGAATCGAAATACCGGACAAGGTCGTCGATGCCCTGCCCGGTCACGGCCGATGTCACGAAGACCTGAAGCTTGGGATTGATTTCGAGGGCTTCCCGGGCGGCGCGCTCCGGATCGAAGGGCAGATAGGGAAGGAGATCGGCCTTGGTCAGAATCAAACAGTGCGACGAGAGGAAAGCCTCGGGGTATTTTTTCGGTTTGTCGTCGCCCTCGGGCGCGGAGAGGAGGACGCAGCGGACCGACTCTCCTAGGTCGTAGGCGGCCGGACAGACGAGATTGCCGACGTTTTCGATGAACAGGAAATCGAGCTCGGCGGGGACGTCGGCCAGGACGCGGCCGACCATCTTGGCGTCGAGGTGGCAGGCCCCGCTTGTCGTGATCTGCCAGGCGGGGATGCCCTGGGCCCGGATGCGCTCGGCGTCGCGCTCGGTTTCTAGGTCGCCTTCGATCACGGCCATCCGCCGGGTGTCCTTCATGGCCGCGGCCAGGCGTTCGAGAAGCGAGGTTTTCCCCGACCCGGGCGAACTCAGGAGATTGACCCCCAGGATGCCGCGCTCGACCATTTTACTCCGGATGGAAGCCGCGATTTTCTTGTTCGACCCGAGCAGGTCTTCGAGAACGAGGACGTCTTTTTTTTCCATGCCAAGCAACCTATTTTAAGAACTGGAGGAGGTGGTCGAGGGCGGCGCGGCAGTTCCGCTCGGTCTCCTCGCAGAGTCCCTCCCCGATTTCCCAGTCGGAACCGCCGATCGCCAGGACGTAAGCCCGAGGCAGGCGGCCGTAGAGTTCGCCGCAGAGGGCCAGCACCGCCTCGGGCAAAAGATGATGGGTGGTCACGGCCGCCTTGTATTCCGGCTGGATTTCCGTAAAGGTGAAGGGCGCGCCGAGATCGACGGCGGCGTCGACGAAGACGACCGTGTCGTGTTCGGAGCAGTCCAGGGCGTCCTCGATTCCGAGCTGGTAGTTGGCGTCGCAGACGACACCGGGGATCTTGTGCTCCTGAAGACGCTCGACAAGGACCGCCCCGGCGCCGTCGTCGCGGCGGCCGGGGTTGCCGATGCCGATGACCAGGGTTTTCCGGTTGTTCAGCGACTCTTCCTGTCGATGACCCGTCCGGCGGCGTCCTGGAATTCGATTTCGAGCGGCATTTTTCCGAGAGCGTGGGTGGCGCAGCTCAGGCAGGGGTCATAGGCCCGGATGGCCACCTCGACGCGGTTCAGCATGCCCTCCGTCACCTCTTTTTGACCGGAGATCACGTTGTCCGCAACCCAGGAGACGGCCCGGTTCATGGGCTCGTTGTTGTTCGTCGTCGAAACGATCAGGTTGGCCATGACGATCTGGTCGTCTTCGTTGATCCGGTAGTGGTGGAAAAGCGTTCCCCGCGGCGCCTCGATGAGGCCGATGCCCTCGGGGACCTTTTTGCCCTTCCGGACCAGATTCGTGCCGAGGACATCGGGGTCGTTCAGAAGATCGCGGATGACTTCGGCCGAATGGAGCAGCTCGATCAGACGGGCCCAGTGAGTGTGGAGCGACATGTTGTTGGGTTTTCCGGCGGTCACGGCCTTGAACGCCTCGAATTCCTTTTGGGCCAGCGGCGAGGGGATGAAGTCGCAGGTATTGAGCCGGGCCAGAGGTCCGACGCGGTACCAGCCATTCTCCTTGCCGAGCGACTTGAGATAGGGGAACTTCATGTAGCTCCAGGACCGGACCTCTTCGCCGATGTGTTCCAGATAGTCCATGTAATCGACGTCGTTGAGAACTTTCCGGCCTTCGGCGTCGACCGCCCTCAGCACGCCGTGGTAGAAATCCAGGGCGCCGTCCTTGCGGACGAGGCTGAGATGGTTGGAGGGGAAGGGGGCGAAGGTGTCGATCAGGTCCTTGTTGGCCTTGTAGTAGGACTTGAAGAAATCGACCGCTCCCTGGGACCACTCGACAATTTTGTCGGCATTCAGGGGGTCGGCGCCGTTCAGCAGCCGTTCCTTGTCCTCAGGGCTGAGATTACGGTTCATGCCGCCCGGGATGGCGCCGGTGCCGTGGATTTTCTTGCCGGCCGTGGCCAGGATGACTTCCTGCCCGTACTTGCGGAGCATCACGCCCTGCACGGCCAGGTCCTTGTGTTCGAGGGCGACGCCGATGACGTTGCGGATCTCCGGGTCGGCGTCCATGCCGAACAGAAAATCGGGCGAACAGAGATGGAAGAAATGGAGAGCGTGGGACTGGAGCATCTGGCCGTAATGCATGAGACGGCGCATTTTGTCGGCCGTCGGGGTCAGGTCGTCCGGTCCCGTGCCGACGATGACGTCCATGGCCTTGGCCGCCGCCAGGTGGTGGCTGACCGGGCAGATGCCGCACAATCTCTGAACGAGAACGGGCGCTTCCCAGTACGGACGTCCCTGGACGAAGCGTTCGAATCCTCGGAACTCCACGATGTGGAATCGCGACCGGGTGACGCGGCCGGCGTCGTCGACCAGCAGGGTGACCTTGCCGTGGCCTTCGACCCGGGTGACGGGTTCTATGACGATTTTTCGGCCCATAAGTTACCTTCCTTCAGTCATATTTTAGCATGTCGTAGGAAATGTTCAGGGGACGGCCTTCGAGGAGCGCGGTCAGCGCTTCCCAGATGATGTCGGCCGACGGCGGGCAGCCCGGCAGGAAGTGGTCGATCTTGACGACCTCGTGCAGGGGATAGACGCGGTCCAGGATGACCGGCAGGTCCTCGTCGTTGGGAATGAGCCGGTCCTCAGGGGCCACGGTCACGCTGTGGAGGTAAGCCTCCTCCAGACATTCCTTGATGGGGATGCCGTTCCGCATGGCCGGCAGCCCGCCCATGACGGCGCACTCGCCGACGGCGACGAGGATTTTGCAGTTCTTGCGGAATGAGCGGAGAACCTCGACGTTTTCAGTGTTGCAGCAGCCGCCCTCGATGAGGCCGACGTCGCAGGGCCGGGTGAACGTCTTGATGTCGTTGATCGGAGATTTGTTGAAGTCGACGAGCTCGATGAGCTTCAGAATCCTTTCGTCGATGTCCAGGACGGACATGTGACAACCGAAACATCCTGCCAGGGACGCGGTGGCGATTACGGGCTTGCTCATGACATTCTCCTCAGGCTTTCTCCGCGGTCTCGCTGCCGATGGGCGCCGCGTCGAATTTGCGTTTTCCGATGGGAACCGCGAACCCGACTTCCTTTTTCAGGATGGCCCCGACCGGACAGATGTCCATGGCCTTTTGGGCCGTCTCTTCCGTGAGCCGCGGGCCGAGTTCGGGGTCAAGGCCGATCCGGACTTTTCCGGACCGGTGGAGCAGGGCGAAGATCAGCTTGTCGTCCTTGGTCTTGACGGCCCGGACACAGCGCAGGCACTGGATGCAGCGGTTGTGATCCAGAAGAAGGTGGGGGCCGGCGGCTTCGATTTCGCGCCGGGGCCACAAGTAGGGGAAACGCGGCGCCAGGATCCCGTAGCGGTAGGCCAGGGCCTGGAGTTCGCAGTTGCCGCTCTTTTCGCAGGTCGGGCACATGTGGTTGCCCTCGACAAAGAGCATCTCGATCAGGGCGCGGCGCATGTCCTCGAGGTCGGGTGCGGTGTTTTCGATGATCATGTCTTTGCCGATGGGCTGGGTGCAGGCGGCCATGAGGCGCCCGTTGACCCGGACCGTGCAGATGCGGCAGGCGCCGACGGGTTTCAACCCGTCATAATGGCAGAGAACGGGGATATAGACGCCGTTGTCGCGGGCGGCTTCCCAGATGGTCTGCCCGGCTTTGGCCGTGCAGGGTTTGTCGTCGATCGTGAACCGGATCTCAGCCATGGTGGGTCTCCTCGCAAAACGTTCTGTCGGATGCCTCGCAGGCCTCCTGTGCGGCGGCCGTGAGATCGAAGTCCGGGGCGAATCCCGTGTCCTTGCGGATCTTCGCCTCGTAGAGAGGCCGGAAATTTTCCAGCGTGCTCAGGATGGGATTGGGCGATGTCTGGCCCAAGCCGCAGCGGCTGAGGGCCTTGACCAGGCGTCCCCACTCCTCGATATTTTTGAGGTCTTCGGCCGTCCCCATCCCTGCGACGATTTTTTCGAACATCTTCAGAAGGAGGACATTGCCGGCCCGGCAGGGGACGCACCAGCCGCAGGACTCCTCGACGAAGAATTCGAGGAAGTTGCGGACGATGTCGAAAATGTCCCGGTTCGGACCGAAGACAATGATCGATCCCCCGGTGGCCAGGTCGGCGAAACAGATCTTGCGGTCGAATCCGGTCCGGGAGATGCAGCAACCCGATGGTCCCCCGACCTGAACGGCCTGGGTGTCGGCCGCCCCGACAAGATCCAGGAGTTCGCGGACCGTCATCCCGTAGGTGATTTCGTAGATTCCCGGCCTCTCGCAGTCTCCGGAGACGCTGAGGAGCTTGGTTCCGGCCGAGGTGACCGTACCCATGGATTTGAACCAGGCTCCGCCTTGAACGATGATCTGGGCCGCGGCGCAGAGGGTTTCGACGTTGTTGACAGTGGTCGGTAACCCCATGTATCCGACCTGGACGGGGAAAGGCGGCCTGTCACGGGGTTCTCCTCTCTTGCCCTCCGCCGACTGGAGAAGGGCGGATTCCTCGCCGCAGATGTAGGCGCCGGCGCCGGTCTTGATGACGATATCGAAATCGAACCCCTTGCGTCCGGCGATGGATTTGCCCAGAATGTTGTCTTTCCGAAGTTCGTCCAGAACGGCTTCGAGATGGGCTTTGAGATAGGAATACTCCGAGCGAAGGTAAAGGATTCCCTCCATGGCGCCGGCGGCATAGCCGGCCACGGCCATGCCTTCGAACAGAAGCCGGGGAAGCTCGGTCAGAATGACCCGGTCCTTGAACGTGCCCGGTTCGCCTTCATCGGCGTTGCAGACGACGTAGCGGCGGGGGCCCTGTTCCTTCCGGCAGAACTCCCACTTGAGGCCTGTGGGGAATCCCGCACCGCCCCGGCCGAGAAGATTGGCCTTCTTGATCTCTTCGATGACCTGTTCGGGCGTCATTTCGGCGGCCTTGCGGACGGCCGAGCCCGGCGTAAAGGGACCGAAGAGGACCGGGCCCTTCACGCGGATGTTGTTCTGAACCATGGCCCGGACAAGGTCGGATTGATTGGCGCCGTCGCCCAAGGCTTCGACCATGTCTTCCACGGAACGGCCGGCTTTCATGCCTTCGACTAGCTCAGCGGCCTTTTCAGGCGTCAGCCGGGTGAAGATGACTCCGTTAATGACGGCGGCGGGCTCCTGGTCGTTCATTCCGATGCAGGACGTGTCGAAGAGTCCGATCCGGCCGTCGGGCGTCGTTTCTCCGAAACGGCAGCCGGCGGCCTTTTCAAAGGCTTGGGCCACGGCGGCCCGGCCGGCCATGACCGAGGTGATGGCATTGTTGAGATACACGGCGTACGCGCCCCGCGGAGAGGACGAAAAGAAGTGATAGAAGGACACGACGCCCTGCACGTCGATTTCGGACAGATTGAGATGTCGGGCGATTTCCCGGACGGCTTCAGGGGGGATATGGCCTTTGGGGGAATGAACCTCCCTGATGATATCCAGGAGTTTATCCCTGGCCTTCCCGTGCTTGAGGATGACGGACGTGATGTTTTCCATGTCTCGACCCCTTGACGATGAAAATTTGTGTTTTCAAAGAAAGGGATTAGTCTATCATAAAATCTTTTAGGGTCAAGCATTATTCCCCGGGGTACGAAAAAGACTTGCAAATCGCGGGTATTTTCCTTAATAATAACTTAGATCATGAGTGGAGGAGGTCCAATGAAAAAGAAGAGTCTAATCATCGTGGCCGCTTTTTTGGCCGTCTTTGTTCTTCAAGGATGTACAACAAAACCCGAACAGAGTCTTCTGAAAAGCTATTTCAACGCCGTTTCGCTCAAGGACAACACGACCATGGCTTCCATGGCGCTGGAGCCGATGGCGCTGGAAGCCGACAGCTGGGAGATCGTCCGCTCCAGTGAAGAATCCATCGAGCCCGCGTTTCTGCCGGAACTGGATCGGATCGAGGTGGAACTGAGAAAGACCATGGAGGCCAACATCGGTCCGACCGTCGACGCCAAGGACGAGCTCGACTTCGCCAAGGAGGACCTCGACGCCGCCCGGACTGCCGCCGCCCGCAATGCCGCCCGGAAGAAAGTCGAAGAGCTTCAGGCGAAATACGACGAGATCTACGAACGTCACCGGGCGCTTCAGAGGGAATACAACGATGCCCGGGCCGCCGCCGCCAGAGAAGAGGAGATCACCCGCTTCTCGCTGGGCGCCCGGGATCTTCCCAATGCCCGGAGCCTGACGGGCAGCGTCCATATGAAGGATGTCGATGTCAAGGTCGTCAAGGACGGCGTGGAGAGAACGCACCGGCTGAACCTGAGGAAATACGACCTCAGGGACGAGGCCATGGGTCTCCATCACCGGGGCCGTTGGATCATCGTCCGCTTCGAATCTCTCGACTGATCGAAAACAAAACTCTTGACGGCGGAGCGGGGTTCCGCTATAAATATTGCTTCATCTCCGGGCCGTTAGCTCAGAGGGAGAGCACCGGCCTTTTAAGCCGGGTGTCGCTGGTTCGAGTCCAGCACGGCTCACGGTTTGCGCCCCTGTCGTCTAGTCAGGCCCAGGACATCGCCCTTTCAAGGCGGTAACACGGGTTCGAATCCCGTCGGGGGCGCTTTTTTATTCCCCGCCTTCTTCCCAGGTTCCCGAGTCTGGAAGCGGCTTTGCCGCTTGATCTTCGCAATGAGGCGCGGTTTTTCGTCGCCGGCGACGCCACAACCAGAAGACCCAGGCGGCCGGAATCTGGTAGATGGCCAGGATGACGGGGGCGAGAATCAGGTCGTAGATATTGAAGCCGGGCAGAAAAAGGGCCAGATAAAGCGCGATTCCTCCGAGGGACAAAAGGACCGCCGCCGCCGGCATCAGGATATCGAACGCTTTTTTCATGCCTGGAAGGAAAACGTCCCGGTTCGAAATATCCGGAGGCAGGAGTCGACGACGTCGGCGTCGTAAAGTTTGCCCCGGTTTTCCTCGATTTCCGAAAGAGCCTTCTCAATGCCCTGAGCCGGCCGGCTGGGTCGATGAGAGGACATGGCTTCGACGGTGTCGGCCACGATCAGGATCAGCGCCTCGGGCAGGATGTCGTCGCCGGCGAGTCCCGAAGGATACCCCGAACCGTCCATCCGTTCATGGTGTTGAAGGACGATTTGGGCCAGCGGCCAGGGAAATTCGACGTCTTTCAGAATGTCGTAACCGACTTGGGGGTGGGTTCTGAGAATGGCATATTCGAGCTCCGTCAGTTGGCCGGGCTTGGTCAGGATTTCCACAGGGACGCAGATTTTCCCGATGTCGTGGATTTCTCCGGCCAGCCCGATGCCCTGTACCGTCTCGGGGGAGAAATTCATGTCGCGGGACATGGCCACCGCCAGCTGTTTGACCCGGCGCTGATGCCCGGCCGTATAGGGATCCCGAGTTTCCACGGTTCTCGAAACCACCTCGATAATGCCTTCCAGAGCCCGGCGGAATTTATTCCTGTTGTCCTTGATGTCCGCCTCGGTTTTTTTCCTCAGGCCGATATCCCTGAACGTGATGACTTGACCGACGGTTTCCCCCGAGTTGTCGATGATGGGGTCGACCGTACGTTCAATGGGAGTGCGCCGGCCGTCTCTTGTGGTGAGGATCCGCTCGTCCTCGAGAAGATCGGCGCCGGACGGAAAAAGGGCGTTCCCGGCGTTCGGACGGGCTTCGACGGGGGAAAAGACATTTTCGAGCGGGGCCTGCCAGGCTTCTTTGGTGCTCCAACCGGTGAGTTTTTCGGCCGGAGTATTCATGAACGTGATGTTCCCCGATTTGTCCGTGGCGATGAGTCCTTCCCCGATGCTCCGCAAAAGGGTGGACAGCCACTGCTCTCTCTCCCGCAGCCGGTTTTCCATCCGGGATTTGTAAAGCGCCATTTCGATGGTCGTCTGGAGTTCCCGGCTCTCAAAGGGCTTCAAGAGGTATCCGAATGGCTCGCTGAGCTTGGCGCGCTGAAAGATTGTATCGTCGGCATAGGCCGTCAGGTAAACAACAGGAATGCCCCAGGATTCCCAAATCCGCTCGGCCGCGGCAATGCCGTCGATTTTCCCTTTGAGCACGATGTCCATGAGGACGAGATCGGGCTGTTTATCCCGGGCGGTCTTGAGGGCTTCCTCGCCCGTGGTGACGATGCCGGAGACGCTGTGGCCGAGGCTGATCAGCATATGCTCAAGATCCCGGGCGACCAGGCTTTCGTCTTCGACGACAAGAATCCTGATGGGCATGTCTGTCTTCCGATCAGGTCGAAAGGACGGGCGGTTCCGTTTTGGCGATACGAATGGTGTTCCGGCCCGCTTCCTTGGCCTCGTACATGGCCAAATCGGCTTTTTTCTTGAGCGTTTCCGCGTCCAGGCCGTCGGCGGGATAAACGGCGATTCCGATGCTGACGGTGACGGCGATTTCCCGGGAATCGAGGATGAAGGCTTTCTGAACCGCCTTCAGGAGGCGGGCGGCTACCGTGTGGGCGAAACGGGGATGGGTCACTTCGGAGAGAAGAACCATGAATTCATCACCGCCCAGCCGGGCCACGGTATCGGTTTCCCGGATGCCCCGGGACAGGCGGCCGCCCACGTGCTTGAGAAGTTCATCTCCGGCGGCATGTCCGTAAGAATCGTTGACTTTCTTGAAATAA
This sequence comes from Acidobacteriota bacterium, assembly GCA_033549365.1. NCBI lineage: Bacteria > Pseudomonadati > Acidobacteriota > Acidobacteriota bacterium. The sequence continues at coordinate 90,022 of JAWSUF010000003.1, forward strand.
TCGAGATCCAGCATGAACACGGCGAGCATGTGATTTCGCCTTCGGGCATTGGACAAAGCCAGATTCAACCGATCATCGAAAAGGGTGCGGTTGGGGAGATCCGTGAGGGGGTCGTGGATGGCCAGAAATTCCAGACGCTTTTCATTGATGAGTCTGTCGGTGATATCCCGGAAAACGATGACCGATCCGTCGAGATGTCCCCGGTCATCCCGAATCAAGGTCGTATGAAATTCGATGGGAACCTTTTGGTGCCCCCGCCACAGAAAAAAACTTCGGGTGTCCTGGTCGCGCAGGGTTCCGTCGCGGATTTTGGCAAAAACATCGCGCAGAGGCGGGGCGGATTTATCGGAAGAGATCATGAAAACCTCTTCCAGACCGCACCCCAGGTTGGAAACGATATCCCGTCCCGTCAGTTGTTCGGCCATGGTGTTCATGAAATTGATGCGGCCTTCGGCGTCCGTGGAAATGACTCCGTCGGCGATGTTCGTCAAAACGGTCGAAAGCCAACGTTCCTTCTCCATGCGCTCCTTGTCGATGGCGTGCTTGTAGAGGGCGATTTCGACTGCCGTGTAAAGATCCCTTTCTTCAAAAGGCTTGAGAACATAGCCGAACGGCTGGGTGATCTTGGCCCGCTTCAATGTGGATTCGTCGGCGAAGGCGGACATGTAGACCACGGGGATGCCGTATTTATTCCGGATTTCGGTTGCGGCGCCCACCCCATCCATGGTGCCTTTGAGCATGATGTCCATGAGAACGAGATCGGGATGGATGTCTTTGGCTTTGCGGATGGCCTCCTGGGCAGAGGACACGATGGCCGGAACCTCATAGCCCAGACCCGTCAGCATGTTATAGATGGATTTGGCGACGAGACTTTCATCTTCGACGACAAGAATTCTGGCTTTGCTCATTCCCAAACTTGCTGAAGAATCAAAGGTTCCACGTCTTTGCGCCTCATCATATCAATATCGAATGGCATTGTCAAAAACGGTCCCGCCGTTCGTTCTGGTGGGCGGTACTGGGTTCGAACCAGTGGCCCCCGGTTTGTAAGACCGATACTCTACCGCTGAGCTAACCGCCCGCCCGGCGTCTTCCGCCGCCGAACGGTCCTAAGGTAGAGAATTCCTCTTGAACTTGTCAAGTTCCGCGTTTTCACGCACAGCTTCGGTCCCGGGACTGTGCGCGTGTCGAGAACGCTGAGTCGGCTTCCGCTTTGCGGGCTCGGGGAGATCCCTTCTCAAGACGTGTCCGGTCCCCGGCTCTATCCTTCCACTCCGGCTCCGAAACCGTGCGTGAAAACTCCAAGATTTTTTTTCTTTCTTCTTATTTGGAGTTTTCCCCCTTCGGGCAAGCCAATCTGGCCATTCCGGCTTCGTCGCTGCCTGTTCGACGTAGTTCAACTACGCCCTCACAAACTGCATCCTTGCCGGAACGGCCATCTTGGCCTGCGCACAGTCCCGGTTCCCGGGTCTCGCTCTCCTCGACCTGTGGTCTCGGATCCGTGCCCGCTCGACCCTCCGACGGCTTGCTCAGGGATCTCCCCTGCGCCCCGCGAAAGCCTCCTTGCGGTGGAACTTAAAGGTGCGACGAAGCCGACGCGGCAAGATCGGCTTGCCCGGAGGGAAAAAAGCGCCTTAGAAAAAGAGAGAAATAAACAAGGCGCTTTTTTCGCACGGAACCGTCCCCGAAGCTGTACGCGTGGCGAGGTTGCCGTTTCGACAAGGAAGCAGTTCCCGAAGGCGTAGTGAGGCTACGTCGAGGGGGCTGCGACGCAGTCGGAATGGTGAGATCGGCACGCCCGAAGGGTGAAAAAAGCCGAATTGAGTTAAAAGAAAAACCCGGCTTTTTTCACGTACAGCTTCGGGAGGGAATTGACATGTGGGGGGGCGTTGTGCTAAATTTACGATCCCAGAACCTTATCTGAATGAAGGATTAAACCATGTATGCTGTCATCAAGACGGGCGGAAAGCAGCATCGCGTTACGGAAGGCGAAATGCTCTCTGTTGAAAAGATCGAGGCCGAAGAAGGCCGGTTGGTTGATTTCGACCAGGTTCTTTTGATTGAGAACGGAGATGACATCCAGGTCGGAGCCCCGATTTTAAGCGGCGCCGTAGTCCGTGCGGAGGTTGTCGAAAACTACAAGGACAAAAAAGTCATCGTTTTCAAGAAAAAGAGAAGAAAAGGATACAAAAAAACACGGGGGCATCGCCAGCATCTGACCAAGATCCGGGTGGAAAAAATCATCCCCGATGTGTCTCTCCTTGCCGAGGAAGAACGCGCCGCATCCATTCCGGCGGTCGAGGTCGTCGAAAAGAAAGCGGCGCCGGTGAAGGCCGCGAAAACCCGGAAAAGCCCGGCTCCGGCCGCCAAAAAGGCCAAGGCGGCTCCGAAAAAAACGGAGACATCCCCTTCCGAAAAGAAAGCGGTCGAGAAACCTGCGGCGAAAAAAGCCGCCAAGCCCCGGGCCGTGAAAACGGCGGCAAAGACAACGGCCAAGCCGGCCAAAAAGACACAGGAGTAACCGATGGCTCAGAAGAAAGCAGGCGGCAGCGCGAAAAACGGCCGGGACAGCATCGGCAAGAGACTCGGCGTCAAGCGTTTTGGAGGCCAGTCCGTTTCGGCGGGGAGCATTCTCGTCCGCCAGAGAGGGACGCCCATCAAGGCCGGACTGAATGTCGGCCGTGGAAAAGACGACACGTTGTTCGCTTACATATCCGGGGTCGTTCAATTCGAGGACAGGGGGAGACGAGGCAAGTTTGTATCCGTCCTTCCTTCCTGACAGGCCGGGAGATTCCGACAGGCGGTCGGTCGTCTTCGGGACAAGCGAAAGGGCGCATCCGGGGGTGAGGCCGACCGTTGTTTGTTGACCAAGTCAGCGTTCATCTTCGCGCCGGCAAGGGTGGGAATGGTTGTGTGAGCTTTCGGCGGGAATACCGCGTGCCCAAGGGGGGGCCGGACGGCGGGCGCGGCGGCGACGGAGGCAGCGTCTTTCTGGAATCGGATCCGAATCTCAACACCCTGGCTTTTTTCCGTTTTCATCCCATCAACAAGGCCCGAAACGGCGCCCATGGAGAGGGCGGAAACCGATCCGGAAAAAGGGGGGAGGACCTCATCCTCAGGGTTCCCGTGGGAACCGTTGTCAGAGAGAAATCCGACGGCGCGGTGCTTTTCGATTTTCTCGAGGCCGGCTCCTCCTGGTGCGCCGCCCGGGGGGGAAAAGGCGGCCGGGGCAATGCCTCCTACGCGACATCCACCCGTCAGGCGCCCCGTGTATGGCAGCCCGGCGCACCGGGAGAGGAAAAGGACCTGATTCTCGAACTCAAGCTGATCGCCGATGTCGGCCTGGTGGGTTTTCCCAACGTCGGAAAATCCACTCTGATTTCGCGCATTTCCGCCGCCCGACCGGTTGTCGCGGATTATCCCTTCACAACTCTCATCCCCCATCTCGGCGTGGTCGATATCGGCAGATTCCGGAGCTTTGTCGTGGCGGACATCCCCGGTCTTGTCGAGGGGGCTCACATGGGGCACGGCCTGGGCACCCGTTTCCTGAAGCATGTGGAACGGACAAAAATTCTGGTTCATCTTGTGGATGTGTCGCCGCTTTCAGGCCGGGATCCCGTTGAAGATTTTCATGTCGTGATGCGTGAACTCGAATCCTTCAATCCCGAACTCGCCCGAAGACGCCAGATTCTGGCGGCCAACAAAATCGATCTGGCCGATGACCCGAAGCATCTCGATGCGGTCCGCAATCTGGCCGTCCGGACCGGGCTTCAGTTTTTCCCCATCTCGGCCCTGAAGAAACAGGGACTCCGGAGGCTGGTTTCGGCCATGGCCCGGGAGCTGGAGGACGACTGAGTCGATGGCGAAAACGTCCGGAAAAAAAACAGGGCTGTTCGGAGGAACGTTCAATCCCGTTCACACCGGCCACCTCCAGGCCGCCCGGGAAATCCTGGGCCGGTTTGCCCTGGAGCGCATTCTTTTCATTCCATCGAACATTCCCCCTCACAAGTCGCTTCGTGATATCGCCTCGGCCGCGGACAGGATGGAAATGGTCCGGCTGGCCTGTGGCGCGGATCCACGATTCGTGGCATCCGACATCGAAGTTGCGGCCGGCGAGACTTCCTACTCCATTGTGACGCTCGAAAAGCTCCGGCGGATCTATCCGGACACGGAGTTTTTCTTTCTTCTCGGCGCCGATGCCTTTCGCGACATCAGGACCTGGCGGGAGCACGACCGGGTGATGGAGGTCTGTCGCTTCATTGTGATGACGCGGCCGGGCACGGATTTGTCGGCCGCCGAAAATGTTCTTCAGGGGAAATGGAGGGAATGGACCCGGCGCCTGGCCCCTGAAGAATGCCCGGAAGACGCCGATTTGACCGGGTTTCGGATATTTTTAACGCCCATCCGGGCCCTCGATATATCCGCCACGGAAATCCGGCGATGCATCCGAAAGGGCGGCGATGTTCGCGACAGGCTTCCCGGCCCCGTCGCCGCCTATATTCAAAGCCGGGGACTCTACAGGGAGAGTGGAAACGCATGACAGAAAAACCAACCCGGAAATTGACCAAACGGAGTCTGCCGATCGAGGTCCGATCGGCCGTGAAGGCCGGCCAGGAAAAGAAGGGCGAAGACATTGTCGTTCTCGATCTCCGGGGGCTTTCGTCATTTACCGACTTTTTTGTCATCATGACCGGACATTCCGCCCGGCAGAACGTCGCCATGGGCGATCAGATCCGTGTTGAACTCAAAAAAAAGAATCTCCTTCCGCTGGGAGTTGAGAAAGGCGCCAAGGCCGATTGGTTCCTGATGGACTACGGGTTCTTCATCGTCCATATCTTCACCCCGGCTTCAAGGGAATACTATGCCCTGGAAAAACTTTGGGGGGATGCTCTCCGGCTTTCCTATCACGCGTGAGTCGACAACTCGCCAATCTCCCGTCTTGACTTGACAACGGCGGTCCGGCACCGTATCTTGTATGAACTTTGCCCATGAGAATCAGGTTCGTCTGGCCGGGAAAAACCAAGTCCAACGATCTCCGATCCCTGGAAGCGGCGTACCTGAAGAAGATCCGTCTCCGGGCCGAATGCGAGATTGTGGAAACGCGGGCGGCTCGGGGGATGGATGAAAAGCGGCCGGACCGGATTCGGGAATTCGAAGCCGGGGGACTTGAAAAACAGGTCGGGGGAGATTATATTATCTGCCTCTTTCACGAGGGTCGGGAAATGACATCCGATGAATTCGCCGGGTTCCTGGATCGAACCGGAGCGGCCGGAGGACGCCGCTTGGCCTTTGTCGTTGGAGGGTTCCTGGGTCTTGACGAAAATTTCATGAAAAAATCGGATTTTCGATTGTCGCTTTCCAAGATGACGTTTTCTCACGAGTTGTCGAGAATTCTTTTGATGGAACAGGTCTATCGAGCCATGACCGTTTTGAAAGGACAGAACTATGCCAAGTAAAAAAGAGTTGAAGACGGCCAAAAAGATGACGAAGAAGGAAAAAGACGGCATCCTGCGCGATCTCAAGGAAAAAAAAGCTTCCATCGTCAAGAGAATCAGCCAATTCTATAACGAAAGCAAAGAGATGGAAACGAACACCGCGCAAGACCTTGTCGACAAGGCCGAAAGTTCCTATACCAAAGAGTTTCTGCTGAGCCTTTCGGATGCCGACAGAGAAAACCTGGAATTGATCGACGCGGCCATCAAGAGGCTGGAGAGCGGCGATTTCGGCGACTGTCAACTCTGTGGAAATGTCATCGGAAGCAAGCGTCTGAACGCCCTTCCCTGGACCCCCTATTGCATCGATTGTCAGGAAAAAGTCGAAAACGAAACCCAAAACACTTGAGATCCCGGATCCTGAAGATCCCGGCCGCGGTTCTGCGAGCCGCCGGCCTTCTTGTCTTCCCTTCCGTATGTAAAAGATGTTCCCGCTTTCTGGAACGCCCCGAAGAAAAGGTTGTCTGCACGGAATGCCTGGCCGGGCTTCGTCCATGGCCGGGCGCCGTGTGCGGGAGCTGCGGGCGTTTTCTCGATTCCGCGGAATCCCGGCCGATCTGCCTTTCCTGCCTGACGGATCCGCCGTCCTGCCGGATTCATCGTTCGTTCGGCGCTTACACCGGCATTCTCAAGGATCTCATTCTGCTTCTCAAGTATAAAGACTATGCGGTGCTGGGCCCGGCATTGGCCGGATGCCTTTACGACAGCCTCCGGGATGACGCCGAGCTGTGGTGCGATGCGGATGTCCTGATTCCGGTGCCCCTGCACCCGAAAAGAGAAAGGGAACGCGGATTCAACCAGTCCCTGATCATCGCCCGGGAGCTCGGCAGAAAGACGGGAATTCCCGTGGACAAAGGCTGTCTTGTCAAAACACGAAATGCTCCGCCGCAGACCTCCCTGGAGGCCAAGGCGAGGGCCGGGAATGTCCGGGGAGCCTTCCGGGTGAAAAAGCCGGCACGGATCGCCGGAAAATCGGTTGTTCTTGTCGACGATGTCTGCACGACGGGGTCCACCCTCCGGGCCTGCGGCGAAGCACTTTTGGAGGCGGGGGTACAGGAAGTGCGGGCCATCACCCTCGCCCGCACCCTCTAGTTTCGGGCGCGGGCGGAAAAAGCGCCAAGTTTTCTTTCTCTTCTTCAAGGCGCTTTTTCCCCTACGGGCGAGCCGATCTCACCACATCGATTTCGTCCCGGCCTGCTCGACGTAGCTCAACTACGCCTGCGCAGTCCGCAACTCATCGCTGCGGCAACCTCGACTCGCGCCCGCACCCTCTAGTTTCGGGTGCAGGAGAAAAAAAAGCCCCGGCCGTCAAGCCGGGGCTTTTTCAATGGCTGAGGCGCGTTACTTCTTTTCGGCCTGCTGGGTCTTGAGAATCTTCACCTTGCGGGGCTTCAACTCGGGCTTCTTGGGCATGTGGATCTTCAGGAGTCCGTTTTCATGAGCGGCCTTGATGTTTTCCTGATCGACATACTGGGGCAGCGTGAACGACCTGACAAACGTCCCATAAGCGCGCTCGATCCGGTGATAGTTTTCCTCTTTTGTCTCGTGCTCGAACTTGCGCTCGCCTTTCAAGGTCAGAACATTGTCCTCGATGCTGAGCTCGACATCCTTCTCATCCACCCCGGGGATCTCGGCGCTGAGAATGAGCTCGTTGTCTTTCTCGTAAATGTCCACGGACGGAGACCAGGATCCGCTGATCATGTCCCTCTCATCCCCACGGGAAGCCGCAGCATCCTCGAAAAGCCGGTTCATTTTTTCCCTCAGGGTCATCATATCCCTGAAAGGATCCCATCTGATGATAGCCATTTTTTAACCTCCTTATATCTTAGTGTGATAATAATATAATATCTAAGTGCAAAAATGTCAAGTATTATATAAATAATATTATAGGTATTTAATCAAAGAGTTTTTTTGGTAAGAGAAAGGCTGCCTATTCCCGGGCTGAACGTCCGGCGCCGCCGATCAGCACGACGGTTTCGCCTTTGAGTTGACCGAGCCGGGATTCTTCGGCCAGGCTTTCGGCGGACCCTCTGATGAATTCCTCATGGATTTTGGTCAATTCCCTGGCGATAACGACCGGCCTGTCGCCGAGGACGTCTCGAACGGCCTCGAGAAAATTCGCCGCTTTTCTTGCGGGAAGATAGAAAACGAGGGTTCCTTTTTCCCCGGCCAGGGATTCGAGAAGCTTTTTTTGACCGGCCGCCTTTGGGGGCGGAAAGCCGAGGAAAAGAAAACGGTGAGCCGGCAGTCCCGAAGCCGAAATCGCGGCGGTCAGCGCGCACGGACCCGGGATGGGAATGACTTCGATCCCCCGGTCAAGGGCGTCTCTCAAAAGGGGGTAGCCGGGGTCGGATATCGCCGGAGTTCCCGCGTCCGTCACAAGGGCGATGTCGCGGCCGGATTCGAGGAGGGACAGGATTTGGGGGATCCGCCGGCTTTCGTGTGGCTGGTAGTAGCTGATCAGTCTTTTTTTGATTCCGTGGCTGTTGAAGATTTTAACCGTTCGGCGCGTGTCTTCACAGGCGACGGCTTCGACATCCCTGAGGATGCGAAGCGCCCGCAAGGTGATGTCCTCGAGGTTGCCGATGGGAGTGGCGACGACGAACAGGCGGCCTTTTTTCGGGGACGGACGATCGTCCGGGGCCATGGTTCAGTCCTCCCGGTCGTGGGCGTAGAGAAAATCGTGGCCGATCGTCCGGAAGGAGATTTTGGCGATGGGCGGAAGTTTTCTCTTGAACTCCGATTTTTTCATCATGGAGACGATGCGGTCGATGTCCGCCGGGTTGAGGCCGGATGCGGCGGCTTCCGTTCGGGATTTGCGACGATCGACAAGTTCGTAAAGTATGCGATCGATGGTTTCGTAGGTCAATCCGATTTCATCCTCATCCGTCTGGCCCGGCCAGAGTCCGGCCGTCGGGCGTTTGGACAGACAGCGATCCGGAACGCCGAGCCGGCGGGCCAGGGCTCGGACCTGAGTCTTGTAGAGATCGCCGATGGGATTGAAGGCACTGGCCATGTCGCCGTGCAGGGTTCCGTAGCCGATCAGGAGTTCGGTTTTATTGCTCGTTCCCAGGACAAGGGCCTTTTCCCGGGCCGAATGGTCGTAGAGAATGGACATTCGTTCCCGGGCCATCTTGTTGCCCTTCAGAACCCGGTTTGTCGTCGGGTGCGCGGCGAAATAGGCCTCGATCTGGGGTGAGATGTCGATCGTTTTTGTCCGGATTCCGAAGGTTGCCGCAACGTCCCGGGCGTCGGCGACCTCTTCGGGAAAGGCTTGGCCCATGGGGAGGATCAAGCCCAAAACGTTGCGCGGACCGAGGGCGCGGGAGGCCAGCCCGGCGCAGACCGAAGAGTCCAAACCCCCACTCAAGCCGAGGACGGCTTTGCGGAAACCGGCCCGCCTCCATTCGTCCTTGATGAAACGCGTCAGGACCTTTTCGACGAATTCTGGATCAATCTTCATCCGTGCGGAGAATCCTTTCGAGGGACCGGGCCACGGCATCGGGCCGGTCTTCTCTTTTAAAACTCCGGGACCGGCGGGCCGAAGCGACGGCGTCAAGCGATATGTCGTGAAGGAGAAAGTCGTCGTCGAGATAGGCGGCCCGGGCCTCGAGATTTCCGTCGGGACCGTAAATGAACGAACCGCCGGCGAATGTCATGCCGTCCTCGACGCCCGTCCGATTGCAATAGACGACGAAGGCCGTGGAAAAAAACGCCTGGGCCTCGCCCATGAGTTCCCACATCCGGCTGGTCGTGAAGGCGCCCTTTCCGGATGACCCCCGGCCCGGTGCGGCGGATATGGCGATCATGATTTCGGCTCCGTCCGCAAACAGGGAATAGCCGGAACCGGCACTCAGAAAATCCCGGCAGATCATAAGTCCCGTCCGGCCGAAAGGCGCCGATAAAGCGGAAAACGAGCGTCCGGCGGCGAAAAACCGGGCTTCCTCGAACATCCCGCCGGTCGGGAGAAAAACCTTGCGGTGAATATGAAGAAGCTTTCCTCCGGCCAGGCAGGCGGCCGCATTGTAAACCAGACCCCGGGCCCGCGGGGTTTCTTCGACGAAGCCGAAGATGACGGCGATTCGACGGCTTTCGTTTCGCAGTTTGCGGAAAACCGGGCTGCGGTCGGGATTCAACGCCACCTCAGCGGCGAGATCCCGAAGATGATATCCGGTCAGGCTCAATTCCGGAAAAACAATCAAATCGGCGCCCTCTTCGGCGGCCGTTTCAATGTGTTCCAGATGGGTCTCGAGATTTTTCGGGATATTTCCAAGAGCCGGAGCGAATTGAGAAAGAGCGATTTTCATGATCTCAAGTTATCACAGGCGGCCGGCCATTTTCAAACCCGCCGAAAAGAACAATTCCGGTCCTTGAAAAAAGCGTCGGCTTGGGATATAAAAAGGCAGATCGAATGAAATCCGGACAGGGTTGATATGAATCATATCTCCATTTGGCTCAGGAATATTTATTTCAACGGGAAAACCGGGCTTCTGATTTTCAAATCGGGCGAGATCTCCAAGAAGTTCTTTTTTCAAAAGGGCCGCCTGGTTCATGTGAAAACCAATCTGGCGGAGGAGAGACTGGGAAACATCCTGTTCCGGCTGGGCATGATCACTCGGGAAAAACAGGAGACGCTCGACCGGGATCTTTCGCCCAACCGGGCGCTCGGCGAGGTTCTTGTCGGCAGCGGGGTGATTACACCCAGGGATCTCGATGAAGCGTTGGTCGCTCAGATGAAAGAAGTGGTGATGAATACCTTTCCTTTCTATGATGCGGATTTTGTGTTTCATCCTCAGGACATTTCTCCCACGGATGGGGAAGAGTCCGGGCCGGATATGCCCGGTCTGATCGAGTCCGGGATCCGAGGTATGCCTTATCATGAAGCTTTGCCGGCGTTTTTAGCCGGAAAAGTTTTTTCCGTGAAAAGCCGGGACTTGGCCCGTCTGCTCCCGCCGGAAGACATCGGGCTTCTGGACCTTTTCAACGGACAGGCAACCGCTGAAACCGTCAGAGCCGGAACCGGCATGGATCCGGAACTTTTCTGGCGTCGGCTTTTGATCTTCTATTGTCTCGATCTGGTCGACGCTCAGAAGGGAGAGACGACATTCTTCCAGACCGCGGATTTCGAGCCGCCCGCTCCTGAAGTCCGAGAATCCTCAAATGACAGAGATCTGATCGCCGAAATCCTGGCTTTCCGCGGCAAGATTGCGGCCCTGAATTATTACCGGATTCTCGGAGTTCCCCGAAACGCCACGGAACAGGACATCAAAAAAGCCTATTTCCACCTGGCCCGGAAGTATCATCCGGATCGCCTGGGTCCGGAGCTGTCGGCCGATTACCGGCGCCAGATCGACGACATCTTCCAAACGATCACCACGGCCTATAAAACGCTTGTCGGGCGGGACACCCGCCGGGCCTACGACGGCAAGATGAACATCCCGGCCTCGGAAACCGAGGATGTCCAGGCCGGCCAGAAGCGGGCGGATGTCAAGTTCCGCCAGGGAAAAACCCTCTACAACCAGGGGCGCTATGAAGAGGCGGCGATTCTTCTTGAAGAGGCGGTGAGGCTGAAAAAGGACAAGGGCGATTTTTTCCTGCTGCTGGCGCTGACTCAGAACCGCCTGCCCGGACAAGGCCGGAAAGCCGAAGTCAATTTTCTGAAAGCCATCGCCCTCGAACCCTGGAATCCCGAAGGCTATGTCGGCCTGGGATATCTCTACAAAAAGGAAGACATGACGATCAAGGCTCTGCGACAGTTTCAGAAGGCCGTTGAGCTGGATCCCGATCACAGAACGGCCGTTCACGAAGTGGAATTTCTTGGCGGCAATCAGCGAAAAAAGAAGCTGTTCGGAGTCCTGCCGCTGGATCTCTTCAAGAAATCCGGAAAAACCCCCTAGCCGGCGAATTATTTCGGAATTTGGAGGAGTTCCAGAAACTCCGCCTCGCCGATCACCGGAATGCCGAGACGGCGCGCCTTGTCCAGCTTCGATCCCGGGGATTCTCCCGCAACGACGCGGGTCGTTTTCGCCGTGACGGCTGAGGCCGTCTCTCCCCCCCGTTTGCGGATGGCTGCCGCGGCTTCTTCCCGGGTCATATCGCTCAAAGTTCCGGTCAGGACGAAGATTTCTCCGTCCAGGGGACCCGGCTGCCTTTCCCCAAGGGATGTCTGAGAGGAAAAATTGACACCGGCCGAACGAAGTCTTTCGATCAGCTCCCGGTTTTCCGGCTGCCGGAAGAAAAAACGCACGCTTTCCGCAACTTTCGGTCCGATATCCTCGACGGCCTCGAGATCCGCGGTTTCGGCTGCAATCAGAGTATCGAGGGTTCCGAATCGGCAAGCCAGGATCTGAGCCAGCCTTTCGCCCACGTGGCGGATCCCCAGGCCGAAAATCAGCCGGGGCAGGTCCCGCGTCGTGGAAGTGCGGATTCCGGCGAGGAGATTTTCCGAACTCCGCGGTCCCATGCGTTCGAGGCCGGTCAGATCGTCCAACTCCAGGCGATAGAGGTCGGGAAGAGACTTGACCATCCCTGCGGCGAGGAGCTGGTCGACCAGAGCTTCGCCGAGTCCTTCGATATCCATGGCCCGACGCGAAGCGTAATGCAGAATGGACTCGCGAAGCCTGGCCGGGCATGAAGGATTGATGCAGCGGGAGATGATTTCGCCCTCGGGCTTGAAAATTTCCGTTTCGCAGACCGGGCAGAGGGACGGCCAGGAAAAAGGCCTCTCTCCGCCCGTTCGTCTCTCCCGCATGACCGAAACGACGCGGGGGATGACGTCGCCGCTTCTCTCGACGAGAACGACGTCGTTGACGCGGATGTCTTTCCGGCGGAGTTCCTCCTCGTTGTGAAGCGTGGATCGGGAGACCGTCGTCCCTGAAATGACGACGGGTTCCAACAGGGCGACCGGCGTCAGGGCACCCGTGCGTCCGACCTGGACGACGATGTCGAGGACTCGGGTTGTGGCCTGGCGGGCCGGAAATTTGTAGGAGACGGCCCACCGCGGAGACTTGGCCGTTGTCCCGAGCTTCCGTCTCTGATCGGCCGAGTCGACTTTGACCACAATGCCGTCGGATTCGTAATCGAGGTCGTCCCGCCGGTCCGTCCACTCCCGATAGAAGGCGATGACCTCGTCGATTCCCGGACAAAAGCTGGAGTGGGGGTTGGTCTTGAATCCGAGATCCCGGAGACGCTGCAGACTGTCCCTTTGGAATGGGGGTTCGCCGCCGTCTGTAAAAAGGGTGTAAGTGAAGATGTCGAGCCCCCGGGCCGCCGTTTCCCGGGGGTCGAGAAGACGCACCGATCCCGCAGCGGCATTCCTCGGATTGGCGAACGCAGGCTCTCCCCTGTCTTCCCGCTCACGGTTGATTTTGCGGAAGGCGGCGAAGGACAGGAAAACCTCCCCTCGGACTTCGAGGGGATGGTGTTCGGAGACGGACAGGGGAAGGGATCGGATGGTCCGGATGCCGGCCGTCACATCATCGCCGCGGGTTCCGTCGCCGCGGGTTACGGCGCGGAGAAAGCGCCCGGAGTCATAGATCAGCGATATCCCGATGCCGTCGATCTTGAGTTCGCAGACATAGGCCACGGTCTCTCCGGGAAGGAGCTTCTTGACCCGTTCGTCGAAGTCGCGCAACCCCTGCTCTTCATAGCAGTTTTCGATGCTGAGCATGGGCCGTGCATGGGCCACGGTGGGAAAGCCGTCCACGGGCTTTTCGCCGATCCGGCGGGTGGGAGATTCGGGATCGGCGTGCTCGGGATGGCGCTCCTCCAGATCCCGGAGTTCCTTCATCAGGGCATCGAACTCGGTATCCGAGATCTGGGGATCGTTGTCGACGTAGTATTTTTTCTCGTGGTAGGAGATCATCCGGCGCAACTCGGCGATACGCTCGGCGGTCTGGCGCGGCGAGGGATTCGTCTTCACGGCCCTTTCCGGGCGCCGGCTCGCCCTGTCAGGCTACTTGACGCCCAATCTCTTTTTTGTGTCCGCGATCAATGAGTTGAACTTGTCGACGGCCGCCTTCTGGGCCGCTTCCAACTTCTGGATGGCCGCTTTCTGGGCCTCGATGTTTTCCGTAATGTTTTGGATGGCCCTTTTGTCGGCCGCCGTCAGCTCTTCATCGGACTTATCTCCGAACCTCTTGTTGTAATCCGCGGTGATCTCGTTCAGATAGGCGACCTTCTCCTGCATTTCCTTGATGTTTTCGTTGTAACGCAGGTCCTTGTTGGCCGTGAAAAACAGGCTTTCCGCGAGACTCATGGCCTGTTTGGACTGGGAAGGATAGAGGAAACTGGCTTCCAGGAGATAGCGGACGGCCTCTTCGGCCTGGCGGGAGTCGGTTTTGGCTTTCCGGGCCAGGATGATGCCGATGTTGTAGGCCAGCTCTCCGGTTCTCTTCTTGGCGTAGGATTCCTTGAACAGGGGCAGGGCTTCGTCCTGCTTGCCGGCCCGGAGGAGAGTCAGGGCCAGCATGGTTCCGGCTTCATGATCCTTGGAGACGGAATACGCGGCGCGAAAAGCTCTTTCGGCATCGGCATAGTTTTTGCCGTCGTAAAGGATCTTGGCGGTCTTCTTGAGCGCGGCCAGGATCTGGGGGTTTTTGAGGAGTCCGTAGGCGTTGACGTAGGCGTCGACGGCGCCTTTGAAGTCCTTGGCTTTCTCCATGGCCTGACCCTGGGCGAAATGACCGGCGCCCATAATGGCCGTCCACTGGGCGGCCTCGGAAGGCTCCTTGTCCTTGTTGGCGCGTCCAACGGCGACGGCCGCACCGGCATGAGCCTGAGCTTTGTCCAGATTTTGTCCCGACTCGCTATAAAGCCCGGACAGGGTCAGCAGAACCTGGACCTTGGTCAGGTCGTCGAGTCCCTTGAATGTCAGGGCTTTTTCGCCGTACTCGATGCTTTCCTTGGCCGACTTGGTCGGGCAGGGCGTCAGACAAAGGTGAGCATAGGCGAAATTTTCGTATTGGGAGCCCTTACCGCCGTGTTTGGCGATAAAATCTTTAAGGCCCTGAACCTTTTTGCAGGGATCACTTTCCGTCATGGCCTTGATGTAGTCTTCGTCGGCCTGGTTCTGGGCACTGAGAAAAGGCGCCGCCGCAAGTGCCAGGACTATGAGGGTCACGATCGTTTTTTTCATACGCCACCTCGCGCGAATATTTCAGGCATGATAGCCTGTAAAAAAGCAAATGTCAACATGCCCTTTACCATTATACAGCAAGAGCCATGCCAACATCACTAAAACGATTTTGCATATCCGATGCTTCCTGTCCTATAATGGCCGGCGATGAGGGGTCTTGAGCTTCTGGAAGCCCTGTTGAAGAACAAGGCGGGACTTCGGCCTCGCCGCAACGTGCCGCTCTGCCGATATTCATGGTTCCGCATCGGAGGCAAAGCGGATCTTTTTCTCGAGGCCGGGTCGATCTCGGAATTGACTCATGCCGTCGTGTCGGCGCGCCGAGCGGGTGTCCCTTATTACATTATCGGATCGGGGAGCAATATGCTTTTCGACGACCGGGGATACCGGGGCCTTGTCGTTCAGAACTCCGCATGCAGCATCCGGTTCGGAGCGGACGAGGAAAGTCTGGAGATCGAGTCCGGAGCGCCGCTGGCCGGGATTCTTCAATGGGCGGCGAAACATAACCTGGCCGGCCTGGAGTTCCTGGCCGGAATCCCCGGAACCGCCGGAGGGGCTTTCTATTCCAATGCCGGAGCTTTCGGCCGGTGCATCGCTGAGGTGGTCGAATACGGAGAGGTTTTGGATCTTCAGGGGGAAAAGGGGAGAATGTCTCCGGAGGCGTTCTCTTTCGGATACCGGTTTTCCGCCCTCCAGAAGCATCATGCCGTGCTTCTCGGCGCCGGGCTCCGCCTAGCCAAAGGCGACGGAAAAAGCATCCGTGCCGCCTTAACCGGCCATATGCGGGAGCGCCGGGCGAAACATCCGCCACGGGGAACGGCCTGTGCCGGAAGCTATTTCAAGAACCCGCCGGGAGATGCCGGCCGACGGGTTCCGGCCGGACAACTTCTCGAAAGATCCGGCGCCCGCGGCCTCAAAGTCGGGGATGCGGCGGTTTCCGACATCCACTGCAATTTCATCGTCAATCTCGGCCGGGCGAAAGCCGGAGATGTCCTCATACTCGCCGAGGAACTCCGGGACAGAGTGTTCCGGACCTGTGGGATTCTTCTCGAGGAAGAGGTCATTTATCTTCGAGAAGACGCATCAATGCCCTGACCGTCCGGACGGGAAGCTGTGCCTTCGCCGTGCGGTCAAGGCCGCGAAGCGCCAGGCCGATATAGAGATCGCGGATGCCGGGTTCGCGGACAAGGGCGGCCAGATGGGCTTCGACGGTTCGGATATCGCCGCGGACGACGGGTCCTGTCAGGGCCTCGCGGGGGCCAATTTTTTTTACATTCTGTAAAGTTCTTTCGGCCAGGGGAAAAAGAATATCGGCCGCCTGTCGCGGATTGAACCCGGCTTCCTGCATCAAAACGGCGGCGGCGTCCAGGAGCGACGTCATTCCCCCCGAAGCCAGGTGACAGGCGGCATGGTAGAGGGCCTTGTGCTTCGGTTGTAGCGTCAAGATCCTGCCGCCGAGCCGCCGGGCGATTCGGCGGCCGAGATCGACGGCGGCGGCGTCTCCCTCCAAGACGAACGTGACGCCGCGAAAAGAGCCCGGTGCGGCGTCTTTTCTTGGGAAAGTCTGGGCCGGGTGAAACGAGGCCGTCAGCGCGCCCTTGGCCTTGAGGGGAGCCAGGACATCGGCGGCAAGAAGCCCGCTTGTATGAAAAACGGTTTTGCCCTTCCAATCGGAGAGGGTTGAGGCGAGCTTCCTAACCTGAGGGGCCAGAGCGTCGTCCGGAAGACAGAGAAAAACGACCTCGGCTGCGGCCGCGGCCCGGGCCGGCGAGGTCGTCGCCCGGGCGCCCCCGATGAGCCGGGCGCTTTCCCGGGCCGAGGGCCGGTTCCGGCAGGACACCGCGGCTACATCGAATCCTTTGGCGGCTATGGCGACACCCAGTGTCGTGCCGAGGCGGCCCGCGCCGACAACGGCGACCCGTGTCATGACGATTTCCTTTTTCTCGAGAAAAGCTCTTCCCAAAGCCGCTGTTCAACCGGTGTCGGCGGCGTTTCGGTTTTTTCGAGTTCCCGGGCCTTGCGGCCTTCCTTGAGCGCGGCGCGGACGAGCCGGATAAACTCGGGTGCGGTCAGTCCGGCGAAGCCTCGATTTCGTGCCGTGTCCCGAATTTCGCGGTCGGAGCTGACGACCACAAACCCCTTCTTGTCCTTTTCCCGGGAAATGAGGTTGTTGATCAGGGAATCGGCATCGGCGTCGTCTCCCGGATGGAGAACGAGAAACCGGGCATTGATTTCCCGGCGCAGCGGGAAGACGGCCGGCCGGTCGTCGAAGACCAGAACGATTTTCTTGCGCCTGATTTTTTGAAACATCAGCAGCCGGCCGATCAGGGCCTCGCGACTTGAAGGGTCGTGGAGATCGAGATCGGGCCACTGGCCGATGAGATTGTTTCCGTCGATGAGAAAAGCCATGATCCCCGGGGTTTTCAACCCGGAGGCCAGGTCATCCGCCGGCCGCCGAGGATGTGGAAGTGGATATGAAAGACGTCCTGGCCCGAATCCCGGGCCGTGTTGAGGACGATCCTGAACCCGGATTCGCCGACGCCTCGATCCCGGGCGATGTCGCGTGCCCGGAGAAGAAGGGCGCCGAGAAGTGACATTTTGTCTTCGGGAATGTCGTTGAGCGAGGCATAGTGCGTCTTCGGAATGACCAGGACATGGACGGGGGCCTGAGGACGAATATCTTCGAAGGCCAGAATATCGGAGTCCTCATAGAGAATGCGGGCCGGGATCTTCCTCTCGATGATTTTACAGAAGATGCACGCGTCCATGACATCCTCCCTTTTCAGGATTTGATTCTCTCGATGCGGGCGCCGAGACGGCGCAGCTTGTCCTCGATTTTTTCGTAGCCGCGGTCGAGATGCTCGATTTCGTTGATGCGGGTTTCCCCGCCGGCGATCAGGCCGGCCAGAATCAGTGAAGCGGAAGCCCTGAGATCGGTGGCGATGACCTCGGCGCCCGACAGAGGAGTTTTTCCCTTGACGGTCGCCTTGTCTCCGTGGACCTCGATATTGGCGCCCAACCGGAGAAGCTCGTTGACGTGGGAAAACCTCCGGTCGAAAATGGTTTCGGTGATGATGGACGTTCCCTGGGCCTGAGTCATCAGAACCATGAACTGGGCCTGCATGTCGGTCGGAAATCCCGGATAGGGAGATGTCGTGACGTCCTGAGGTTTGATGGATGCGTTTCCGGCGACATGGAGGCCGTTGGCTTTGACCGGTTCGATGATCGTCCCCGAGGTGCGGAGTTTTTCGATGACGGTCGTCATATGGCGGGGATCGACGCCCGTCAGCAGAATGTCGCCCTGAGTCAAAGCTCCGGCGACGAGAAATGTCCCCGTTTCGATGCGGTCAGGGATGATGTCGTGGACGGCGCCGCCGAGTTCCCGGACCCCCTGAATGCGGAAAGTCTCCTCTTCGGGCCGGTCGATTCTGGCCCCCATTTTTACCAGAAGTTCCGCCAGGCTGACGACTTCCGGCTCGAGGGCGCAGTTCATCAGGATGGTTTCGCCCTTGGCCAGTGCGGCGGCCATGAGCAGGTTCTCCGTCCCGCCGACGGTCTTGCGCTCGAATTTGATGACGGCGCCGTGAAGGCGGTCGGCCCGGGCTTTGATGTAGCCGTGCTCGAGACTGATGGATGCGCCCATTTTTTGAAGTCCGGAGATATGGAGATCGATGGGCCGGGAACCGATGGCGCAGCCTCCGGGAAGCGCGACGACGGCTTTCCCATACCGGGCGAGAAGGGGTCCGAGAACAAGAATGGAGGCCCGCATGGCCCGGACGAGCTCATAGGCCGCTTCATCGGAGGAGATGTCGCGGACCTGAATGGTCAGGTCATTGCGGCGGATACCGGAACTTGCGCCCAGCTGTTTCATCAGAGTCAGGATTGTGGTGACGTCGGTCACCAGCGGGATGTTCCGAAGCCGGACTTTTTCGCTCGTCAACAGGCTGGCGGCGATTGCCGGCAGGACGGCGTTTTTCGAGCCGCTGATCCGGATTTTTCCCTTGAGACGGAGGTCCTGACGGCCGAAGATTCTGATGGATTCCACGGGGGCATTGTATGCCACCCGCCCCCCAAAATCAATCCACCGGGGCTGTGCGTGAAAAGAGCCGGGATTTTTGCCTTCTTTACTATACCCGGCTCTTTTCACCCTACGGGCGAGCCGATCTCACCATTCCGGCTTCGTTGCACCTTTATGTCCCCCGCAAGGAGGCTTCCGCGGGGCGCACGTGTTTTAGAGTGCGTTGAGGGCCTGGTCGAGATCGGCGATGATGTCGTCGGGATCCTCGCCGCCCACGCAGAGCCGGATGAGCTGAGGCGGCACATCGGCCATCCTCCGGGCCTCCTCGCCCTGCTGGGAATGGGTGGAAATGGCGGGGATCGTGGCCACGCTCTTGATCCGGCCCAGATCAGTCGCCCGGTAGATGATCTTAAAGTTGTCGAAGGTCCGGCGGGCGTTTTCCGGCGGACCATCCACCCGGAAACTCATCAGGTGCCCGTAGCGGTTGACTTCGGGGCCGCCGCCCTCTCCGGAATCGACGAGTTTCAGGTAGTCCTTGGCGACGCCGTGCAGGGGAAAGCTCGGCAGGCCCAGGTAGTCCACCTGGTAGACCTTGGGATGGGTCTGGAGAAACTCGGCCACTTTCTGGCAGTTCCGGCTGACGAGGTCCATGCGGGACCGCAGGGTGCGCAGGTCGTTCAGGGCCAAAAAGGCATTGAACGGCGATGCCGCCGGCCCGTTGTCCCGGTAGGGCCAGAATTTGACATATTCGGCGAAGCTCTCCTTGAACATCGGGTCGTCGTTCTTCACCCGGGTCGTGATCGGTTTCCGGCTGATGAGGGCTCCCCCGATGGCCGTTCCTCCCGAGGTGACCGATTTGGTCAGGGAGTGGACGACGATGTCGGCGCCGTGAGCGATGGGCCGCATGAGGGCCGGCGTGGCGCAGGTGGCGTCGACGATCAGAGGAATGCCGTGGCTGTGGGCGAGTTCGGCCAGGGAGCGGATGTCGCAGAACGACTGCTGAGGATTGCTCGGCGCTTCCATGTAAAGAAACCGCGTGTCGTCGTCGATCCGGGCCGCCCACTCGGACAGGTCTTCGGGATTAAGGATCCAGCGGACCTCGATGCCCCGTTCCTTCATTTTGCGAACGGCGAACTGCATGTAAGTGCCGCCGTATACTTGGATGGAGGAGACGAAATTGATCCGTTCGGGTCCCTCCTTCTGTTTGACCAGAAGAGGATCGACGGCGGCCTGGATGGCTCCCATCCCGGAGGCGGTGACCACGCAGGACGTGTCCTGCCCGGTTCCGTATCCTTCCAGAAGAGCCAGAAGCCATTCCAGGTAATACGTTGTGGGATTGGCGATGCGGGTGTAGCACCAAGTCGGGATGAGATAGGTGAGCGCCGCTTCGAGTTCATCGGCGTCGCGGTAGCCCTGGGATGTCGACAGGTAAAGAGGCTCGATGATCGCCCCCTGATTGAGCTCCAAGGCTTCTTCGACGGTATAGAGACCGTGGACGGCGATGGTGTCGAATTTCATGCCTTTCATGCGCTGCAGTGCGGCGGCCTTGCGCTCCAGAATCTTTTTGGCATCCTCAACGTACTTCTGGACTCCGGGCTTTCGCCGGGGGCTGGATGTCATGATGGTCCTCCCTTGGGATTGTGTTTATGGATAGGCCGGATTTGGCTGGAGACATGATGATTATCAGCCGGAAATCCAGGATACATGGAACGGCGGCGTGGAGTCAAGGTCGCCGGATTCATTTGGAAACGGGGCAGCGATGGATGGTCAACATGTCCGAGAGAAGAGAGAAGCCCGTCTCGAGCCGTCCGGCGCCCGCACCCTGAATGGTGACCTGACCCAGGATATCCGTTTCGACGGTCAGGGCATTCCGGGCGCCCATGACGCCCGTCAAGGGATCGGATAGGGGAAGTTTGACCGGCGAGACTCCGGCGGTCACGCGGCCGTTTTCTTTTTTCGCCCGGGCGATGAGCTTGTATCGGAATCCCTCGGCTTTCGCGGCGGCGACGGCCTCACGCGTGATTTTGGAAATGCCCTCGCAGTCCACGTCGTCGATTTTCAGGTCTCCGCCGAGAATGACATTGGAAAGGATGACGATTTTGGCCAGGGCATCGTGTCCCTCGACGTCGGCCGTGGGGTCGGCCTCGGCGTAACCGGCGTCCTGGGCGAGTTTGAGGGCCGGAGCATAATCCATGCCCTCGTCCTCCATTTTGCTCAGGATAAAATTTGTGGTGCCGTTCAGGATGCCCCGGACTTCGAGAACGCGGTTTCCGGCCAGTCCGCCTTCAAAGAGATTGAAAACCGGAGTTCCGCTCATGACGGTGCCTTCGATCCGGAAATGAATGCGGTTTTTTGCGGCGAGATCGGCCAGTTCTCGGTAATGCAAAGCCGCGGGGCCCTTGTTCGATGTGACGACGTGTTTCCCGGTGCGAAGAGCTTTTTTAATGTAGCTCGTCGCGGGCTCGGCCGTGCGGATATCCGTATAGGTGATTTCCGCGATGATATCGGCCTCAACCTGTTCGATCATGTCCAGGGGTTCCCGGCTGTCTTCGGATATTTTCCCGCCGTTTTTCAGGGTTTCCAGCAGAGAGGGGATGTCGAGGCCTTCGGGATCGACCGCCGATCCCTTCAGCTTGTCCGTGACGGCGACCAACCGGGGCTCGAAGTCGAAAACGTCCCGAAGATGGTCCTTCCGGGTACTGAGAATCTCGAGAAGACCTTGTCCGACCGTGCCGCAACCGATGAGTCCGATCTTGTATTCCATCGTTTCAACTCCTCCCTGGTCGATTTGCGATTTGCCTTATCAATATAACCCAAGTCCCGGCGGGAGGCAATCGCGGAAACAGCCTGAAAAAATCTTCAGATATCGCTTGAGTCGGGCGGCTTTTCGGCATTAAGATAAAGCCATCAGGTTTGCGGATAGGAGGAATGTCATGAAGAGAAGAACTGCCGTCCTTACGGCCCTTGCCTTTGTCCTGGCTTTCGGATCGGCCGCCGTGCCGGCGGCGATGGAGACGCCGAAGAAACTCAAGGTTTTCATTTCCGTCGATATGGAAGGGGTGGCCGGTGTCATCCACTGGGACGATGTGAGCCGCGACGGTCAGGATTACGGCCTGTTCCGCCGTCTGATGACGTTGGAAACCAACGCCGCCGTGGAAGGGGCTCTGGCGGCCGGAGCGACCGAGATCGTTGTCCGCGACGCCCACGGCTCAGCCCGGAATATCCTGCCCGATCTCCTGCACCCCGAGGCCCGGCTCATTCGGGATTGGTCGGGGGGGCCTTTGAGCATGATGGAAGGCATCGACGACTCGTTTGATGCCGTCGTTTTTATCGGCTATCACGCCCGGGCCGGAACTCCGGACGCCGTTTTGAAGCACACCATGACCGGAACGCTCTTTGATGTCATTCTCAATGGAACAAGGATGCCCGAGGCGGGAATCAATGCCGCGATCGCCGGACATTTCGGAGTACCCGTTGTCCTGGTCGCCGGCGACACCGCCATCTGCCGGGAGGCGCGGGAGATCATCGGGCCCGTTGAAACCGTCGCCGTCAAGGAGGGCATCGGCACGGCCGCCCGCATGCTTCACCCGCAGAAGGCCCAGGAATTGATCAGGGAGAAAACGGCGGAGGCTCTCGGGCGCCGGGGTGAATTCCGGCCTTTCCGTCCCAAACCGCCCTACACCTTGGAGCTCGTTTTCACCAATGAGAATCTGGCCGCCAAAGCCGCCTGGATTCCCGGAGTGAAGAGAACGGCAGAAAGAGCGGTGGCCTTCACCTCCTCCGATTTGATGGAGATCCTGAAGTTCTTCCGCCTGGCTCGCCTCTAGCGATAGCGAGTCATGGAAGACTTGAGACACAGGTCCTGAAGAAAAGAAAAGGCCGCCCCTCCCGAAGGAAGGGCGGCCTTTGACGTTTTTCCCGATAAAGGGGGTTAGGCCGGCGGGTTCTTCTTGACGAACTCCTCAAGCCATCCCGTGGTGACGGATTTCGGCCTTTCGATGGGCAGGCCGAGGGCGCGGTCCCAGATGAGCTGGGCCAGGACGCCGAGGGCGCGGGACACGCCGAAGAACACCGTGTAGAAATCGAACTGCACGGCTCCGTAGTGATTGAGGAGAACGCCGGAGTGGGCATCGACGTTCGGCCAGGGGTTCTTGGTCTTGCCGTGCTTGGTCAGGACGTCGGGAGCGACTTCGTAAACCAGGCTGACGATCTTGAAGAGGTCATCATCGGGCAGGTGCTTCTGGGCGAATTCTCTCTGGGCGACATAGCGGGGGTCGGTCTTCCGGAGAACGGCGTGGCCGTAGCCGGGGATGACGCGTCCGCTGTTCAGAGTATCCCACATATACTTTTCGAGCTGGTCCTTGGTCGGAACGCCGCCGAGGTCTTTCATCAGGTCCATGATCCAAAGGAGAACTTCCTGGTTGGCCAGGCCGTGAAGCGGTCCGGCCAAGCCGTTCATGCCGGCGGACAGGGAGTAATAGGCGTCGGATAGGGCCGAGCCGACGAGGTGGGTCGTGTGGGCCGAGACGTTGCCGCCCTCGTGATCGCTGTGGATGACCAGGTAGAGCCGCATGAGTTCCTTGAAGGCCGGGTCGTCGGTGATGCCCAGCATGTGGGCCAGATTGCCGCCCCAGTCGAGCTTCGGATCAGGAGCGATATGCTTGTCATCCATGTACGTTCTGCGGAAAATGTAGGCGCAGATGTTGGGAAGCTTGGCCAGGAGGTTCATGACGTCTTCAAACGTGGCATCCCAGTAGTCCGTTTTGGCCATTTTTTCGCGATAGCGCTGGGCGAAGACCGATTCCTTCTGGAGCTGGAGGATGGCCAGTGAGAACTGGGTCATCGGGTGGGTGTCCTTCGGGACGGCGTTCATGAAGTCGATGAGATACTGAGGGAGTACACCGCGCTTCCGCCATTCTTCGGTGACGGCGGCGCAGTCTTCCTCCGTCGGGACTTCACCCATGAGGAGGAGATAGAAAATTCCCTCAGGCAGGGGTTCCTTGCCGCCGGGGGCCTTGGGGAGCTTTTCACGAAGCTCGGGGATGGTGAATCCGCGGAAACGGATGCCCTCAACCGGATCGAGGTGGGAACAGTCCCAAAGCATGGAAATAATGCCGCGAGCGCCGCCGATAACCTGGCCGACGTTGGCTTCGCTGACTTTGACGGTCCCGAATTCCTTGTTGAGCTTGCGGACGCGATCCTGCATCGGTCCGAGTTGGGCCGCAAATTTTTCTTTCAGGGATGGCATGAAACAGAACCTCCTAAATTGATTATAAGGGTGAGCTAAACCCTTCAAAAACCTTATATCACGCCGTTTGACTCCATGTCAATCTCTATCTCAATCCCTTCTCTTGATTTTCACCCCAATGACCGATATGCTTATCAGCGGTTTCTTAACGGCTGATTTGGTTGATTCCGGCGCCGCGGATCAAGGCGTCGATCGGACTTGAAACAAAGGAGAGAGCCGAAATGGGAGCTTTAGTCATCTTTCTTATCATCGTCGGCGGGGTGATTCTGTTTGCCGTCGGCATTTATAACAGTCTGGTCACCCTGCGGAACCGCTGCGAAAACGCCTGGTCCCAGGTGGATGTCCAGCTCCGGCGCCGTTACGACCTCATCCCCAACCTGGTCGAAACCGTCAAGGGCTATGCCAAGCACGAGCGCGAAGTTTTCGAGAAGGTCACCCAGGCCCGGAGCCAGGCCATCGGCGCCAAGACCGTGGGAGAACAGGGCCAGGCGGAGAACATGCTGACCGGCGCCCTGAAATCCCTTTTCGCCGTCTCGGAAAACTACCCCGATCTCAAGGCCAACCAGAATTTCCTGATGCTTCAGGAGGAACTGGCCGGAACCGAGGGCAAAATCGCCTATTCCCGGCAGTTCTACAACGACAACGTCATGAAATTCAACATGAAGCAGCAGGTCTTCCCTTCGAATCTCATCGCCGGGATGTTCGGTTTCAAACTGCGGGAATACTTCGAGATCGAAGAGCCCGCAGCGCGCGAACCGGTCAAGGTCAGCTTCTGACGCCGCTGAACGATTTTCCCGAAGCTGAAGATAGGATGCGGATCCCGGGGAAGCTGTTGAAGATCGGATTCCGACCCGGCCGTGAGTTTAGAAATCGGGGAATAGGGAATGTATGAACAGATAACCCGGAACAAGTGGAAATCATTCGCTCTGGTGCTGTTCTTCATGGCTTTCATCTTTCTCCTGGTTCTGGTGTTCCGTCTGGCCACGGGCTTCGAGGGCGGATGGGTGATCCCGGCGGTCGTCATCGCCACGGTGATGGCGGTCGGCGGCTATTACAACAGCGATAAGATCGTTCTGGCCATCAGCCGGGCCAAACCCGTAACCAAAGAGGAATACCCCTATCTGGCCAATGTTGTCGAAGGCCTGTCTATCGCAGCCGGGATTCCGGCGCCGCGATGCTATGTCATCCAGGATTCCGCACCCAATGCTTTCGCCACGGGACGAAACCCGAAGAACGCCGTCGTCTGCGTCACGACGGGTCTTCTCGAGAAGCTGAACCGGGTGGAACTCGAAGGCGTCATCGCCCACGAACTGTCCCACATTAAAAATTATGACGTCCTCCTGCAGACCGTGGTCGTCGTTATGGCGGGCGTCGTTGCCCTTTTAAGCGACTGGATTCTCCGCAGTTTTCTCTGGGGCGGCCGCCGAAGAGGCCGCAGCCGCAGCGGGGGCAAGGCCGACGCCGTGTTCATCGCCGCCGGACTTGCTCTGGCTCTCCTGGCGCCGGTTGTCGCCAAGATCATCCAGCTGGCCGTGTCCCGAAAAAGGGAATATCTGGCCGATGCGAGCGCCGCCCTCATGACGCGATATCCTCCGGGTCTGGCCTCGGCTCTGAGAAAAATCTCCGCCGATGCCGAACCTCTCAAGGCGGCGAACAAAGCCACGGCCCACCTTTACATCGTCAACCCGCTCCGAAACACGAAGGGCTTTGCCAACAAGCTTTTCAGCACGCATCCGCCGATTGAGGAGCGGATCGCCGCCCTCGAAAAAATGTAACTCATGGCCGGGGCTGTGCGTTAAAAGAGCCGGGTATTAACTTCTTCTCTTATTCCGGCTCTTTTAACCCTTCGGGCGAGCCGATCTCACCACATCGATTTCGTCCCGGCCTGCTCGACGTAGCTGAACTACGCCTGCGCAGTCCGAGACTCATCGCTGCGGCAACCTCGACTCGCGCACAGCCCCGGCGCCTCGGCTGTGCGGAAGAAGCGCTGAATTTTCTCTTTTCTTACAGCGCTTCTTCCCCTACGGGCGAGCCGATCTCACCACATCGATTTCGTCCCGGCCTGCTCGACGTAGCTGAACTACGCCTGCGCAGTCCGAGACTCATCGCTGCGGCAACCTCGACTCGCGCACAGCCCCGACACTTGATTTTTAAGAATGGAGTGGATATAATTTCCGAGCCTTTCGGCAGTGCTGCGGGGCCGTAGTTCAGTTTGGTTAGAACGCTGGCCTGTCACGCCAGAGGTCGCGAGTTCAAGTCTCGTCGGCCCCGCCACTTTAATCCTTCCCCTCTTCGGATTCATTCAAAGGCCTGCGAGTTTGACAACTCTCGCGGCCATTCCCTATAATGACATTGTGAAAGGAGTTGGGGGCGAACTGGTTTCGACGGAGGCAATGAGTCGGAAGCCGCACGCCGAGGTCCCACCCACCTCGTTAATCCGGTGGACAAACAACTAACTGCAGAACCTTTCGCAGTCGCTGCTTAATTAGAGCAGCCGTTTTCCGGGATCTCTCCCGCGGGTCCCGGAAAGCGCCGACCAGCGGGATAGCGAACCGGATCCGCCCCGATACCGGCTAGCGAAGTTAATGGGGCTGGCTGCGCGGCCGCCTTCCTTTTCGGGGACCGCGCGGCGAGATAAACGAAAAGGATAAGCGTGTAGACGTTTCACGGCGAATGTCTTCGGACGCGGGTTCGATTCCCGCCGCCTCCACCATGGATTTCAATGATGTTGAGAATACGCCCGGTCGCTCTGATCGCCGCCGCAACGGCGTTCTTTTCGTTTTTCGGCGTCCCTGCCGCCGCGGCCCAATCGAGGGCCGCCTTGAGGCTGGCCGTCAAGGATTATCCCACATTCAGCCGGGCGACCCTGTCCGCCTCTTTCCCGCTGGCCTACACCCTTGAAAAGAAAGGGGCGTCCGTCATCGTTCACATCGAAACCCGGTCTTCATTCCGCGTTCAGAGAGAACCCCCTCAAAGCCGGTTCATCAAGTCCGTGAGTTGGGCCAAGGAGACAAAGGGCTACAGGGTCATGATCGACACACTTGACGAACGCTTTCATGTCGACCACTATGCCTTGAACAATCCCTATCAAATCGTCATCGAGGTGAGACGGGAGGCCGAGCGGCTCACTCCGGAAATCGAGACGGAGGACGCCCCCCCCGTATTGGAAACCATCGATAAGACTGCCGCCGCAGAGGAAAAGGACCCTCCCGTTGTGGATGCCGCCGTTCCCGAACGATCTCCGGCCGTTCCGACCCGGGAACGGATGAGGACCATTGTCATCGATCCCGGGCATGGGGGCATGGAAGCCGGAGCCAGAGGCCGGTTCGGGGCCCTGGAAAAGGATGTGACCCTGGGAATCGGCCTCAAGCTCAAGGCGGCGATCGAGAAGTCTCTGGCCTTCCGGGTCTTCATGACCCGGGAGCGGGATGTCGAGGTCTCGCTCGAGAACCGTTCGGCTCTGGCCAACACGCATAACGCCGATCTTTTCGTCAGCATTCACGCCAACAGCTCGCGCCGGAATAATGCTCAGGGATCGGAGACGTTTTTCCTGAGCCTGAACGCCACGGACGAAGAGGCGCGCCGTCTGGCATACCTTGAAAACAACGCCGGAGCCATCGAAGAGCAGGTCGATCACGGCAGCCTTGACGACATCAAAATGATTCTCTGGGACATGGCCCAATCCTCTTACATCAAGCAAAGCAGCCGGCTGGCCGAAATCATTCAGGGGGAATTGAACAGTCTTCTCGGCACTCTGAATCGCGGCATCAAGCAGGCGCCGTTCAAGGTGTTGACCGGCGTCGCCTGTCCGGCCGTGCTTGTGGAGGTGGCGTTCATTTCCAACCCCGAGGAAGAGAAAAAACTGGTCAGCGACAATTTCCAGCAGAGCGTGGCGGAGGCGATTCTCCGCGGAATCGTGAAGTATCTCCAGATGTATTCCTGACGGCGAGGATTTCCGATGACCCGAAAAAAAAAGAGCAACCCGAAAGGCCTGTTCCTGGTCGGACTGACGGCCGCTTTGATCCTTCTTGCGATCGTTTTCTTCCGGGGCGGCGGCGGTGAAAGACTCCGCCATCTGACTGACCCTCTTCCGATCCATCCTGCGGATTCGGACGAGGAGGCTCCCGAGCTGAAGACCGTCACTCTTTTCTTCCTGTCGGAGGACGACAGTCTTCTTCACGCCGAAGAACGGATCATCCGGAAAGGAGACAATGCGGTTGTTGAAATGCAGAGTCTGGTGGAAGAACTCATCAAAGGCTCCCGAAGCCGATTTCTGGCGCCCCTGCCCCCGGAAACCCGAGTGAGGCAGGTTTTTTTAACCCGGGATGGAACGGCCTATGTGGATTTCAGCTCGGACGTCATCGACAAATACGCCTATGGGTCCTCCTCGGAACTGACGACCGTCTATGCCGTCGTAAACACGCTGTCTTTCAATTACCCCGAGGTCAAGACAGTCTGTATTCTCGTCGAGGGGGCGGAAAAGGAAACGCTGGGCGGCCATATCGATCTCAGTCGTCCTTTCGTTCCCCAGCTTTCTCTGGTCGCCAGGTAGATGCGGGCGCACGCTTCCTCTCCGCGCTTGGTCATCATCGGCTTTCCGAATGTCGGGAAATCCACGCTCTTCAACCGGCTTCTCGGCAGGCGGAAAGCCCTTATCCATTCCCTGCCGGGGATGACTCGGGACATCGTGTCCGCGCCGGGTGTGATCGAAGGGAAGCCGTGCCTTCTGGTCGACACCGGGGGGATTTTCGGCGCCGCGGATGAACCGCTCTCCGCCGAGGTCCGGGAAAAAGCCTGGGAAGCGGCCCGCGAAGCCGATGCCATTCTGTTTATGCTGGACGGGAAACGGGGTGCAGCACCGGCCGAGGAAGAGCTTTACCGCGATCTCAAGAAGCTGGGAAAACCCCTTTTTCTGGTTGTCAACAAGATCGACGGTCCGGGCCGCGAGCACGAGGCGGCCGAATTCCACCGCTTGGGAGAGGAGAGGGTTTTCGCGATTTCGGCCGAACACAAATTCAACATGGATGCTCTCATCGATGCCGTGGCCGCCATCCTGCCTGAAGCCGATTCCCAAACAGCGACCCCGGCCGAAGCCTCAGCCCTGCGTCTGGCCGTTATCGGCCGTATCAATGTCGGCAAATCCTCCCTCATCAACCGTCTCTGCGGGGAGGACCGGCTTCTTGTGAGCGAGGTTCCCGGAACCACCCGCGACAGCACGGACACCCTCATCTCCCGAAACGGCCGGATGTTCTGGCTGGTGGATACGGCGGGGATCCGGAAGTTCGCCGGAACCCGGGACGACAGGGAAAAAGCCGGGATTCTGCGGGCGAAACGCAACATTCGGGATGCCGATGTTCTGGTCCTCGTTCTTGACGCAACGGAATTTCCCACGCGCCAGGACGCCCATATCGCCCACCTGGCCGCCGAATCGGGCAAGCCTCTGGTTCTGGCCCTCAACAAATGGGACCTTGTGGATAAAACGCCTGTCCGTCCAGCGGATGTCCGGACTCATGTCCATTCCCGGCTTGAATTCGTCTCCTATGCGCCGGTGCTGCTTGTTTCCGCGAAATCAGGACAACGGGTCGTCAAGATTCTGGACGAAGCCCTGAAAGCCCGGGCTTCGAGTGAAATCCGGGTGGATACGGCGCGCCTGAACCGATTTCTCTCCCGGGTTGCGGAGGCCCATCCTCCCCGTTCGAAGAGCGGCGCCCCCATGAAAATCAAATACATGACCCAGGCCGACATCCTCCCGCCGACCTTCATTCTCTCAGCCCGGGGCCGGGGATCTCTGGCCCCGGCCTACGAAAAGTTTTTTCTAGCCCGGATTCGGGAAGAATTCGGCTTTTCCGGCACCCCCCTCCGCCTCTTTCTTAAGAAAAGGTAAGCCCTCTTTATCTTGACATTCCCGGCGGCATCGTTTATAAAATAGGTCTCATACATCCGCAAGAAGACCGCAACGGACGATATAAGGAGGTCATGATGTTCAGAGGAAAGATCAACGGCTTGATGGCAGTCGCACTCGCCGTCGTTCTTGTTTTCGCCTTGACCGGCTGTGAAAAGCTGCGTATTGAAAACCTGAGGGCCAACTATCACTTTGAGAGAGCCAACCATCTGTTTACGGAAGGCAAATACCGTCAGGCCATTACGGAGTATGAAGCCGTTCTGCAACAAAACCCTGATTTGGTCCAAGCCTACAGATTCCTGGGAGAGAGCTACAAGAGCATGTACCGCCCGGGAGTCGACTCCGCTCTCAACAAAGAGCTTCAAGTCAATGCCCTCAATGCCCTTAACAAGGCCTATGAATTCGAGCCCAACAACAAGGAAATCATCTTTTCTCTGGGCGACATGTACGACAAGATGAGGGATTTCGAGCAGGCGGAAAGACTCTATCTGCGGATCCTCGAACTCGAACCCGAAGTCATGGACAACTATTATGTCCTGGCCGAGTTCTACAAGAGATATGCCGTCGAGAAGGAAGAGCTGGCCGAGAAGGCCGAGTCCATGTACCTGCGCCGCATCGAAACCGATCCGGAGAATCCTCAGGGCTATGCCTATCTGGCCAGTTACTACGAAGGTATCCTTCCCGTTCCCGAGTTCGACAAGGCCCATGCCATCCATGACAAGAGAATTGCGCTTCAGCCGGAAAACGCCGAAGTCTGGCTGGCCAAGGGCATCAACCGCTGGTCCAAGTCCTATCGTCTGGCCAACCTTCCGACTCCGGAGCGGTTGGCGTTGGCCCGTGAGAGCCTGGCGGCCTTGGAAAAAGCCCGGGATCTCGATCCGAACTATCCCGAACCCTACAGCTGGTTGAGCGTTCTGTACCAGAGCGTTCTGGCCAAACTCGAGCCGGAAAGAGAAGCCCGCTACATCGAGGAAGGCCGGCGGAATATCGAAAGATTCCAGGAATTGAGAAAGAGAGCCCTCGAACGGAAGAGGCTCGAGGAAGAGCTGAAGAAAATCTGACGCTCGGCCGCCGGTCTCGCGGCCCGGTGTTCTGAATGACGCGGCGGCCCGATTTTCCCCGGCGAATCCGGGCCGTCTTATGCCTTGCGGTTGCCGTTCTCTGCGCGGTTCGTCAGGCCGGGTTTTCCGGAGAGACGGCCTGGGAGGAAAGCCCGCGACAGGCCCGGCTCGGCCTGGCCTCCATCGCCCAGCCGTATCCCTATTTGCACGGCGGCGACTTCACCGATCCCGCCGTTCCCGAGTCTCCCGATCCTCTGGTCTCCTATCGCTGGGAGGAAACCTCAGCTTCCGACGGATTGCAGGTCTATTTTCTTGAACCCGCATCCGTCCGGACGGATCCGCCTCAATCGTTTCGAAATGCGGAATCGCTGACCGGCGAAAACCCCCGTGTGGACGTCGTCGGAACGGGCTCGATCCGTTTGGACTTCGGCGTCGTCAGCGCCGCCTGGCTGGAAATGGACAGCCCGGATCTCTCCGGCGACGTCGAAATGAGCATCAGCGAATACAATGAACCCGCCGTCGTGAATTTCGGGCCGCCGAACCCGGTCAAGACGCGAAAACCGGAAAAATACGGGAACGTTTACCGGCTGGAACTCAACAATCTGCTTTATGAGGGCGTGCGTTTCGGCTGGATTCATGTCCGGTCTTTCAGCCGGCCCTGGACCATCACCGGCATCCGTCTTATCTGCCAGATCAAACCCGCCAATTACAACGGCCGGTTCTCGAGCGCCGATCCCTTGTTGACACGGATCTGGTACACGGGCGCCTATGTCGTCAAGCTCAATCAACTGAAGGATCAGTTCGGCGCCATTCTCATGGACAGGGGAGACCGGCATTCCTGGACGGGAGACGCCTATCCGTCCCAGGCCGCAGCTCTGGCGGCCTTCGCCAACTATGATTTTGTGAAGATGAATCTCGAAAGAACGGCCGACGACGACAACGGCATTGAGAGTTACTCGCTCTACTGGATTCTCAGTGTCGTCGATTATTACAGATACACGGGCGATCACGCGACGATCAACCGTTTCATTCCGAATATTCAAGGCAAGCTCGACCGGGCCCAGGCGATCTATGACAATCTCCCGAACCTGGTGTTTTTCGGTTGGGACGAACGCCTGGGCGCGGGATTCGAGAATCCGAACACCGAGGAAAGCCGGAGAGCCTATCGCATGGTTTTCATCCGGGCTTGCCTCGAGTTCGCCTGGGCGATGGACCAGGCCGGACGGCCGGACCTCGCCCGTCATTATGAGGAGATGGCCCGGGACCGGATGGAAGGATTCCGAAACCGGCCGCGATGGCATGAGGATTTCGGGCTCCATGCCGGCGCCGATGCCGTCAACACCGGGCTTCTCAACAGCGAAGAGCAACGGGAGATCTTCGAGCGGGAATTCACGGGCCCGGTCCATCACATGTCCTATTCGCCGTTCAATCAGTACTTTGTCATTCAGGCTCTGGCCCGAATGAACCGGCATGATGAGGCCTTGGATCTGATCCGGGCTTACTGGGGAGGACAAATCGATCTGGGCGCCACGACGTATTTCGAAGTCTATCGTCCGGATTGGAACACCGTTCTCGGCCGAAACGATCCCGTTCCCAATAACCAGTGCGGATATACCAGCCTGGCCCATCCCTGGGGGGCGGGGGTCACGAAGTGGCTGACCGAGGAAATTCTGGGGATCAAACCTGTCGAACCCGGCTTTTCCCGCTATTCCATTCTCCCCCGTTTGGGTTCCGGTGCGACCGCCCTGGAGGGCCGCGTATCGACGCCTCATGGAGAAATCAGGGTGTCTTACAATCTGTCGACGGGGAGAGGACGTATCCTGTCGCCTCCCGGTACCACAGGAAGGATCGGAATTCCCAAGGCGGGAAAGCAAATCACCTCGATTCTGGTTGATGGAGAGGTGATTTGGGAAGGAGAAGAGGACGGGGATTATGTCTATTTCGACTCCGTGAAACCCGGACAGTACGAGTTTTCCGTCGCCTATACCGGATCATCCGCCGCTGTGAATAACCCGATCTCCTTCCCGGCCAAATTGATCGGCTTGGACTCCACAACTCAAGGCAATTGGGGCGGCGTCTACGGCAAGGACGGCCATATTCTCTGTAACTACCACGGCACCGGAATGGATGTCAGAAATCTGCCTTCCTATGTCAGCTTTGTGACCGAAGGAAAGACCAGACATGCTCAGTGGTCGGACAAGACATATGATCCTCGGGCGCCGGCACCCGATCCGTCCAACGAATTCCCCCGCAAAGTTGGTTGTTATCACACAGGAGATCCCATCGCGACCTATCAGACCATGACCGTGGATATCGGGCTGACCCACGAAAGGGAATTCCAGGTCGCGCTCTATTTCATCGATTGGGACGGCGCCGGCCGCCGGTCGGCCGTGGAAGCTTTCGACTATCAAACAAAAAAGCTCGTCAGCCCTCTCGCCGTCGTTTCGCATTACCAAAACGGTGTCTATCTTGTTTATTCCTATACCAAATCCCTCCGATTACGAATCAATCAGATCCGAGGGCCGAACGCCGTTCTCAGCGGAATTTTTTTCGACAGCTCTCCCGGAACGGGCCTGATCCATGGGAACCGATGATCATGATCCGGGAATTCCGGCCGGAAGTTGACAATTTCTCCGGGATTTAGTATTTTAAAGCATCTCTAAGTCCATTTTTGTTTATTAAGGTTGGAACGCATGAAGACGTATACTTTGAAAAAGGGCGATATTGAAAGACAGTGGTGGCTGTTTGATGCCGACGGCAAGGTTCTCGGGCGGCTGGCCACGGAAATCGCCGTCATTCTTCGGGGCAAGAAGAACCCCCGGTTCGTCCCTCACATGGATTCCGGAGATTTCGTCGTCGTCATCAACGCCGAGAAAGTCCGGGTGACGGGCCGGAAGACCGACGATAAGGTCTATCATTCCCATTCTCTCTACCCCGGAGGCTTGAAAACGGAAACCCTGAAAGATCTCCTGGAGAAAAAACCCGAGGAGGTCATCCGCCGGGCCGTCTGGGGGATGATTCCCAAAAACAAACTCGGACGAGCCGTTTACAAGAAGCTCAAGGTCTACAGCGGTCCCCACCACCCGCACGAAGCTCAAAACCCCCGGGAATACCGGTTTTAGGAGGCACATTGAGTCTCATTCAATACTACGGAACGGGAAAAAGGAAAACGTCCATCGCCCGGGTCTTTCTCAGATCCGGAAAAGGGGATGTCACCCTTTTCGTCAATCAGCGGTCGCGCCCCTTCAGTGACTATTTCAGCCAGGATGCCTATAAATATATCATCCGGCAACCCCTGATGATTACCGAGATGGAAAACAAGTTCGATCTTTTCCTCCGGGTCAGCGGCGGCGGCGCTCATGCCCAGGCCGAAGCCATTCGCCTGGGGATCGCCCGGGCGCTCGTGGAGTTCAACAGGGAACTCAAGCCGGTCCTCAAGGCGGCCAGCCTGTTGACGCGGGACGCCCGCATCAAGGAACGCAAAAAGTACGGTCTGCTCGGCGCCCGCAAGTCCCCGCAGTACCACAAGAGATAGACAGGGAGGACATGTTGGTTTCCGTCACAATGAAAGAACTTCTCGAAGCGGGGGTCCATTTCGGCCACCAGACCCGGCGATGGAATCCGAAGATGAAGGAATTCATCTTCGGGCAGAGAAACGGCATCTACATCGTCGACCTTCAGAAAACCATCAAGAACTTCAAGGAAGCCCTTCAGTTCATCCGCTCCGTGGCCGAAGCCGGCCGGGGCGTTCTGTTCGTCGGCACAAAAAAACAGGCTCAGGATATTATCCGCGACTATGCCTTGAAATGCGAATCCTGGTATGTCAACCAGAGATGGCTGGGAGGACTGCTGACGAATTTCAACGTCGTGCGCAGCAGCGTCGATCGTCTGGTTGAGCTCGAGGAAATGCGCGAGGATGGGCGTTGGGACCTGTTGTCCAAAAAGGAACAGTCCCGGATGGAAAAGGTCTTCAGGAAGCTGTCCAAAAATCTGGGCGGCATCAAAAATATGTCCGAAACCCCGGGCGCCTTGTTCATCATCGATTCGTCCAAGGAAGGAATCGCCATCAGCGAGGCCCGGAAAATGGGCATTCCGATCGTCGCGGTGGTCGACACCAACGGCGATCCCGATGAAATCGATTATCCCATACCCGGAAACGATGACGCGGTCCGGGCCATCGAACTGTTCACCTCCAAGGTGTCCGAAGCCATCCTCGACGGCCGGAAGAACCGGATGGAAAAGGACCTCCTTGATGAAAAGGCGGCCCAGGACGATGCCGCCGTTGAGGGACAGGAAGACATGGGATTCGTCCCCGACATGGAACTCCCGGCCGAAAAGCCGGAGTGAAAAGGATACGGTCATGGATATATCCGCTGAACAGGTCAAGGAACTTCGCCTCAGGACGGGAATCGGCGTCATGGAGTGCAAGGAAGCTCTTGCGGAAAGCGGCGGAGATGCCGAAAAAGCCATCGAGATCCTGAGGAAAAAAGGGTATGCCCGCGCTCAGGACAAGGCCGGGCGCGCGGCTTCCGAAGGGATCGTCGGGTCCTATATTCATATGAACGGAAAAATCGGCGTTCTTGTCGAACTCAATTGCGAATCCGATTTTGTGGCCCGCAATGTGGAGTTTCAGGAGTTGGCCAAGAACATCGCCATGCAGATCGCCGCTTCCAAGCCGAAATACGTCTCCCCCGATGATGTGCCGGCCGATGTTCTCGAAAAAGAGCGGGAGATCATCCGGGCCCAGATGCAGGACACCAAAAAGCCGCCCGAGATCATGGACAAGATTGTCCAGGGAAAGCTTTCGAAATATTACGAGGACGTCTGCCTCCTGGACCAGCCGTATATCCGGGACGACAAAATGAAAGTCCGGCAGCTCATTGCCGCCGCCGTCGCCCGGATCGGGGAGAATATCAAGATCGGTCGTTTCGCCAGGTTTGAAATCGGACAGCCCTGAGTCTGCCGGACTCCGGGGAAAGGGGAACCGGATATGCCGCAACGGAAGCCCGTTTATGAGCGCATCCTCCTGAAAATATCCGGCGAAGCCCTTCTGGGAAACCGCGCTTACGGCATCGATCCGGAAAAACTGGAAGCCGTCGCCCGCGAAATCAAGGACGTTCATGATCTGGGTGTCGGCATCGCCGTCATGATCGGCGGCGGGAATATTTTCCGCGGCATGGTCGGCACCCGGGCCGGGATGGATCGGGCCTCCGCCGACCAGATGGGCCTCCTGGCCACGGTTATGAACGGCATCGCCTTGCAGGATGCCCTGGAGAGGGAGGGCGCCGTCACGCGCCACATCTCGGCCGTCGAAATCCGTTCCATGGCCGAGCCCTTCGTCCGCCGCCGGGCGCTCCGGCATCTGGAGAAGAACCGGATCCTCATTTTCACCGCGGGCATCGGCAGCCCTTATTTTACGACCGACACCGCCGCCGCGCTGCGGGCCCTTGAGATGCGGGCTCAGGTCATTCTCAAGGCCACCAAAGTCGACGGCGTTTACTCGGCCGATCCGATGACGGATGCCTCGGCCCGCAAGTTCTCGACCATCAAGTACATCGATGTCATCAAAAAAGGTCTCAAGGTGATGGACATGACGGCCATATCCCTGTGCCGTGACAACGACATGCCCATCATCGTCTTCAATTTGAATGTCAAGGGAAACATCCGCAAGGCCGTTCTCGGCCTGAGCGTCGGCACGAAAGTGTCTTCCTGAATCCATCCGACGGGAGGGACGGACATGGTCAAAGATGTTTTAAAAGAGGCCGAAAAAAAGATGAAGGTTTCCCTGGAGCACTTTCGCAGGGAACTCAGCAAGCTCCGGACCGGCCGGGCCAATATCGGCATTTTCGAGGATATCAAGGTTCAGGCCTACGGAAGCCTGATGCCCATCAATCAGGTGGCGACGCTCGGCGTTCCCGATCCGACGCTGATCTCCGTCCAACCCTGGGATCCTTCGATCTTGGAAGCCATCGACAAAGCCATCCGGGGCGCCGACCTCGGATTCAACCCCATCAATGACGGGAAAACGCTCAAAGTTCCCATTCCCCCCCTGGATGAAGAGCGCCGCCGGGAAATCGCCCGCAAGATCGGCCGCATGCTGGAAGACGAAAAAACCGCTCTGCGCAACATGCGCCGGGAAAACAAGGATTTTATCGAGGAACTCGAAAAAGCCAAGGACATCACCGAGGACGAAAAGTTTTCCGGATTGGAGAAACTCCAGGGGTTGCTCGACGACCTTGTCCGCCAGGCCGAGGACATGGCCAAGGCCAAGGAAAAAGACATTCTCGGCCGCTGACGCGGCTCTCTTCCCTCAGGATTCCGAAAGTCCGTCGACGGCGGGCTTTCTCTGAAACCAGTTTTCCGTCGTCCCGAACTTCGTCCGGAGGACGATGCCCCAGCCGATGACACTCAGGACGAACGACAGCAGAAATCCGATGACCGGGATGATTCCGCCCAAAGTGACGAAAACCAGACCTGCCAGGGAGGCTGCGGCCACGCTGATTTTTTTTGCGCCGACCGCGCGGAAAAAGCTTTCACCGAGAAAATAGAAAATGACAAGCCGTCCGAAGATCTTGACGGCCAGCCCGGCCGTGATCAGGGCCAGCAGGATGGGAATGCCGATGATCAAAAAGCTCAGGAGAGCCGAAAAAAGAACCAGGGCGGTGAAAACGACGATGGAGGCCAGGCCGACGGCGAAGACCGGCCAAAAGGACTTCCGGATACCCCCGGCCGCAAAGACGATCTGACGGGGAAAAAGAGCGGAGCCGGCCAGGGCGGCGAAGGCCCAGAGAATGAAGGACATGAGCTTGACGACAATGAGAAACGGGAACAGGGACAGGGAGAAAGCGCCTTTCAGCCAGCCGTCCTTGAGCACCTTTTGGCTGAATTCCGATGTTCTGAAATAGACCGTATCTCCCGCAATCAGCGATCCGGGTTCACGATCCAGGCTGCCGCCGAGAGCGATGACATCCCCGGTGACACTCGCGGTGCTTTTGAGGGTGACGGAGGATCCGATGCCGACGACGTCTTCGCCGACCCGGCCGGAAATGACGATCGACCCGCCCACCGCGACGACGCTTTGCCGGACGACGCCTTCGATAAAGACCGAACCGCCGATCACAAAAACGTTTTCCTGGGTTTCATCCGGGGCGACATGGACGTCTTTCTGGACGGACAGAGTTTGTCCTTGAAGGAACAGGGCGCCGGACGAGAACAGCAAGAAGAAAAGACAGGGGATCGCGAAGCGACGGGTGATCATGATTATTCTCCCGGAAGATATCGTTTTCGAAGTCCATAGGCCAGGAGCCCGGAGAGAACCAGGGCCAGCGCGGCCAAGGCCGCGATTTCGTCGGAGAAAGATAGGGCCAGAGTTGAAAAGCCGGCGAGAAAATGTGCGACAAGGTCACCGGTCAGGCTGAGAACGGCCGCGGCGGTCTTGAGGATTTTGACGCCCAGAACCAGGCCGTGGCTGAAGAGGCCGAACAGAGACCGATTCAGTCCGGTGACGAGGGACACCTGAACCGTTCCGACGAGGCCCAGGGCCCCGAAGACAACCACGGAAAGAGCGCCGAGAGCGGAAAGCCCGGCGACGATCCATGACCAGAGTTTGGGCCGGGACTGGGTCGAGATCCGGCGCATGACCGTCGAGGCGAAATCCGAAGGCACATCGAAGGGCGGCAGCGCCGTCCAGGCCGCCTCGAGGGTTTTCCGTTCGTCGAGAGCCTTTCGGCAGGCCGCACACTCCGCTGTGTGGGTTTCGATGTCCCGCCGTTCTCCGCCGGTCAGTCCGCCCTCCAAAAAGGCGTAGATTTGCTCCGGCTGAAGATGTCTCATGTTTCTCCCTCCAGAAGGGTCCGGACGGCTTCCTTGGCCTGAAAAACTCTGTTTTTGATCGTTCCCACGGGCAGGCTCTTGATGGCGGCAATGTCCTCGTAGGAAAACTCATTGACATGTCTCAGGATGAAAAGCTCCCGGAGGGATTCCGGGATTCGGCGCAGGGCGTTTTCGATTTTTTTTCTCAATTCGGCCAGTTCGTAGGCGCGGATGACGGAAGGGCCCGGGTCCGGAGCCTGGGGAGTCGCCCCGTCCTCGTTGAGACTCCGATCGAGGGATATGGCCGGGATTTTCTTTTTCCGCCAGAAATCGATCATGTGGTTGGAGGCGATGCGGAACAACCAGGTGCTGAACTTGTATTCCTCGCGGTAACTGTTCAGGGATGAGTAAGCCTTCATAAAAACGTCCTGGGCGAATTCCAGAGACTGTTCCCTTTCTCCCAGCATGCGTCCCAGGTAATTGAGCAGCGGCTGCTGATATCTTTCCACAATCGCGGCGAAGGCCTCCCTCTCTCCCTGGAGTACGCGCCGGACAACGAGTTTGTCATCATGCATGGAGGACATCCGCCCTCGGGTTGTTATACGGTTTCCGCGGCAAAGGGTTTAACCGGGCTGCGGATGATGTCGTCTTCTTCGAGAATCTCGGTTCCCGGGGGAACGTCAAGAATGAAGGTCCCTTCGGGAAAGCGTTGGTTGGTCCGGATGCGCCGGAAACGGAATTCCTGCTTGGTCCCGGCCCAGTCGAATAGAACGGCTTTGAGAATGTTCCGGGTTTTGCGATCGGTTTCGAGCAGAAGATAAGCCAGTTCCCCGTCGTCTTCGAGCGGCGTCAGCATGATTTGGTCCGCGCCCCGGTTCTCGGTGGGAAAGCCGGCCTCTTCAATGCGGTAGGTTTCGGTGAGGCGCCGTGTTCCCGTGAAAAGGGCCAGAATTTCCGACTCGAATCTCTCCCGGGAGACACGGCTTCGGATCAGACGGTTTTCATCGGGGATATAGAATTGGAAGACGCCCTCCGCATAGAGAAACACCTGTTTTTCGGGCTCCTCGTATTCCCAGCGCATGAGGTCGGGTTTCTGAAAATAAAAACTCCCCTTTCCGCGCATGGGCACGGAGACGCTCATGGAAAAATGGAGTTGTTCGAATTCGGCCTGGATGGATGACACCGCCCGGAGCTTCTGTTCGACGGCCCGGGCGGTCGCCTCGGGCGTCTCTCCGGCCGCTCCGGGACCTATAAACACCAGGCCGGCCAAAGCCGCCGCAGCGAGGATTTTCCACCTTTCGATCATAAGCGCCATTATAACACGGAGGACGTGTCCATTCGATCAGCTTCCGCTTTATGGGCTCGGGTGAATCCTGAAGCAAGCCGCCGGTTCTTGTCAGAGATGGGTCCATCTGATATTCTGGCGGGACACCGGATGATCCGCAATGACCGAAGTTCTCCTTCTTCTCGGGGTGTCCGCGGTCCTCGTGCTGGCCGCGGGAATGCTGTCCGTCCGCAAAGCGGATGATCTTGAGGCGTTTTTTCTGGCGTCCCGTTCTCTGCCCTCCCTTCTTGTCGCCCTCTCGCTTTGCGCCTCCTGGATCGGGGCCGCATCGGTCCTCGTTTCGGCGGATTCGGCCTATGCGGACGGCCTCAGCGCATTCTGGATCATCGGTCTGCCGGCCCTGCTGACGCTGGCCGTTTTCGGATTCGTCCTGGCCCGGCCCATCCGGTCTCTGCCGTTCATCAGCCTGCCGGATCTCCTGGAAATCCGGTACGGACGGACGGTCCGTCATATCGCGGCCGTCCTCATTATCGGGTATATGGCGCTTTTGGCGGCGTCCCAGATGGCCGCGGCCGGCCTGTTTTTCAAGTCTTTCCTGGAGTGGCCCTACGCCGCGGGCGTTGTTCTGGCGACCGGACTGGTGATCGTCTATGCGGCGGCCGGGGGTTTTTTCTCCGTTGTGGTCACGGACGGGCTTCAGTTCATTCTGATCTCGACGGGCATCCTGGGAATTTTTGCGTCTTTGGGCGGATTTTCCAGGTTGGACGAGGCGGCGGCCGCCGCGGCCCGGGCGGGCCGGGACGGTTTCCTGGATTTTTTCAGTGGATGGGAAAAAAACATCCTCATGGTTTTCTCTTTCACTCTGGCCTGGATCATTTCTCCCATCGTCTGGCAGAGAATTCAGGCGGCCCGAAGTGTGGGCGGCGCGAAGAAGGGTCTCCTGTTGGCCGCGATATTTCTTCTGGCCTTTTATGGATTCATCGTGATCTCGGGCATGAACTTCCGGGCCGTTTTTCCTGAAGGCTTCCAGGATCACAATCTTCTGGCCGCCTATGCAAGAACATTCGCCGGACCTCTTCTCCGGGCCGTGGTGTTCGCGGCCGTCGCGGCGGCGGTGATGTCCACCATGGACACGGCGATCAACGCCGGCGCCCTGTCTCTGACACGGGATGTCTATCAGGTGCTTGATCCCGGAGCGGCGCCGAAAAAGGTTGTCATGGCCGGACGGGTCTCCACACTGATTGTGGCCGGCGCCGCCATGGCCGCGGCCTTCGCTTTCCGGGATATTCTGAAAATATTGGGCTTGGCCTCGGCCGTCATGGCCCAGGGACTTTTCATCCCCGGCGCGGCCATGATTCTCTTCCCCCAACGCCGTCCGCGCGCCGGTCTCTTCGCCCTTTTGCTGGGCGGCGGGTATGCGGTCGCCGGCGTTCTGGGTGAGGCGCTCGGTTTGAAGATCGGCATTCCCGAATGGCCGCATTCCGTTCCCGCGGGCGTCGGACTCAGCCTGCTCGGCTATTTCGTCGGTTTTGGGCTTGACCGAAAATCAGCGGCCGGGTCGCCGGAGATCCGTTGATTCCGGAAGCGCTTTATTCGCAGGACGGATTAGGATATCATGGGCGCCGTGACAAAAGGAATCGGAGTTCGGGGCGAGGCCGTCGGCATTTTCGGCAAGGCGATCCTCGGCTTGTGGGCCTGGACCCTGCGATTCCATGTCCGGGGCGAGGATCATTACCGGGATCTGAGGAAAGCCCGGCGTCCGGTGGTCTTTCTTATCTGGCACGGCCGCATTTTTCCGGCCCCCTATTTCTTCAGAAAAAGGAACATCATGCCCCTTGTCAGTCCGAGCGGAGACGGAGAAATCCTGGCCCGTATTCTTCACCGTTGGGGATACAAGGTTCTGCGGGGATCCGGATCCCATTCGGTGGTCGATGCCTGGAAGGGCATGACCCGGGAGCTTCAGGCGGGAGGGGAATTGATCATTGTTCCCGACGGACCCAAGGGGCCTGAGAGGAAACTGAAGGCCGGCTGCCTGAAGCTGGCTTCGGAAACCGGTGCGGCCCTCGTTCCCGTGGCCTTCGCGGCGGCCCGTGGAAAACATCTCACGAGCTGGGACCGCTTTCTGATTCCCCGTCCGTTCACACGGGTCGCCGTCATTCTGGGGCGGCCCGTCGAAGTGGCGCCCGGACTGCGGGGCCGGGATCTGGAGGACAAACGGCTGATCGTCGAAAACGAGATGCTTCGGCTGGAAGCCGAGGCCGATCGGATATGCGCATCGCCGAAGTCGCGGAGCGCAAGCTAACCTCATGAATCGGGAGGGAAAAATGAGAATCGGAAAGGGAATTGTGGGTGGACTGGCGATGATGGTTTTGGCGGCGGGAATCTGCGCCGGCCAGGATGCCGCGGAACATCTCCGTATGGGCGACGAATTTTATGCCCGGTTCGACGATGTCCGGGCCCTTGAAAACTACCGATTGGCCCTGGAAGCCGATCCGGACAATTATGAGGCATTATGGAAAGCGGCCCGAGCGTCGATCGATATCGCCGATGTTTTGGATCCCAAAGCCAAGGATACACCCGCGATGCAGACGAAATATTTCACTGAAGCCGAAGCTTTCGCCCGGAAAGCCGTCCAAGCCGACCCCGGCGATACCTGGGGGCATTTCTACCTGTCTTCGGCCATGGGGAAGCGGGTCCTCCTGCTCGGCAAAAAAGAGCAGATCAACGCGTCCAGGGAAATCAAGGGCATTGTCGACAAGGCTCTCGAACTCGATCCCGAAAATGACCTGGCCTGGCACGCTCTCGGCCGCTGGCACAGACGAATGGCCGAAATCGGCGGCGCCAAGCGCGCCCTGGGCAGCATTCTTTACGGATCGATTCCCCGGGGATCGATGGAAGAGTCCGAGCAATACCTGAAAAAAGCCGTTGAGCTGCATCCCGAACTCCCCATTCATCATCTGGAGCTGGGACGGACTTTTGCGGCGTTGGGCAAATATGCTCTGGCGGCCGGATCTTTTCAGCAGGCTCTTGATCTTCCCAAGATCACATCAAAAGACGACATGGTGAAGAAGGAGGCCGCGGCCGAGCTCGCCGATGTCTCCAGAAAAATCAAGTAACCCCGACGATCGGCGTTGTTTCAGGATCCACCCGGTTCCACGGAAGTCTCCGAAAAAACCCGGGCGGTGAAGACTTCGATCCGGGCGTCCCGGGTCCAGGCATCCGGCGGCAATCCGGCTTTGAGGCAACCGTGACGGAGGAAGGTCTCGCGGTCCCAGCCGTGCTCCTCGGCGACTTGAGGAAGAAGAAGACCTTTGGCCCCTCCTCGGGAAATGATGATGCCGTGGCGCCCCGGCTCGACGTCGTCCGATGAGTGGACGGCGCAGGGCGGGCTGAGAACGGAGATTTCTATCGTCGTATTGGAAAGCTCATCCGGCGTCAGAGGTGCGAAGCGGCCGTCCCGGCTGGCGGCCGCGACGGCCATTTCAACCACGGCCTCGTTCAAAGGCTTGACGGGCAGGGGATAGCCGATGCATCCGCGAAGCTTGCCCGCCGTCTTCAAGCTGACGAAAACTCCCCGAGCCGCCCCGAGGTCCGGGCGGAGAGGGGATTCGTCGAGCATTTCGCCCGTCTCAAGGTAATGCTTGATGGCCCGGCGGGCCAGACTGAGCAAATGAACGTCGTCTCCGGGTTTCAGGATATCGGTCATGTCAGAAATCCGCCGGGGGTCCGGCCAACGGGATGGCGGTCAGGCGGAAACGTCCCGTGAACTCCACGTTGAAAGCCCGGATGGGACGCCGGGTGCGCGAGCCGGATCGAATTTCCAGAACGAGTCGTTCGGTGCAGGCCGGGGCCAGAAAGCGTTTTTTATCCTTATCGGCGGGGTTGAACAGGAAGAACCCCAGGATGCGGCCGTCAAAAACCGTCTCAATATCTTGAAGCCGGGACAAGAGCCCGGCTGAAGACGATCCGGCCGGAAGAATGCTCTCGACAATCCGCCG
Organism: Acidobacteriota bacterium; assembly: GCA_033549365.1. Lineage (NCBI taxonomy): Bacteria > Pseudomonadati > Acidobacteriota > Acidobacteriota bacterium. The sequence goes on from JAWSUF010000003.1 coordinate 133,968, forward strand.
TCCCCCCCGGATATGTCCGATGAGATAGCCTTTCATCTTCCGACCGCCTGAGGTCAGGGCGAGAGCTTTGAGGTGGTGGGCGGCTTCCGGCGCCAGCCAAGCATCCATGACCGTATTATAATCCAACCCGCCGGGCCCGACAACCCGATCGCACTCCTTGTCTTTTTAAAAGGGACCTCCTATAATCCGGAGAATGACGGAAACGCCCTGGCAGCTCAAAGTTCTGAAAAAATCGCTGAAAAAAAAGGAAAAAATCCGGATCCTGGACCGGATCCTGTCTGAGAATCCCGGCCGCACCGCGCTCGATCTGGGGTGCGCCCAGGGCACATTGAGTTTTTTCCTTCGCCGGAAGGGCGGGTTCTGGGTCAGCACCGATCAGGATTTCGTCAATCTCGAAACATCCCTGCCCCTTCTCGGTGATAACCTCGTTCAGATGCCTCCGGATGTCCTGCCTTTCCGGACGGAGTGTTTTGATGAAGCGGCCTGTCTGGATTATCTGGAACACGTCGAAAATGACGAGGCCTGCCTGGCCGAAATCGCCCGTGTTCTCAATCCGGGGGGAGAATTGATTCTGATCACGCCGCGCACGGGGAAATACGTTCTCATCCACAAATTGAGAGCGGCTTTGGGTTTGACCCTGGATTATTTCGGCCACAAGAGGGAAGGATATGTTCCCGAGGAGCTCGATCAAAAGCTTCTTCGGGCCGGACTGCGGCCTTTCCATCGGACATCCTACTCCAAGTTTTTTTCCGAATTTTTTGAACTTCTTCTGAATTTTGTCTACATCCGGTTTTTTTCAAAGGCGCCGGCGGCCGGACGCCGCGACGGCCGCATCAAGCCGTCCACGAAAGAGGAATATGCCGCGCAAGCCGGGAATCTCCGGGCCTATGCCGCGGCCTATCCTTTCCTCTGGCTGTTTTGCCGGATGGATCATCTTCTCTTTTTTCACAAAGGGAATGCCCTGGTTGTCCGGGCAAGAAAGACGGATCCGGCCGGCCTTGACAGCCCGGCGGAGGGAAGATTATCATAATGGCCGGGGCCAACCATGAATTATGAAACCGTCGTTGTCGGAGCGCTCGAAACAAATTGCTACCTGATGTTTTGTGATGAAACCCGGGAATGTGCCGTCATCGATCCCGGAGCCGAACCCGAAAAGATCTTGTTTGCGCTGTCCTCCATGGATTTGAAGCCCGTTGTGATGCTCAACACGCACGGCCATGTGGATCATATCGGCGCCAATGCCGATATCAAGGAGAAGTATGGCATCCCTCTGGGGCTCCATTCCGCCGATCTCCTCATCTTCGAAGCCGGCCCCGGCATGGAGTTGGGCCTGATTCTGTCCGCCCGGCCCTCCCCGGCTCCCGATCGATTTCTTGAGGCCGGAGACACGATTGAAGTCGGGCGCAAAAAGCTCCGCGTCATCCATACCCCGGGGCATTCGCCGGGGAGCGTGAGTTTCCTGGGTGACGGAATTTTATTTTCCGGAGACACCCTGTTTTCCGGCGGCGTCGGCCGGACCGATCTCCCCGGGGGATCCCAGAGGGTTCTGGAATCGTCCATCCGGGAAAAAATATTCACCCTGCCGGATGACACGGTTGTCCTGCCCGGTCACGGTCCCAAGACCACGGTGGTCGAAGAGCGGGAATCGAACCCCTTCCTTCTATGATGCGCGGATCCTCCTCCGCCGGGAGCGTTCTCTCCGAATTTCTGGATTACCTGGCCGTCGAAAGAGGTCTGTCCCGAAACACCCTTCTGGCCTACGGCCGGGATATTGAGCAACTCCTGGTTTTTCTCAGCCGCGAAAAAACACCATGGATCGGGGCGACCGAAGAGCTTCTGGCTCGATTTGTCCGCAGCCGGAGCCGCGCCGGAGCGTCGGCCCGGTCACTGGCCCGCCAGGTTTCGGCCGTCCGGGCTTTCTATAAGTACGGATTAATGGAAGGCCGCATTTCGGAAAATCCGGCGGCTTCTCTGGAAACGCCCGCGGCCTGGATGCCGTTGCCCAAAGTTCTGTCCTTTCGCGATGTCGAGTCCCTGATTTCCAAGGCGGACGGAACGGATCCGCTGTCGATCCGCGACCGGGCCATGCTGGAAACCCTCTATGCCTCAGGATTGCGGGTTTCAGAACTTGTCTCGCTGAAAATGGGCGACATCAATCTCCGGGAAGGATTCCTCATCTGCCGGGGAAAAGGGGGGAAAGAGCGCATTGTCCCGGTCGGGGCCTCCGCCCGAACCGCCGTGGATCGCTATATCCTGGAGGCGCGTCCGCTTCTGGAAAAGCGATCGACGGATGTCCTGTTTCTCACGCGCCGCGGCCGGGCGTTCACGCGGCAGGGCGTCTGGAAGATCTTCCGGCGCTACGCCCGGGAATCCGGACTTCCGGACAAAACCAGTCCGCATGTCCTCAGGCATTCCTTCGCCACCCATCTTCTGGAAAGAGGAGCCGACTTGCGATCCGTCCAGATCATGCTGGGGCACAGCCAGATCACGACGACTCAAATTTATACGCATGTTTCGAGGGAGAGGTTGCGGGTTATCTACAACAAGTTCCACCCCCGCGCCTAGCATGATCCATTCATCATAATGCCGGACTGGCTTTCTTTTTCTATTATCCGGCATTATGACCCTCCGGGCGAGGCGATCCGGCCGTATCTGCTGCGTTGCGCAGGGTTCGCAGTACCTAAGAGTACAGCTTCACCCTCCGCGCCTTGCATCTACAACCGTCTCGACTCGTGAATGAATCATGCTCCGGGGCTGTGCGTGAAAATGCCCGAATTTGCTCTTTTTCCAATCGGGCATTTTCACCCTCAGGGCGAGCCGATCTCACCATTCCGACATCGTTGCAGCCTGTTCGACGTAGCTGAACTACGCCTTCACAAGCTGCTTCCTCGCCGAAACGGCAATCTCGACTCGCGCACAGCCCCTCCTACTGAAGGAATCCGGCATTATGACCCTCCGGGCGAGGCGATCCGGCCGTATCTGCTGCGTTGCGCAGGGTTCGCAGTACCTAAGAGTACAGCTTCACCCTCCGCGCCTTGCATCTACAACCGTCTCGACTCGTGAATGAATCATGCTCCGGGGCTGTGCGTGAAAATGCCCGAATTTGCTCTTTTTCCAATCGGGCATTTTCACCCTCAGGGCGAGCCGATCTCACCATTCCGACATCGTTGCACCTTTATGTTTCTTGCGAGGAGGCATCCGCGGGGCCGGTCGGGAACGGCTGCAGCGACCATGGGCGGGTTTAGCCTTCCCTCGCCGTTCCGGACGGAAACCCGGATTTTGGGCGCCGAGGATGTCTGAGCTTGAACAATCTTGGGGGTAGGCTCGGAATGTGAGGAACGTTCCGCAGAGTAACAATCCGCCGTGCGAGTTCCGCAGGCGCCGAACGGAACGGTGAGGGAACGGCGTTAAAAACCCGAGCGGAAGCCAGGCCGTTTTCGAACGGCCCCATACGGAAGCCGACGAAGCATGTACGGCAATCTCGACTCGCGCACAGCCCCTCCTACTGAAGGAATCCGGAATCATGATGAATGAATCATGCTCCGGGGCTGTGCGTGAAAATGCAGGCTTCAGCGAAGATGAGCGATGGTGACGGTCACCTCGGCTTCGTGCCGGGAAAAGAACTCCACGGTGCGATCCCGCAGGGGCAGCCAGTCATGCCTCTGCCATGTCCAGGCGAAGGATTTCTTTTTGTCGGGAGCTTTCAAGTCTCTGTTCCGCAGAAAGATCCGGTTCGAACCCTCGACAATCGCTGCGTCATAGGCGGCTTTGGGCAACCGGTTGGAATCCGCGCGGGATGACGGCAGCGGGAGCGCGAAGGACACGTCCGCGGCATGGAGAGGGACCTCGAATCCGTGGACGGACAGGCGAATGTCGACAATGTCGCGATCCCGGAGAATATAGCTGATGTTCAGAGCGGGTCTTTCCGGAATGTCGTTTTCCGTTAGATAGGACGGCGTGGGATTTTCTGATGCCTGTTCCCGGATGGTCCAATCCAGAACCTCGGATTGCGCATGGATGAGAAGAAAATCGCCGTCATCGTCCTCGAGAAAGCCGCTCCAGGACAGAACCCCGGAAAAATCGCCGTGGACGGCGGCCGGACCCAATCGAACGGTATACCGGCCTTGCATCTCAACCTGAATGTCGATCTTCCAACGGCCGCCGGATGCCGAAATGAAATTCGGGGAGAGGACCGCCAGAATCGCCGCCGCCGAGGCGGAAACTTTCAAGGCCGTTTTACGTATCATATATCTATTTTATCCTCACCCGAGGCGATTGACAACGGAGAAGAGAAAAGCGCCGTTTCTCGATATGATCAAGGAGCAAAACGATGAGAAGAATCCATGCCGTCGGCCTGATGGCCGGGTTCGCCGTTTTTCTTGCGGCCGCCGGATCGACTGTTGCCGCCCCGGAAAAAGCCGTTCTGACACTCGATACCTGTCTGGATCTGGCCCTGTTGCGGAATCCCCAACACCTGGCCGTCCTCGAAAGAGAAACCGCCGCCGAAATGCAGGTCCGGGAAGCGGCCGCCCGGTTTTTTCCATCCTTGAACGCCCAAGGGACGCATATCCTCGACGAAAAGCTTTTCACTCTGGAGTTCCCGTCATTCATTCCGGGAGAACCTCCGCAAAGAGTCCAGGTCCGCTTCACCAAGGATTACCAGTTCAATGTGAATTTTTCCCTTCCCCTGTTTGCCGGGGGACGGGTGGTCTCCGGCTACAAGGCCGCCTCTTTCGGTCTTGATGCCGCCAGGGAAACCGTCAGGGAGTCCCGTCACGAAACCCTTTTTCGAGTCAAACAGGCTTTCTACGGTTATCTCCTGGCCCGCGATTTTGAAGCGGTGGCCGGAGAGGCCCTGGCCCTGGCTGAAAAACACCTGGCCAATGTCCGGGCGCTTCATGAGGTGGGCATGGCTTCGCGGTTCGACCTGTTGAGAGCCGAGGTTCAGGCTTCCAATCTCAAGCCCCAGGTCATCCGGGCCCGCAACAGCCTGCAGATCGCCGATCTCGGCTTGAAAACGGTCATCGGCCTCGATCTGGACCGGGACGTCGAATTCAGCGGAAATCTGACCTTTGCGGAACTCGATAGGGACGCCGAGGCCGCCGTTGCCGAAGCGCTGTCCCGTCGCCCGGAAATCCAGCGCCTCGCTTATCAGCATCGCATGGCCGGGGAGATGGTGAAGACCGCCCGGGCCTCCCGCCTCCCGACGTTGGCTCTCGGAGGAGCCTACAACATCTGGGCCGACCGATTCGACTTTTCCAAAAAGACCTGGCAGAATTTCTATTCCATCAATCTGGTGGTGAATATCCCCCTTTTCAACGGCTTGTCCTCGCATGCCGAAGTCGGCCGTTCCCGAGCCATGCTCCGTGAGCTTGAACACCTGCGCAAAGGACTGTCCGATTTGGTTCGGTTCGAAGTGCGGCAGGCGCTGTCGAATTACTCCCAGGCGAAAGAAACTCTTCTTTCCCAGGAAATGAACGTCGAGCAGGCCCGAGAAGCCGTCCGGATCGCGGAACTGAATTATTCCGAAGGCTTGGCCACAAGCCTTGATGTGAGCACGGCCCAAGTGGCTTTGAGCCAATCTCTGACCCATCGATCCCAGGCCCTCTATGACTGTGCCGTTTCCCTGGCACAATTGGAAAAGGCCGTGGGCGCCGGGCGCGAAGAGAAGCCCCGGAAATAATGGAGGATCCCCATGACATCGCATAGCAAGTCCGGAATGTTCGCCGCCGCCGCAGGACTCTGTCTTCTGATTGCGGCCGGCGCCTGCCGAAAGGGAGCTGATCGCCCTGAGGATCGGGAGGAGTTTTTGGCGTCGGCGCCCGTCAAGGCCGTTCGGGCGGCCCGCGACACGATCTCCGAGCGGCTGAAATACACGGGAACCGTTGAAGCACGGAAAAGCATCACCATCACCCCCGATGTGGGCGGAAAAATCGCGCGGATCCATGTTCAGGAGGGCGACAGGGTCTCGCGGGGTCAAATCCTGGCCGAGCTCGAAACCGAAGCCCTCCGGCTCCAGCTCAAACAGGCGGAGGCCGGAACGGCCGTCGCCGAAGCCGGATTCAACGACGCTTTGAAAAACAAGGAAAGGATGGACCGCCTGCTCAAGGAAAATGCCGTTTCCGATCAACAGCACGAAAAAGTCCATCTGGCCTATGAGGCGGCGGAGGCTCAGAGACGTCAGGCCCAGGCCGCCCTCAGCCTGGCCCGTCATGCCCTCGATATCTCCATTATGCGTGCGCCCTTTGACGGCATCGTGGCTTCCAAAAACGCCGATGTCGGTGATGTCATCAATCCGATGATGGGAGGATACGGGGCGGCATCGGGCGTGCTGACGATCGTGGACTTTTCTCAGGTCAAAATCGTTGTCGATGTCATGCAGACCGACGTCGTGAGGCTCCGCAGAGGCCAGGCGGCCTCTCTGACGGTGAGCTTCGCGCCGGGCACATCTTTACCGGGAGAAATCTCGGTTGTCAACATGGCTGCGGATCCGATGACGAAGAAGTTCCGCGTCGAGGTCACGGTCAACAATCCCGGCTTGGTCGTTCGCCCGGGAACCTTCGGCGAGGTCTTTTTTGAAGTCACCACGCATGAGAACGCCCTGGTGGTGCCCCAGAGAGCCGTCGTGGATAATGCCTATGTCTTCGTGATTGAGAACGGCCGGGCGGTGAAGCGAACCGTTTCTCTGGGACTCGAGAATTCCCACCGCGTCGAGATCCTTTCCGGCCTCGTCGAAGGGGAGTGGGTCATCGTGGAAGGCAATTTCGGTCTGGAGGAGGGAACGCCGGTCGTGTTTGAGGAGGGGAGGTCATGAAACTCCCGGAATTCGCCGTTTCCAAAAAAGTCACGGCCACGATGATGGCCATGATTCTGGTCGTCATCGGGATGATCTCCTTTTCCCGGCTTGGCCTGGATTTCTTTCCCGACCTCGAGTTTCCGACGGTTTCGGTTGTGACGACCTATCAGGGCGCCTCGTCGGAGGATATCGAGAATACCCTGACCAAGCCCCTCGAGCAGGTGGTGAGTTCGGTCAACCGCGTCAAGAAAGTCAGTTCGATGACGTCCGAAGGGGTGTCCGCCATCATGGTGGAATTCGAATGGGGAACGAACCTTGATTTCGCAGCCCAGGACATCCGGGACCAGATCGGGCTTTACAAGCAGTTCCTTCCGGAAGCGGCAGCCGATCCCCTGGTCTTCAAATTCAACCTCGGGCAAATGCCCATCATCTTCTACGGCATCACTGCGGACATGCCGATCAGAGAATTGAAGAAACTCATCGAGGACGAGATCGTTCCCCGGTTGGAACGGCTGGACGGAGTTGCGGCCGCCCAGGTTTGGGCCACCGATGAACGCGAGATCCTGGTGGCTGTCGATAAATCCGCCCTTGAGGTCATGGGATTGTCTCTTGACCGGGTCCTGGGGGCGCTGGCTGCGGAAAACATCAATCTGCCGGCCGGAAGCCTTGTCGAGAGACACTCCGACATCCTCGTCCGGACTCTCGGTGAATTCAAGACGCTGGACGACATTCGCCGGACGGCCGTCGGAGCGACGCCCCAGGGGATTCCCATCACCGTCGGCGACATTGCGGACGTCCGGGACACGCTGAAGGAAACCCGATCGGAAGGCCGGATCCAGCGCCAAAAAGGCGTGTATCTCATCATCAATAAGCGGTCCGGGGCCAACACGGCCATTGCCGGCCGATCCGTGAAAAAAGAACTGGACAAGATCCGGACCACTCTCCCGGCCGATGTCGAGTTCCATGTCGCCATGGACCAGTCGGAAATGATCCAAAGCGTAACCCGGGGAACGACGCAGAACGCACTGCTCGGAGGAATCTTCGCCATCGGCCTGATCTTTCTTTTTCTCCGCAACTGGCGGCCGACACTGATCGTCGCTCTGGCCATCCCGCTGTCCGTCATCACCACATTCATCGCCTTTTATCTTGCCGGATACACGTTGAACCTTCTGACGCTGGGCGGTCTGGCCCTCGGCGTGGGAATGCTGGTCGACAACGCCATCGTCGTGATCGAAAATATTTTCCGACATATCGAGGAAGGCAAGGAAGCCGATGCCGCGGCGAGCGGCGGAGCCTCCGAGGTCGGCATGGCCATCACGGCCTCCACCCTGACGACGATCGCCGTGTTCTTCCCGATGGTCTTCGCCTCGGGCATCACGGGAAAAATGACCCAGGGCTTGGCTCTGGCCGTTGCCTTCTCTCTGATTTCATCTCTTTTTGTCGCCTTGACCCTCGTCCCCCTGTTTTCCTCGATCCTCTTCGGCTCGCGACACGGAACGAAAATCATGGGGAGAGGCCGGGAAACCGGGCGGTTTGTCCGTTTCCGCGATGCCTACCGACGCCTTCTCGAGACGGTTCTGCGCCGGCGCCGCCTGGTCCTGTGGGGAACCCTGGCGGTTTTTATCCTGTCTCTGGCCCTCATCCCGTTTATGGGAACGGAGTTCATGCCCGAATCGGACAGAGACATGATCCTGATGAAGGTGAAAATGCCGGTTGGGACGTCTCTTGAAGAGACCGACCGCGTCGTGGCCGTGATCGAGGACCGCCTGGCTCGCGAACCCCACGTGAAGATCGTCGCCGCCCAGGTCGGGTCTCAGGCCGAGCAGGACGCCTCGGATGCGGCCTCGCCCATGGCCAACTCGGGCACGCATGAGGCCATCCTCTGGGTGGGTCTCGATTCTCAGGATGAGCGCGATGTCACGGACAAGGAGATCCTGGAAAGGATTCGGGCCGACCTGCCGAAACTGCGGGACGTCAAATACGAGTCCATCGATATCAGCCAGTCCTTCTCGGGGACCACATCTCCCGTCGAGATCAAGATCTTCGGCCGAGACCTCGACATGCTGAAGGAAGTCGCCGACGGCGTTACGGCCAGCATTCGGGATGTCGAGGGTTTGCGCGACCTGACCCACACCCTGGCCGAGGGCAAGCCGGAATACCATATCCGCGTCGACCGCGAGAAGGCCTACCGGATGGGCCTGTCCGTTTTCCAGATTTCCGGCGCCGTGCAGACGGCGACCCAGGGCCGTGTGGCCACGCGCTATCGAGATGGAAGCGAGGAAGTCGATGTCCGCGTCCGCCTCCAGGAAAGGTTCCGGAACTCGATGGACGAGTTGAGAACGCTGCCTCTGCTCAATCCGGCCGGCCGGATGGTTCTTCTGGACCAGGTGGCGGAGATCGAATCCGGCGCAGGTCCGATTCAGATCACGCGGGATAACCAGGCCCGCCGCGTTTCCGTCACGGCCAACATCGTCGGCCGGGACCTGGGAAGCGTCGTCGGGGAGATCAAAAAAAGGCTCGGTCCCATGGAACGCCGGCTTCCGCCCGGGTATTTCATCGAGTATGCCGGCGCTTACGAGCAGATGCAGGAAGCCTTTGTCATCATGATCGGCGCCTTTGCCCTGGCCGCGCTTCTCGTGTACATGGTCATGGCCTCCCAGTTCGAATCCCTTCGCCATCCGTTCATCATCATGTTCACCATTCCCCTCAGTTTGGTCGGCGTCGTTCTGGGATTGTTTCTGGCCGGCCGGGCCATCAGCCTGCCCGTTCTGATCGGTTTCATCGTCCTGTCGGGCATTGCCGTCAACAACGGCATTGTCATGATCGACTACATCAATCAGCTCATTCGGCGGGGTGTGGAGGCCCGCGAGGCGATTCTGCAGGGCGCGGCGACGCGTCTGCGTCCGGTCCTGCTCACGGCTCTGACAACCATCCTGGGGATGTTGCCCATGGCCCTGTCCACGTCGGCGGGATCGGAGTTTCGGGCCCCGATGGCCGTCACCGTCGTGGGGGGGTTGATGGCCACGACGTTCCTGACCTTGTTTATCATCCCCGGCGTCTACAGCCTCGTCAACCGCGTCAAGTTCAAGTGAATCGGCATGCCGCCGCGGCGGCGCCGGGAAGGACGCGACTCCGTTCAGACGGGCGGAATCAACAGCTGGCGCGTTTTTTCTGCGAGATCCACGGACTTGACGGGCATCTGGACGAGAAGATCGTAATTGAGGAGATTGAGACGGCGGTCGTCGACTTTTTCGAATTCCTTGCGGATCAGAACGACCTTGGTTTCTTTGAGGTCGGAGCTTCGCTTGATGACGTCGCAGAGATCGTAGCCGTTGATGTTCGGCAGATCGATTTCGAGGATGACGGCATCCGCCTTCGTCCTCAGGGCGGCTTCCAGCACGTCCCGTCCGTCGGCGACGATCTCGCTCTCGAAGTCCTCCCGATTGAAGGCCATTTTTACGATTCTCTGGGTGAGCGCGTTTTGAATGCCGATGACCACCCGGTGTTGCGTGGGCAGCACCTCCAAACCCGCCTCTTCGGGCGGAGGAGCGGGTTCCGGCTCGACCTCGGCCGGCACCGGAGCTGCGCTTTCGGCTTCAGGCGGAGAGGTTTCGTCGAAACCTGCCGTCAAGAACTGCGACGTCTCCGTCTTGTCCCAAGGCTCGCCGGCTTCTTCCAGCAAATGGCGTTTCAATTCCTGCCGGAAATGATCCAGGGAGGCATGGCGTTCGCTGGGATCGTAACGCAGGGCCTTCAGAATGCCGTTCTTGAAAATCTCCGGGGCTTCGAAATCCGTGCTGAAGACAGGGATGACCTGCCCATTAAGGATCTTGGCAACAAGAGAAAGGCCGCTGTCCCTGGGAAAAACCGGATCGCCGCCGGCCATCTCGTAAAGAACGGCCCCCAGAGCATAAATATCGGCCCGAAAGTCGATCTCTTCACCACGGGCCTGCTGGGGCGAGAGATAGGCGATTTTTTTCCTCAGCAGTCCGGGTATCTTGCCATATAACGTCTTGGCGGTCCTGAATAAGCTGAAATCCGTGAGCTTGACCTTGCCGGAGAAGGAAATTAAAAGATTGGAGGGAACGATGTTGCCGTGAACCTCCCCGGCCGCAGTCAGGGCGTCGCAGACCCGGATGCCGATATAGGCCAGAAAAGGAAACGGGAGGCGGCGGTTCAAAGCCCGGAGCCGGGCCGAGAGAGATTCGAGATCCATCCCGTCGACGTATTCCTTGACGAGGTAAACGTAGTCGTTGATTTTGCCGTAATCCGTTACGGCGACGATATTGTCATGGTGAAGCCGGGAAACCCGTTTCACGTCTTCCAGGAAAACCCGGGCCAAGTCCTCATTTGGGGATTCGATCCGGATCCTTTTCAGAATGCGGCGTTTTCCGTCCCTGTCATCCATGCGGCTGGTTTTGAATGTCTCGGCCATATTGCCGAAACCGAGTTTCTCCAGGAGAAAATAGCGGCCGAACCTGGACAGGAATTCCTCCTCACCGGCCGATTCTTCCGGGGAGGGGGCTCCGGAGGGGACGGCACTTTTTTCCGGCGGAAACCCGGACAGCAGGGAGGTGAGTTCGTCATCAACGGATGTCTCGGACGGCCGGAGAACCCTTCGGGACTCTTTGCGGATTTCTTCGATGATTTCGGTCAGACGCCGGTCGAATTCTTTCATGACGGTTATTCTTGGGAAATGTCGATCTTGGCTTTCGATCGCAGTTTGTCCATTTCCCTCTGGACGGCCTCTTCCGTGGCCCGCTGTATTCTCCTTTCCACCATCTGTTCCAGAATATCCCGGAACAGCTTGCGACTGACCTGTTCGCTCAAAGCCTCCAGGGATTCCGGCGGCAGCGGACCTTCAAGAACGGCCGGGGTTTCGACCGCCGCCGCGGGCCGATCCGGCTGTTCCGGTGTCTCGGCCGGGGGCGGGCCTTCTTCCATGGGGACGAGTTCAGAAAGCGCGGGAGGCGGGGCCGAGGTTCCCGGAGAAAGAATGATCAGGCAAAAATCCGTGGCGTTGACGGAGAAAAAACTCATGGTGATCCGCAGCTTCCGGCCTATGGTCCGCAGCGAGAGTTCCTTGATTTTCTCGATGCCCAGCGTGTCCTGAAGGTTGCGGAGGACTTCCTGCAGGGGAAATGCGAAAGCCGAAAGAATCTCCGGATCGAACATCTCGCCGCGGGCGTCGACGGGCAGACCTTCGCTATCCACGACCACGGCCTGATAGAGTTTGCCGTCATGAATCATGTCTTCGACGGTCTTGGATATAAATGTCATGGCCGGGCCTCCTGTTCCATGCGTTCAAGCATCCTGCGGATCATCGTGATGAAAGCTTCCCGAAGGTTTGTTCCGAGGAGAGAGCTGACGGAAAAAGACGGGTATTTTTCGAGATTCAACATCCGGGCCAGGTCTTGAGCGGAATGAATATCGTCCATGTCGTTCTTGTTGAAGAGGATGATGACGACGGCGTTGTTCAGCCGGGGCAGGTTTTCCAGATACCGGTTAAACTCCTCCACGAATTCCCGGTTGTGCTCCAATTCCTTTTTCTGGCTGTCGATGACGAAAAAGATTCCGTCCACATCCTCGAAAAGCATTTTTCGGGTGCTGAGATAGTAGTCCTGGCCCGTGGCGGTGAAGATGCGGACGTGGATGTTGGGACTGAGCTGGATCGGCGTGAAATCGAACAGCAGAGTCTGGCCGAAGGACGTCTCGATGGACTTGATTTTCGGGGTGACCTTCATGTCGGTTGGGATGACATGATTGAACAGCCAGCGGAGCGATGTGGTTTTCCCGGCCAGGGCGGTTCCGAAGAAAAGAACCTTGAAGTAGATTTTTCCGTTGATGATTCTCACTGGCTCTCTTTCTCAAACCGCGCGAGAATGTCGGCGATGCTGCGGCTGTCGGGCAGGCGGAATTTCATTTCCTTGACCAATTCCCCGCGCAGATCCATGGTGTCCCGCATGATCTTGGTCAGATTGTCGATGGCCCGCTTGGCCTCGAGACGGATCATCCCGATATAGGCGTTTTTCCCGGCGATGATGGTCAGAAGTCCGCGGGGCATCCTGTTCTGGCAAAGCTTGAGATCGCCGTATTCCACAATGATGTTGTCCAGGGTTTGTCCGAGTTCCGTTCCCACCTGGGAATAGGAGTTGTAACAGGCGGCGAGAAGGGCACCCAGATCTTCGGGCTTCATGTCGAAGCGGCCCGCCATTTCAATCGGAATTCCGTCGATGTCGATCAGGATGACTCCCACGACCTCGGGAACGCGCGTCATAATGCCTTCAACGATCTCTTTGATGTTGGCCATGGCACTCCTTCAATGCGGCTAGGCGCCTCCCTTGTCGGAAAGATCGCTTTTCCTTTTGAGAAGATCTTCAAGAGAATCTTCGACCCGGTAACGGACCATCAGGGGATTGGATCCGGATTCCAGGACGAAACCGAACAGATTGGCAGAGGGGTTGAGAATGATTTTGATATTCCGGGTATTGATCTCCACGAATTTGAGCTGGCCCGAGTCGCCGGCGGCGGCGGCCAGGGCCTCAAGTTCGTCCAGGATCTTGAAAAAGCTTTTTGTGGGAAAATGGATGTCCCGGTATTTGGCGTAGCCGACAAGGTCTTTGCCCTCGAAGATGCAGGCCAAATACAGCTCCTTGAAGGTTTCCATATCCTTGAGAAACCCGATGATGTCGGGAGTCGTCCGCCGGATATAGGACGATAGATCCATGCGGCGCTCCCGCTTCCCGATCTCAATGATTTTTTCCAGGGTCCGATGCCGGATATTCAGCATTTCGGAGATGTAGGATTCGCTCAGCGAACTTCCGGATTCCAATTCGTTGAGAAGGGCTTTGAAGCCGAGGTGGACCTCGCTCTGCTTCACCTGGACCTTGAATTCCTTGATGCCGGGACTGCAGCTTTTGGTTTCATCGATGATCATTTCCTCGATGAGCATGTTTTCGGGGACGGGATCGAGGAGAAAAACCTGGACGCCGTCGAATTTCAGATCGTATTGGATCTTGAGGTTTTCGCCTTTCCACAAATCGGGTTTGCAGGATGTGGTGGCCATCCAGCCCTGGGGCATGACGCCGAGCACGTTCCGCAGGGTTTTCGGACCGGCCCGGAAGTAGACGACTTGGACGGGGGGCGACCCCAATTCCTCCTCGGCATAGGACTGCATGAAGGCCTCTCTCTGGACATCGTCTTCCCCGGAATCGATAAACTTCGCTCCCTGGATATAGCGCAATTCCTTGGGGAATTCGCCGCAGAGGACAATGGTTCTGTAGAGCGGGATGAAGGGCTTGAGGCGAAAAAAAACCCGTTGGGAGGCTTCCGGTTCGGTGGAATAGATGACGATCCGGTTCCGGTGCCAGATTGAAGCCAGGAGCGCCGCTTCCTCGTAGTCCTTGAGGCCGCTCACATCTTTTCCTTTCCGGCTTGCGGGGCCTTATTGGTGTTCAGATATCGCTCCAGGGCCTGAGATAGATCCTTGATCAGAATCTTTGCCAACCCCAGGTTCATGGTCTTTTTTCCGATCAGGACGATGTAAACACTCTTGTCCTTTTGCCTCTTGATCAGAAGGACGCGTTCCTCCCATTCGACCTGCATCTGTTCCACAACGCTGGAGCTGGACAGAGACGTGACGGCGTTGGTGGAGCTGAGAAGCCGAGCGGCGTGATCCAGAACCTTGTCGGGCGTGGGACCGGCGAACTTGGCGAAGAGGACGGTTCCGTCCGGAACGATCAGAGCGAACCCATCCTGGTCGGCGACAAGCGGGAAACGATCGGCGACCTGAGCCAAAGCGGTCGGAGGAATGCTCATCTGTGCTCTATCCCTCTCGACCGGTCATCCTGAAAACGACCACGCTTCCTCCCCTGAACGTCGCTCCTTCGACCCGGAGGCTCTCCCGCCTATCCGGCGGCGATCGATATGCGATCTACTGGGCCAAAGCTTCCTTGAACTTCAGAACAATATCCGGAAGAATGACGTTCAAAAGAAGACCCATCTGGACATTCCGGCTATCCACCAACATGCCCCACTGATACTCTTCCATGGGGATGATCATGACCATCTTGTGGTCCGTCAGGTCGATGATATAAAACTTACCGAGAGCGGGAAAGTTGCTTGTTTTCAAGGATTTGTTAAGGAACGTTGTGACTTGGTTGAAGAGTGCGGTGGCTTTGGGCTGGGGATTGTAACCACAGATGCTCTGGCCGTCGGCAACCATCCAGATATCCGAAGCGATCAGACCGTCTCCTAGGTCTTCCTTTAATTTGTCAACGGCTGAACGAAGTTTCTTGATATTCATGATGATCCTCCTAGTGGAATTTTGGCGGCTTTTCCTGCGGGGCTTCCTTTTTCCGGCCATTCTCCTTTGCCTTGGGGCTCTCGAATCAGGCTTCACTATTAAATGGTCAATACTTGTCCCGGTCAATCACCCCTGAAGATGATTCCAGGGGTGATATTAGTTCGGGGGCCTTTCCGGGTCCTCAATCACCTGAAGCTCCGCCGAGCCGGCCTCCGTGTCGCCGATCATGAGTGCCACGGTATATCGTCCTGCCTCGGCCGTCGGAGCGCCAAAGGCTCCCATACGGGCCTGCTGCCCCGGTGTCCCGGCCGCGTCCTCTTGAGGCGGCCGCACCCGAAGGTTCCAGAAAATCTTGTTCAGCCCCGATTTTCCGGATGCATTGAGCTCTTGAACCGTTCTACCGGAGGTGTCCCTGATCAGGATCTTGACCCCTTTGGCTTCGCCTTTCAGCCAGTAATAGAGATTGGCCCCGTTCGGGGGATTCAGGGTTTTGGCGAATTCCCCGTAGGTCTGGCCGCGTCTCTCAAACATGTTCCACTTGACGACCCGCTGAGGCTCGAAGAGATGAGCGTCCCGGTCGAAGGTTTCCTGAGAAAATTCCTTGAAAGGCTGGATATCCACGATGTAGAATCCCCGTCCGTATGTCCCAACGGCCAGATCCCTCTCCCGCTTCTGGATATCCATGTCCATGACGATCGCATCGGGTGCGGATTCCGACATTTTCACCCAGTGGCCGCCTCCGTCGATGGTGATGAAGACGCCGTATTCGGTTCCGAGATAGAGGACGTTCGGATTGTCGGGATCCTCCTTGATGTCCCAGACCGGATTCATCATTCCGCCGCTGAGATCCTCCCAGGTCCGGCCCAAATCCCGTGTCCTGAAGACATAGGTCGTGTCTTCATTGTGAGTCCGGTATCCGGAGTAGGCGACATAACAGACATCGGAGTCGTGGTGGGACGGGGTCACGCGCTGAACCCATCGATCCCAGGGAAGGACGGCTCCGCGGGGGGCGTTGGCCCGGAGTTTCCCCGTTGCGTCGTAAAAGGAGGCTGTGACGTTCCTCCAGGTGTTGCCGTGGTCCGTCGAAACCTGGAGATTTCCATCGTCGGTTCCCGCCCAGAGAATGCCGGGCTTTTTCGGCGATTCGGCGAACGTGTAAATCGTCGCATATTGAAGATTCGTCAATTTCGATTCGGCGATTCTCTTCGGATCGGCCCGGGACAGATCGGGCGAGATTTTTTCCCATGACCCGGGTTCTCCCCGGCTCAGGGAACGGAAGACGTGTTGTGAGCCGATGTAGACGATTCCCGGATTGTGCGGAGAGAGCACGATGGGGGCGTCCCACTGGTAGCGTTGTTCGGGAACTCCGGCGGCTCTCTCCTCATCCGTGTTTCGATAAGCCAGCCCGATCATTTCCCCGGTCCGGAGGTTCATCCGCCGCGAGGCGCCGAACTGGCTCTCGAAATAGATCCAATCCGGGTTCCACCAGTCGCGGACGACCGTGAAACCATCGCCCGAGGGCAGGTAAGTCCAGTCGGCCGGATAGACGCCGTAGACGTTTCGATTCTGGGACGGTCCCAGCCAGGAGCCGTTGTCCTGGGTTCCTCCCATCACGTTATAAGGCATCTCCTGATCGACGGAGATTTTGTAGAATTGCTGGGCCGAGATGGTGTCTTTCTGGGACCAGTGTTTTCCGCCGTCCCAGGTTTCGCTGACCCCGCCGTCGTTGGCGTTCAGAATGTGGTCGGAGTCCAGAGGATCGATCCACATCCCCCGGGTGTCCACATGGCACTGGTGAGGGCTGTTCCAGGGCAGGGCCTTGAACGTCACGCCTCCGTCTTCGGATTTCATGACCCTCACCTCGACGGCGTAGATCACCTTGTCGCTGTTGGGATCGACATAAATGCGGCCCGAATATCCGGCTTCGATCTGGTTGACGACGGCGCTTCCGCCGACCAGGCGGTAATCCGTCATGCGCGTCCAGCTCTCGCCCATGTCCTCGGAACGATAGATAAAGCCGGCCTTGACGACCGGAGCCATCCGGGCCAGGGCCTGACCGTAGAGGACTTGAAGAATATAGCGGTTGACGGTCTGGTAGCGGAAACGCACCGCTTCGAGATCCTTGAACGCCGCTTCCGTTTTTTCCGTGGTTTCGAGACCCGCCGGGTCATCCTTGTAAATCTTCCGCGCGGCGGCGGCGAAAGCGGCCGGTCTCAATCCGAGTTTTTCCAGGAGATCCGGATCAGCGGCCCAGCGTTCGGCGTTCGTCCAGAGTTCCGAGGCGGCCGGGACTTTATCGGCCTCGAATTTCACGCTTTTCTCAAAATCGGGGTGAAGAGCGCCCTCCGGGGCCCCTTTTTTCAGGGTTTCCAGGACGAACCGGTTGGCTTGGTCAGCGGTTGCCCGGTCCGCCTCGATGCCGGCCAGCGTCTTCTCGAATTCGAGAACGGTTTCCATCATGTCCTTGTCCCCGGCGTAGATCTTTTTCGCGGCGGCGTTGAAAGTCTTGAAATCGACGCCGGTTCGGGAGGCGAAGTCCTTGTCGCGGATGAGTTCGTTGAGCTTTTCGGTGAGATCCCGTTCCGATTCGGCCTTAAGGGGTTCGAAAACAACCAGCCGGGCCAGGTCCCGGGGGATGGCCAAAGTTTTGAATCTGTTGAAATAGAATCCGTCGCGGAAAAGACCGCGCCGGAACAGGTAGCGATCCTGCAGGATGTCAAGACCCAAATTGACCTCTTCGTCCAGCCGGGCGTAGACGATATTGGGATCCCTGGGATACATGTCGAGACCGTTCCAGCCCATCCGGGCTTCGAGCGGCAGGCCCTGTGTCAGCTTGTTCCAGGTCCGTCCTCCGTCCGTTGTCTTGTACAGATGGTTGCCCGGCTGCCGGTCGATGAAGGTCCAGGTCCTGCGGTAGGTTTTATAGGCCGCGGCGATCAGAATTTCGGGATTCAGGGGATTCATGACGAAATCGCCCACGCCGCGGTCGCCGAGGTCGAGCGACAGCGACCAGGTTCGGCCGCCGTCCGTGGTCATGTAAAGGCCGCGCTCGCAGTCCATTTCATTGTCGTAGAGTTTCCCTTCGGCGGCGACGTAGACGATATCCGGATTTTCCGGATGAACGGCGACTTTGGCGATGAAGAAGCTCTTCTCCAGGCCGATCGGCGCCCAGGTCTTCCCGGCGTCCGTCGATTTCCACATCCCGTTGCCGTGGGAGCTCGAACGGGCGTGCATGGGTTCTCCCGTCCCAAGATACAGAATATCGGGATTGGACGGCGCCACGGCCAGAAAACCGATGCTGAGCGTGCCGTATTTGTCGAAAATGGGCCGGAAACTGATGCCGTGATCCTCCGTTTTCCAGACGCCTCCGGACGCCGTGGCCGCGTAATAGACCTTGTTCTGACCCGGGGGCACGGCGAAGCTGGTGATCCGGCCGGAAAATGTCCAGGGGCCGATGTGGCGCCAGCTGAAAATGTCCAGGTCTTTGACGGTCAGGGGAGCCTGGGCTCCGGCCTGGAGGCTCAGCCCTGAAAACAGGGCGAGCAGGACCAGGATGGGCATGACCGGAGAGAATAAACCGGTTTTCGGGGTCGTCATGGAAAACTCCTTATTTCTGGGTTTGCGGCCGGTAATATAGTCCAAAAGCTCTCTTCAGGACAAGGCGGTGAGTCCGCACGGAAATCAGACCGTGTATTTCAGAAAGGCGCCGATTTTGCCGTAACGGTCGAGCTTCGACGGCGGCGTGATGTGATTGACCGGAAGATTCCGGGTCATGGCCTGTTCGATGGCTTCGTCCACAATATCCGCCGTTTTGTCGGTCTTCACCTCGCAGGTGGGACATCTCAATTCGCCCACATATAGAAATCGGCAGGACGGGCAGATGCGGCCTTCCGCGGAAAAACCGTGGGTGACGACGAGGGTTTGAACTTCGTAGACATTGAGCTTCCGCAGGGTTTCCAGAAGTCCGGAACAGGCGCGGCCGCCTTTCTCGAGAATGCCGACGAGGCGGAGAACGATATCGTCCTCCTCCGCCTTCTTGAGCCGTTTCTCAAGATCGGCGGCTTCCTGGAGGACCCTGTCCGCGCCGGTTCCCGGGCGGGCTTTCATCCGGGCGGAGAACTTCTGCTTCAGGTAGTTATGGAGCAATCCGTCGAGAGCCGAGAAAAGCTTGTCGTCACATCCGATGAAAAGCGAGTCGTAGCCGTTTTTTTTGTCGATCTGAAAGGTTTTTCCGGCCGCCTTTTTGAGATGGGCCAGGACATGGGCTTCAATCTGGCGTTCGATTTTTTTGGTCTCGTAGCCTTTAAAAGTGCGGCCCTTGGACGGAGGAGGCTCATCGCTTTCCAGCTCGGCCAGTTTGTTCAGGACGTTCATGGTCGATTCGTACCAGACGGCTTCCCGGCTGTCGAGCAGGCAGATGAGGGATTTCCGGTGCCTGTCGAAGATGGCGGAAAGAGGCCGGACATAAAAGCTGCGTTCGAAAAGAATACGGGGCCGAGGCCCGTGGGGAAGTTCGAAATCCCGGAAAAAACCGCGGCTGCTGCAGGAGAACAGGGCCAGTCCCGGCGCCCCCAGGGTGTTGAGACCGGTCCGGCAGAAGTCTTCGATCGCCGAAAGGTCTTCAGACAGAGAGTCCTTGATCTTGGCGTTAACATCGAGATTTTCAAGCCCGGCCGCCGCCCGGCTGAGAAGGTTTTTCAGGTTCAGCGTGATCTCTTTTTTCATCAGGCGGCTTTTGTCGGTGTCCAGGAAAAACGACGTGGTCCATAATCCCTTGGCATCGAATTTCGCCAAAGCCTCGATCTGGGAACGCTCGGAAAGTTTCATGTCACCTCCAAAAAAAATGGCGGACTCCGGCGTCCTGTTCGACGTGGATATCCGCGAGATGGGCCAACGCCTACAAAATAGGCGTCCTGATCCCGTTTGTCAAGAATCGCGCCGACCTGTTTACAGAACGGTTCTTTTCCGCATATAATGGAATCCCTCAAGCGAGGCTTTTTCGCCCGGTGCGGAAGTGGCGGAATCGGCAGACGCGTAAGCCTCAGGAGTTTATGGCCGAAAGGCTGTGTGGGTTCGAGTCCCACCTTCCGCACCATCTCCACTCTCCTCCCAGTCCGCCGCGCCTTGATTTCTTTCTCCGGGCCGGGTAATGTGGATCTGAGAGACATCCCGCGGACGGAGGCGGACATGAGAAAAAAAAATTCCTTTTGGGCATCCGCATCGCTTGTGATTATGGGCCTTCTTCTGTCGACCTGCCGTCTGCAGATGTTGGAGCGCAGCCTGGCGCCGGAAGACGCGGATTTTCTGTCCAAGGTTCGCTACATCATCACCCGGGAGGAGAGAAAGATCTTTCTGGAACTTCCGGAAAGCGAACGGCCGGCGTTCCGGGAGGAATTCTGGAAACGCCGGGATCCCGATCCTCAAACGGAGGACAATCCGTTAAAGGAGGAATATTTCCGTAGACTGGACAGGGCGGAAGAGCTCTTTCGCGGAGAAGGGCGCCCCGGTTGGTTGACCGACCGGGGCCGGATCTTCATTCTGTTCGGTCCTCCGTCCGAGCGCGTGACGTATCCCATGACGGCGGGAACGAACTGCCGGGAGATCTGGTATTACGGCGCGTTTCCCGTCGTCTTTATCGACCAGTATTGCTCGGGGAATTATGTTCTGACAGCCGTCAATCTGGAACATCTCCAGCAGCTCAATATCGCTCAGGGACAGTTCCAGAAACAATTCACCGCCCGGAAAAGCCTGTTCGATTTCGATGTCGGCGTGCGGACCCTTCGCGCGGATGAAGCCGGATACGAAGCCGCCGTCTCCGTCGAAGTGCCTTTTGCGGCCATCTGGTTTCGTTACCGGGACGGGTTTCTCGAGGCCGTCTTCGATGTCCGTCTGGAACTTGCCGATCCCGAAGGCGGGATCCTGTGGACCGCGGCGGAACGATTCGAGTTGTCCCTGACGGAAGGCGAACTCAAAGAGAAGAGAACGGAACGATTCCGCATGGAGATCCCCATGATTTTGGGCCCGGCCCGGGATCGTCTCTCCGGGACGAGCCTGACCGTTTTCGTCAAGCTCGATGCGGAGGGACAAGAGCAGAAAAAGGTTCTGCTTATGAAACTAAAACCTTAGGCCCAGTCCAAGCTGGGCGACCCGCGTCCCATAGGCGTCGAGAGTCATTTTGTAGGTGGGGCTGAGAACCCTCCGGCCGGTGGCGCTGTTCTCCGCGTCGGGAAACCAGAGCCCTCCGTCGTCGCCGTTGATCAATCCGTAGGTGTTTCCGAGAAGATTCAATCCGTCGACAAAAACCCGCAGGGAGGATTGCCGGCCCAGGGCGAGCGTCTTTTCCAATCTTAAATCCAGAGTTTCGTAGAAGGAATGCCGCCGGGTCCCGTGCTTTTCAAGGAAGACCGTCACCGGCAAAACCTTCGCTCCCGTCTGTGCGGACCAGGAATCGGGCGGGACGATGGTCACGGTGCGGGCCCACGGCGTTCCCCCGATGTGATGGAAATACAGGGTGAGGTCGAACTTCAGGGGAAGCCGGACCGTTCCCAGGAGCTTGATGACGAAGGGGCGGTCCAGGTCGAGCAGCGAGTCGCCCGGACGGTTGACGAAGGCATTGGGCGTCCAGGTCGTCCTGTGGAAGAAAACGTTTCTCATGTTGAGGTCGGCGTTTCCCGAGGATTTTCCCCAGACCAGAGAGCCGTAGAATTGCCAGTTGTTCGACATGCGTTTTCGGAAGACGAATTCCAGGCCCCGAAAGGACCGTTCCAGCTCGGGGATGTTCTGGATCCGCTCGAAGAAGGCGGGCGCCGATTGCGACGGCATGTAAACGGTCACGGAGGTGTCCGGATAATCGTCCACTCCGGGAACCACGGTCGAAAAAGGAACCCAGAGATCGAGCGTGTAGGGATTGAGGCTGTACCACTCCCGGCCGGAATCGGGATCGAAGAGAACGCTGCCCAGGATATTTCTGCGGGACATGTTGATGAACCCCACGGACATGGAAAAGTCCTTGAAAATCTCTCCGTGGAGGCCTACCGCCCACTCCTCCGTGTGAGGCGCCGAGGCATCGTTCGCCACGCGCGTTTTGAAAAGGCCCGGACTATAGATGCGAAAATCCTCGTCTTGAAGAGCGAAGGTGTCCGAAGCGTCGACGACGCCGTCCTTGTTTTCGTCGTACCAGGTGAATCGGTGGAACCGATCCGAGCCCAGCGGATGGAGAAAACGCCCGATGTCCGGACTCAGATATTCCGGGTAGCGGGAGAAGGAAGCCTTGAGCATGGCCGTTCCCGATGAGGAGAGATCGACGTTGAGTCCGGCTCGAGGGGACAAGGTGTTCCAGGTGACGACGCCCTCCCATTCGGGAACGACGAACCGGTCGAAAGGATTCAGACCGATGACCGGCTGGATCAGATCCGCGCCGGTTTTCAGCGAGGCCTCACGGGCCGCCGGGCCCTTCGTTGCCGCGGGAAAACGCATTTCGGATCGGTCGAACCGCATCCCCAGGGACAGGGACACCCGTCCGGCGAAGGTCAGGGTATCCTGAATAAAGAATCCCAGGCGTTTGACTTCGCTTCGAAGGAACAGATTGCCTCTTTCCGCTCCGGTGACGAGAAAGCCCACCAAACCCTTTCCGACCTCGGCGCCTGTTGCCGGAGAAACCCCCGATCCGTAGAAATACGGGCTGCCGTCGGCCGCAAAGATGAGAAGGTTGTCTTCCTTCCAGGACGTCCTGTCGGACGATATGTCCTCATAGTCCCCGCCGGCCTTGATTTCGTGATGGGCCCCGATCAGGTTTTCCTGGATATGAACAAGGGCCGCCCCGGCCTGAAACCGGCGCCGATCCGAGATGTCATTGATAAATCCGCTTCCCCAGATCGCGCCCGTCGACAGGTCCTCATAGCGGGGAGCATTCTGCCCGGCCCTGTTGACGAGGAGCGGCCGCGAATATTCGGCATAGCCGGCTTTCATGTCGACGAAGGTGTTCTGGTTCATGATATGGGTGACGCCTCCGGACACATAAAACAGCTTTTCGCCGTCGAGGTTCCGCGTGGCCGCCTCCGGGGTCAGGAACGCCACATCGCGCTCATAAATCGGCTGAGAGTGGCGGTTGATCCCGACCTCGGCAAAACCCAGGAAATCGGAGGTGGCCTGAATCCTGAGTCTTAAGAAACCGGAGAATCGGCGGGCGCTCCAGTCGTAAGGTTGGTGGAGGCTTCCTCCCGGATCCTGCCACCGTGTGTTAAAAGGCGTATCCTGAGAACGGAAGGTCAGCCGGGCATTGCTGAAAAACCAGGCCCGGTCGGCCATCAGGGAGCCGCCCATGGAGAGAGAGGCATCCCAGAAATTTTTGTCCGCTTCCGACGGAGCGTTGACGACGCGGGTCAGGTCTTCATCCGACCAGAAAGACCGTGAGAGGCCTTGGCCCGTATGAAAGACGGACAGCTCGCCTTTGAACCGGCTTCCTCCCGGACGGGTCAGAATATTGATGAAACCTCCTTCGCCGGGGTAGGCTTCGGCCGGCAGGGCGGTGGTCACAACCTGGATCTCTTCGATGAGATCGATGTTGAGGGGCATCATCGGTGAGGCGGTGGCCGGATCCGTCAGGTTGAAACCGTCCTGAATCCAGGTGTTGGCGTTGGTCGCCGACCCGAAAACGGCGAAAGATTTCGGATTCCGGGGGGCGTCTCCGACAAATCCCGGAATCAATCCGAGAATCAGGGTGAGGTCGCGCGGACCGGGGAGGCGGGTCAGGACATCGTGGTCCAGCCAGAAGGCCCGCTTCGGGGAAAGCGCGTCCAGCATCGGAGACGGCCGCTTCTGAGTGATTTCCTCTTCGATATCCGTAGCCTCCATCCGGACGGACAGGGAGACGGCTTTCCCCGCCCGGATGCGAATGTCGTTGATGTGGATCGTTTTAAAGCCCGGCATATCGATGGACATCCGATACAAACCCGGAAAAAGGCGGAGAAAATAAAAGCGTCCGGTATCCGATGTGATGTAGTTTTCGACTCCCAGGAGGGTTGATGACGAGACATAAACAAACGCGCCGGGGAGGGGGAAGCCCTGCATATCCGTGATTTTTCCCGTCAATGTGCCTGCGGGCCTTTCGGCGGACAGCGGCGGCGCGAAAGCGAGATGAATGGCGATGACGATGACGATGACGATCAAGATAAATGTCTTTGGCACGGTTGCCTCCTCGGCTCATTATACATGGTATTCCCCATGGGATGTCAAAGATTTCAACCACGTTTGCAGGGTCTGCGTTGCATCCGGGGCGTCTATTTCAGGTTGCGGGCCCGGGCCGCGGCGCCGAGAACTCCGGCGTCATTCCCCAGAACGGACCGCTCGATGGTGCAGCGCGCGAATGCGAAAGGGTTGGTCCGGCGCCGGGTTTCTTCGACGGCCGGGCGAAGAATGTAATTCCCCGCGGCCATGACACCTCCTCCCAGAACGATCCGCCCGGGATCAAAAAGACTGATGACGCCGCCCAGGCCGATCCCCAGATAGGTGCCGCTGCGCTCGAAGCTTTTAAGAGCGGCGGGATCTCCTCGGCGGGCCCGAAGATAAACGTCCCGGGACGTCAGGGATTCCTCCGACCGGGCAAAATACCGGTAGTCGGCGGCGATCCGGCCGGCGGACACTTCGGTCTCCAGGCATCCCCGCGAGCCGCACGGGCAGCGTTGTCCCTCGGGATTGACGATGAGATGTCCGAGCTCGCCTGCGAAACCGTTGTCTCCCTGCCACAAGCGCCCTTCCAAAATGATTCCTGAGCCGATTCCGGTTCCGAGGGTGAGAAAAACCAGGCTGTTTTGGTCCTTGCGGGGTCTTCCGGACCATTCCCCATATGCCGCCATGTTGGCGTCGTTGTCGATCAGGACGGGGACGCCGAGAATTTTCTTGAGAGGAGAGAGGAGCTCGATGCCGTCGAGTAGGGAGTAATTGGGGGATTGGAGAATGATCTGTTCCCGGCGGCTGAAAAATCCGGCGATTCCGAAGCCGCAGGCGGCGATGCGGCCCGGGGCTTTCCGTTTCATGTCCGCCCAGAGGTCGGCCACGAGAGAAAAGAAAGCGCCGGCCGATTCCGGGCTGGCTTTCCGGCCCTTGACGACGAGCCGCCCGCCGGCGTCCGCCACTCCGTATTTGATCTTTGTCCCGCCGATATCGAAGCCGGCGGTGAAGGACCTCTTCGTCATGTTTTCCGGCCCGTGACGGCATAGTTCGGAGGTCCGAAAAGCAGCCGGTTCAAGGCGTCGATGTTGGCATTGAGGAGGGCCGACGATTCATCCGCGCCGGGCAGGGTTCGGAGTCGTTCCTCGCCCAGGGGATCGGAAAACAGGATTTTCACGTCTTCGTAACCGGCACTTTCCACCAGAAACCGAAGGGCCTGGGGATGGATGGGTTTCTGATGGGACAGATCCAGGAAGAAAATCTGAACAAGCGCAAAGACGGATGTCGGGTTGACCGTCTCCAGGACAAGAACGCCTCCGGGCTCGAGCTTGAGAAAGGCGGTTTCGACAAGCCGCTTGAGATAGGCGGGAGGCAGATGTTCGATGACCTGGGAGGAAAAGACTCCGGCCAGGGATCCGTTGTCTTTCCAGGCCAGCTTTTCGAACAGGTCGCCCTGTTCACAGATCAGGCCCTTGTCCAGGCAGATATCGATCATCTGACCGTTGAGATCGACACCTTCTCCCGCAAGGCCGTTGTCTCTCAGGAGTTCCAGGAATTCCCCCCGGCCGCAACCCAGATCCAGAACGGCGCCGCCCTTCCGGAAGAGGGGAAGATAGCGGCCTTGCTGGCGGCGGACTTCTTCCTCGTAGCCGCGGAACCGGTTTTCAAATCCGGCGTAGCGCCAATCTTCCAGAGGTCCGAAGACGGCGCGAACGGTCTCAGGAGAGGGTTGGGCCGCGCCTTCCAGGGCGTTGAGCAGAGCGTCGAGTTTTTCCCGCAGGAGAAACAGTTTTTTCAGCAGAATGTTCGCGTCGGCGCTCTCGGCGGCCAGCTTGTCCACCCGCCATTCCATACTCTTGAAGATCATGGCGACGTGGTTGGAGGCCAGCGCATCCCATTCCCTGTCGCGGGCGTCGGCGAGTTCGGATTGACGGCGGACAAGGTCGAGAAGTGAGGCGAGGGCGTCCCGGATTTCGCGGGCATCCAGACTTTCGCCCGCAAGCCGGCGTTCAAGTTTTTCGGATTCTTCCCGGAAAAGGTCTTCCTTCCGTTTCCGGGCCTCGGTCAGATTCTCGAGGGTCCGGCGCATGATCAATTCGTGGGTGGTTCGTCCTTCGGCGAGGCGGAATCCTGGTCCTCGCGGTCCTTGTGACTCATGGATTTCTTGAAGTTCTTGATTCCCTCGCCCAGGGATTTTCCGAGATCGGGGAGCTTTTTGGCGCCGAAAATGATGATGACGATGAGCAGAATGAGAATGAGTTCCGTAGGTCCGACGGGGCCGAGAAGAAACATCATAAACCTCCTTTGAGGGCCGGTTTTCGGGGGGATCCGATCCTGTCCGCGATATGAACACGTTACCTTTTCCCCTGGAAAAAGTCAAGGCTGCGGTGGGAAACCGGGGATATGGACAGCGCGTTCCCCAGGCTGTATCATAGCGTCCCATGGACAAGATCCGGAATTTTTCGATCATCGCCCACGTGGATCACGGGAAATCCACGCTGGCCGACCGTTTTATCGAAATGACCGGAGCTCTGTCTTCGCGGGAGCTCAAAGCCCAGGTCCTGGATACCATGGATCTCGAACGCGAGCGCGGCATCACGATCAAGGCCCAGACCGTCCGCCTCCATTATAAAAGCCGCTCCGGGGAGACCTATGTTCTCAATCTCATCGACACCCCGGGGCACGTGGATTTCTCCTATGAAGTGTCGAGGAGTCTTTCCGCCTGCGAAGGAGCGGTTCTGGTCATCGACGCCTCCCAGGGCGTCGAGGCCCAAACTCTGGCCAACACCTACCTCGCCCTCCAGAACGATCTCGTTCTCGTCCCGGTGATCAACAAGATCGACCTGCCCCAGGCCGATCCGGAGCAGACCCTGGAACAGATGGAAAACATCATCGGTCTCGGCCGCGAGGAGGCCCTTCTCGTGAGCGCCAAAAAGGGGATGGGCATCGAGGATGTCTGCGAGGCCGTCGTCCAAAGGATTCCTCCACCCAAAGGGGATCCCAAGGGGCCGCTCAAGGCGCTGCTGTTCGACTCCTGGTTCGATTCCTACCGCGGCGTCATCGTCCTCGTCCGCATTGTGAACGGGGAGCTTCGCCGGGGGGACGGCCTTGTTCTCATGGCCTCGGGCGCCGAGTACGAGGCCGAGGAAATCGGCTGGTTGACCCCCAAGCCGGTCAAGGCGGACGTTCTGCATGCGGGCGAAGTCGGATATCTCATCGCCGGAATCCGCAAGCTCAGCGATGCCCGGGTCGGCGACACCGTCACCCACCGAAAGCGCCCGACGGCCTCGGCTTTCCCCGGATTCCGGGAGGCCAAGCCCATGGTCTTCTGCGGGCTTTTTCCGGCCGGAGATAGCGGGATCGAAGATCTGAGGGAAGCCCTCGAGAAACTCCGTCTGAACGACGCTTCGGTCACCTACGAACCGGAAAACTCCCCGGCCCTGGGGCTGGGATTCCGGGCGGGTTTCCTGGGGCTTCTCCACCGCGAGATCGTCCAGGAGCGCCTGGAGCGTGATTTCGATCTCAGCCTGGTCACCACCGCCCCGAGTGTCGGTTACCGCGTCACCCGAATCTCCGGGGAGGTTCTGGAAATCCATAACCCGTCCGGACTTCCCGATACCGCCGAAATCGCCAAAATCGAGGAGCCCTACATTGAGGTGATCATTCTGACGCCCGACAAGTATATCGGGGCTTTGCTCAAAATCCTCGAGACCCGCCGGGGCGAGCAGAAAAAGATGGAGTACGTCAGTCCGAAGCGGGTTCTTCTGGCTTATCTCATGCCTCTGAACGAGGTGGTCTTCGATTTCTTTTCCCTGCTCAAGTCCGTATCCCAGGGCTACGCCTCGATGGATTATGAATTCCACGGCTATCGCGAATCTCCCCTGGTCAAGCTGGACATCCTGATCAACCGCGATGTCGTGGACGCGTTGTCCCTTATCGTTCATAAGGACAAGGCCTATGCCGTCGGCCGGGCCCTTGTCGACAAGATGCGCCGGGCCATCCCCCGCCAACAGTACGAGGTCGCTCTCCAGGCGGCCGTCGGCAAGAGAATCATCGCCCGCGAGACGGTCAAGGCCTTCCGCAAGGATGTCCTGGCCAAGCTCTACGGCGGGGATTACACAAGGAAGATGAAGGTCCTGGCCAAACAGAAGGAAGGCAAAAAACGCATGCGCCGCATCGGCCGGGTCGACATTCCCCAGGAAGCCTTCCTGGCCATCCTTGAAGTCAAGTGAGAAGTGAAATATTATGCGGAATTCTATCATCAATTGCCGAGGCTGCCGGGCGAGACCGCGGCCGGAAAGAAGTGACTTATGCTGCCGACCATAACCTGGAAAAACAACACGGTCGTCATGATCGATCAACGCAAGCTTCCGGCCCGGGAGGCCTATATCGCCTGCCGGACCGTCGAGGCCGTCGCCCGGGCCATCGAAAGCCTGGTCATCCGGGGGGCTCCGGCCATCGGCGTTGCCGCCGCTTACGGGGTCGCTCTGGGAATGCAGGGTTTGCGGAAATCAGACGCTTCCCGCATGGACGCCCTGTTCGAACGCGTTTTCAGGAGAATCGAACGGACGAGGCCGACGGCCCGGAACCTGTTCTGGGCTCTGGAGAGAATGCGGGGGACCTATGATGCGGCCAAACCCTCGGGTCCGGCGGCGGTTTCCCGAGCCTTGCTGGCGGAGGCCAGGGCCATGGACGCCGAGGATGCCGAGATCAACCGAAGGATCGGCTTCCACGGCCGGGCCGTGGTCGACGACGGCATGAACATCCTCACCCATTGCAACGCCGGCGCTCTGGCCACCTCGGATTATGGAACGGCCCTCGGCGTTGTCCGGGCCGCGGTCGAGGAGGGGAAGTCCGTCCGCGTCTTCGCCGATGAAACGCGGCCGGTTCTCCAGGGCGCCCGCCTGACCTGCTGGGAGCTGCTGCGGGACCGGATTCCGGTCGTCCTGATTACGGACAACATGGCCGGCTGGCTGATGAAAAACGGAGAGATCCATCTTGTCGTTGTCGGCGCCGACCGCATCGCCGCCAACGGGGACACCGCCAACAAGATCGGCACCTATTCGGCGGCCGTTCTGGCCCGGGAAAACGGTATCCCGTTTTACGTGGCCGCGCCGTTCAGCACCGTGGACTTGAGCCTGCGGACGGGCCGGGATATCCCCATCGAGGAACGTGACGGGGATGAAGTGCGGTGCTGGGGCGGTCGTTTGACGACCATCGCCGGCGTCCCGGTGCGCAATCCCGCTTTCGACGTCACCCCGGCCCGCTACATCAGTGGGATCGTCACGGAAAACGGCATCGCCCGGCCGCCGTTCGGAAAAAATCTGCGCCGCCTGGCCGGGACGGGAAGCTGAGGAGAGGGAGGACGCCGAAGTGCCTGAACCTGTCGTCCTGGGGATCGAGACCTCATGCGACGAAACGTCGGCCGCCGTTCTCCGCGGCCGGACCATCCTCAGCAATATCGTTCTGTCCCAGGACGAGATCCACGCCCCCTACGGAGGCGTCGTCCCCGAGCTGGCCTCGCGCCAGCATATCCGGAACATCGAACCCATCGTCCGGGAGAGTCTTGACCGGGCCGGAATCGGACTTGAAGAGATCAACCTCTTCGCCGTGACCCGGGGACCCGGCCTCATCGGCTCGCTTCTCGTCGGCCTCTGCTTCGCCAAGGGACTGGCCTATTATTTCAAAAAGCCGCTCATCGGCATCAACCACCTTGAAGCCCACTGCGAGGCCGCTTTTCTTGAAAACCCCGACATCCCTCTGCCCGCCCTGGCTCTTCTGGTATCCGGAGGGCATACGTCTCTCTACATCATCGACGCCCCCCTGTCCTTCCGCATCCTCGGAAGAACCCGCGACGACGCCGCCGGAGAGGCTTTGGACAAGGTGGCCAAGTTTCTCGGACTTGGCTACCCCGGCGGTCCGGCCATCGAGAAGGGCGCCCGCGGCGGCGACAATCGAGCCTTCGCCTTCGCTTTGCCCCGGACAAAAGACAGGAGTCTGGATTTCAGTTTCAGCGGTTTGAAAACGGCGGCGCTCAAACATATCCGCGAGAAATCCCTGACCGCCGATTCTCCGGCGTTGGCCGATTTCCTGGCCGGCTTCGAAGAGGCCGTTGCCCGGGCCCTGATTCGGAATTTAACGGCGGCGGCCGACGCCTGCGAACCCCGGGCCCTCATCCTCTGCGGCGGCGTCGCCCGCAACACCAGGCTCCGGACCCGGTTCCACGAGTATGCCGGACGTGCCGGGCTTCCGGCCTTTGTTCCCTCGCCCCGCCTCTGTACCGACAATGCGGCCATGATCGCCGGCCTGGCCCTGAAAAAATTCGAGGCCGGCGCGGACGGCGGGTCCGCCCTCGAACTCGACGCCTTCGCCCGCTGAAGGCGGAGGCCGGCCGTCGAGGATCCGTGCCCGCTCGACCCTCCAACGGCTTGTTTTTCCGGAGTTGTGCGCGAAAACGCTGGAATTGTGAAAGGGGGAAGAAAAAATCAGCGTTTTCACGTACGGCCCCGGCTCCGGGTTCCGGAGCTGTGCGCGTGTCGAGATTGCTGTTTCGACAAGGAAGCAGCTTGCGAAGGCGTAGCAAGCCTACGTCGAGCAGGCTGCGACGAAGTCGGAATGGTGAGATCGGCACGCCCGAAGGGTGAAAATGCCTGATAGAGAAAAAAGTGGAAATTCGGGCATTTTCACGCACGGCTCCGGGGGTTAGCGGGAGGGGATGAGGTGGATGAGATAGGGATGCACCTTCAGGTTTTCGTCCGACAGGTGTTCGAGGTCGACCGTGACCTCGTAGAGATAAAGATGGCGGGCGACGGTATGAACCGGAATATCGAACTCGAATTCGCCGATCGTGCGCTGCGTGTCCGGGGCGAAGAGCGGCAGATCGAAAACCTTCACGGCGGCGCGGAAATTCCCTTCCTCGGACCCGTAGAAAATCTTCAGGCGTTCGATCCTGCGCTTCGATCCGAAAAGGATGCGATAACTTTTTTCCTCGTGGAGGTAAAGAGCGCCGTCGGGTTTGATGACGACACCCCGGCCCAGGGAAAACGGATAGAGGCCGAGTGGACGGCCCGATGCGGGCTCGAAGGTCCGGACGGGATAGAGCGCATCGCGGGGATGCAGGACCCAGAGAAAGACCGCCGCGGCGCAGAGACCAAAAACGGTTAGATGGCGAAGAGCGGGTCTCGGCCGAACGCCGGGCCATACGTTCCTCGCCCCATAGGCGGCGATGAAAGCCGCGACGGCCAGAATCCAGACATAATTGGGCCAATAGCCGAGGTTGTTGACCTTGATGAACGACGGCAGGATCGACGGCAGGAAAAAGCGCATGTTGCTGAGGAACACGAACAGGTCGCCCGGACGCTCGGTGAATTCGTGGGTTGTCGGCTGGTAAAGAAAAGAGGGGTGAAAAAGAAGAAGAACGGCGAGAACGAAACTCACCCCGGCCAGAAGACCGAAAGCCCGCGTGAAGAACGGTTTTCGATTGTAAACGAGAAAATACCCGATGCCGATTGCGGCGATCCAGGACAAAGGCGCCAGGACGCGTCCGGGGGGTGCGTATCCTTGCCTGTGGGTGAAAAAGGCATAGTTGAGGATGAAAGGCATGGCCGTGATCCCGAGGGCGAAGAATTCGCGCCGGGCGCGGCGCCAGATCTCGACGAAACCGGCGAAAGCGAAGACGAAGACCGGGGCGTAAAGCAGAAGGCCGTCCCGCTGGTCGAGGAAATAGTTGAAGAACGAGTCCACTCTGTAATACAGCGGAAGGCTGAAGAAGCTTTCGAGGACGGATGTCGTCTGTTCGGCCGTCATGACGCCGTCGTAGATGGAAAACGGGTTGACGGAGCCGTACAGCCGCCATGTGAATGCGGCGAAAAGTCCGGCCGAGATGGCGGGAAACGCCAGGAAGGCGACCAGCCCGCCTTTCAGGCCGTGGTCCCGCCGAAGATGGAAGAGGCAGACCAGGATCAGGGGCCAGAGGATGATGTTGAATTTGAGTCCGAACCAGGGGAACAGGGATAGAAGAAATCCCATTCCCAAAAGGGCGCCGGTCGAGAGCCGTTCGGGAGACGTCACCTTGCGGTAGACAAGCAGGGAGAAAAAAGCGATCGGGATCTCGGGATAAAGGTGGATGGAATAGAAAATGACCGGAACCGTAAATCCGTAAACCGCCCAGAGCGTGAGCGCGGTATCTTCGCGCTTCCAGCGGGTTGCGGCCAGGAGATAAACCTGGATGCCCAGAAGCGCGGCCCATAGCGACAAGCTGCTTTTGAGGATGAACGTCCTGGCGGTGCCTTCCAGGAAATGGCTGACGGCATAGTGGGGCAGCATAAGCACGGAAATCCCCGGAAGGTTGATGGGATAGATATAGTCGTGCCCTTTCTTTCCGAAGCGGCCGTATATCCCCAGACGCAGGTGGGGGTTGTCTTTGCGCGAATAAAAGTGGAAATAGTCGCGGTCGTCGAATTGATTCCGGAGATTGATGTCGCGGTCATGGAGCAGACTGTGGGCGGAAAGCAGATAGTTCGGCTCATCCCCGGAAAAGGTGACTCCCTGCCCGACAAGGACTCCTCCGGCCAGGCTATAAACGAGGAAAGACACGGCGAAAAGCAGAGCGGTCTTTTTCCGGCGGGATAATGTCTCGAACCGGGCCAAGACCCTGCGGAGAATCGGTCTTCCCGTCTCTCCAGCCGGGCGTTCCCGGGTCAAGGCCAGATAGGCCAGAGCCGCCCCGACGATGAGGAGAAGAATGTCGAGTCGCCGGATCAAGTCTCCACGCGTGAAGTAGCGTCCGGTGAGGACAGGCGCAAGGGCAAGCAGGAAAAGCGGCCAGTAACCGAGGCTTTGGAGACTCGCGGGAACGGCGGGTCTGAAAAACAGCAAGGCCGCTGCGAAAAACAGCGCGGCCACGGCCGGGAGCAGAACGACCGGGTCGGGGCGATAGGCATGGTCGAGCACCGTAAAACGAACGACCTGGATACGGACATCCAGGAAAACGGCGGCCGAGGCGGCGCAGAGGAAAAGAAAGCCCGCCGCCGGCCGCTGCGCTTTCGTGATCATGGTCAAGAGTATTCCGCACCTCCGCCCGGGTGTCAAGATCGCGGTGTGACGCGGGATGCGCTTGACTTCCCCCCGTCCGGCCGTTATCCTTCTTCCGAGTTCGCCATGGACCCGCGTCGAAAAGATAAAAAGATCATTGTCGTCATGCCGGCCTACAACGCCGAAAAGACGCTGGAGAGAACTCTGGCCGATATCCCCCGGGACTGGGTGGACGACATCCTTCTCGTCGACGATTGCAGCCGGGACGGCACGGTGGCTCTCGCGCGCCGTCTCGGTCTCAAGGTTTTCGTCCATGACCGGAACCGCGGCTATGGGGGAAACCAGAAAACCTGTTATCGACGCGCTCTCGAACTCGGCGGCGACATCATGATCATGATCCATCCGGACCACCAGTACGATCCCCGGGTGATCCCCGGCCTTGTCCTCCCGCTTCTCGAGGGCGACTGCGATGCCGTCTTCGGATCACGGATGTTGGGCGGCCATCCTCTCGAGGGCGGCATGCCGAAGTGGAAATACCTGGCCAATATCTTCCTGACGGCTTTCGAGAATGCGACATTCTATATGTATCTCACCGAATATCACTCGGGGCTCCGGGCCTATTCCCGCCGCTATCTCGAGACCGTGAAATTCGAGCTGAACTCGGACGATTTCGTCTTAGATTCGGAAATCATCGCCCAGGGCGTCGTTCACGGCCTGCGAATCCGGGAAATTCCGATCGAGACGCGCTACTTTCCCGAGGCCTCCCAGGTGGGGTTTTGGCGCAGCACGGTCTATGGACTGTCCATCCTCAAAACCCTTGTCAAGTTCAAGCTCCACAAAAAAGGGATCCGGCGCTTCGCCCAATTCGCCTAGACGGAACCCGGTTCATCAACACCAACACCTCCTCAGATGAACTTGTTGTGGATTTGTTCGTATGATCTTCAGGGCTGATGTTCAGCCTATGACTGGAGGTTTCCATGAGAATCCGCATCGCCATGATTCTTGCCCTTGGGGCGATTTTGACCGTCGCACCGGCAGCCCGGGCGGCTGGAGACAAGACCGGAACGGCCTTGACACTGGACGACTGCATCGCGCGGGCGGTCCGGCACAATTTGAACGTGGCCGTTGAGGTCGTCGGTCCGGAGCTGGCCGCGGCGTCGCTGGCCCGGACCCGGGAGAAGTACCTGCCTCAGCTGGATCTGCGTTTTAACGGCGACAGCCAGGAACAGCCGTCTTACTGGTTTCTCCAGGGCGAAGAGACCATCGTTTCCCGCTTGAACACTTACGGATTTTCAGTCGTTCAGCAGGTGCCGATGGGCGGCCAGGCCTCCCTTTCGCTTCAGTCCTACATGTCGGACACGAACCAGGCCTACCAGCTCATCAATCCCCGATACGGAAGCACGCTCCGGTTCGACTTCAATCAGCCCCTTCTCCGAAATTTCGGCGCCGCGGCAAGCCGCCGCGAGATCCTCGTCGCCCGCAACAACCTGGACATTTCAGAAAGCCGGTTCAAGACCGTGCTGGCCGATACGATCTATCAGGTTCAGGAAGCCTATTGGAACCTGGTTTACGCCGCGGACAACCTGGCCGTGAGGCGGCAGACCCTGGAACTGGCCCGCGACCTTCTGGCCAAAAACCGGAGGGAGGCCGAGATCGGCACCCTGGCCCCGATCGAAGTTTTGAACGCCGAGACCGTGGTCGCCCAGAGAGAAGCGGACATTCTCCAGGCCGAAGCCATGGTCAGCCGAGCCGAGGATGTCCTCAAGGCTTTGATCAACCTCGGTGGGGACGGAGGGGCCGAGGAAACCCAAGTCGTTCCGACGGATCGACCTGTTTTCCGGGAAACCAAGGTGTCCACGGAGAACATTCTGGCCGGAGCTCTGGCCGGAAGGCCCGAACTCGAATCGTCCCGGGCGGGACTGGCCAACAGCCAAGTCAACTTCGGTTTTGCCAGAAATCAGCTTCTGCCCCGCCTGGACTTCACGTTGTCCTACTGGAGCCCGGGGATCTCGGGCGACCGCATCCTCTACGCCGGCGACAATCCCTTTCTCGGCATCATCATCGGCAAGGAAAAGGGCAGTGCCGCGGATTCAATCCGCGATGCCTTCAGATTCCTCTATGAAAACTGGACGTTGGGGTTGACCCTTTCGGTGCCCGTTGCCGATCTCGTCGGCCGGGCCAATTATGCGACGGCGAAACTCGAGTTGGAACAGAGCCGGGCCGGACTCAAGGCTCAGGAACAGCAGATCGAACTCGAGGTGCGGGACGCCGTCCGGAGCGTCGAAACCGATGCCAAGCGCGTCGCCGCCTACCGTATGGCCCGCGAATTGGCCGAAAAAAGACTGGAGGCCGAAAACAAGAAGCTCGGCGTCGGACTGTCCACGAATTACTTCGTCCTCCAGTTCCAGGAGGAGGCGGCCAACGCCCGGGCGATGGAAATCAAGGCTCTGGTCGATTATAATCTGAGCCTGGCCCGGATCGACAAGGTCTCGGGACGGAGCCTGACGGCCCACAACATCACCCTCATGCGGTGACGAAGCCGGTCAGCCGGTTCGGGAAATCCTTGACGGATCATGAAGGAGACATTACGGACGCTGGGACGTTACCGCTGGCAGTTGTTTGTCTTTCTGGTGATGCTGGCGCTCAAGGATTTCGTGGACACCATCAATGATCCCGTGCGCCACGCCCTCCGCCTGAACTTCACGCCCTGGATTCACGCCCTGGAGGGCGACGCGGTGCGGCACATCCAGCAGGCGTTCAAGAACGACATCCTGACCGTGATCCTGGGCTACAACTACATCATCGGCTACATCGCCATTGCCTTTTTCGGACTGGTGATTTTCGCCTGGAAGAACAACTGGCGGCTGGCCTCCCTCACGGCCATGAATTTTTTCATGATCTATCTGATCACCATCCCGTTTTATCTCTTCTTCCCCGTGGATGTGACCTCGGACTACCTGCCGTCCATGGAACCCCTCATGTATCGTCTTTCCCCGTGGTTTCATGAGTTTTTTGTGGGCAGCGATCCATTCGATAACTGCATTCCCTCGCTTCATATCGGACTGCCCCTGGGACTGTACCTGTGCCTGGCCGCCGAGCTTAACAGGCAGAAGGCCTGGAAAATCCGGATCTATAAGGCTTTCATGATCTTCACGGCTGTTCAAATCGCCGTCTTTGCCTTCTCCATCCTCTATCTCGGCATCCATTGGATCACCGACATTTTCGTGGGCATAGCCTTCGGCTTGGCCGGGGCCTGGGCCGTGGACTATTACACCGACGGGGTCTTTTTCAGGCTCGACAGACTGGAGAGAACCCACATCCGCAGGTTGTTGAGAAAACTCCCGGGATTCCGGAAAATCAGACTCGAGACCGGGAACGAAAACGCTATTTAAAGCGCTTTTTCAGGGCGCGGACGGCGGGCATAAGAAAGACGGCGATAGCCGGCAGGGACAGGATGATCCCGGCAACCAGGGAGGCGGCCCGGACTCCCTTGGAGAACGATAGGGATACGCCGACTTTGCGGTCGCTTCCCGACACATCGGGGCCGTCGGTATTGATCATGATCAGGCAAACCTTGTCGATGGTCTTGTCTTCCAGGATCTCGGGATGATCCTCCGGCGTGTAGATGAAATCCTGAAAACCGGAGATGCCGGGCCAGGACGTGAGAATGGTCAGAGTTACCCGGTCGTCGTTGAACAGCATCCCATCCTCGATATCGGCGGCATAGGCTTTGTCCATAGCGACAAGAAAAGCATCGATGGTTTTGCCGTCCTCGACCTCCAGGGTGAGGGTGACGGGAAGTTTCTTGTCCAAAGCCATGATTTTCATGGACGTTTGCCCGGCCGTCGAAAGCCCGTAATCCTGGTGTCCGCCGGCCGGAATGGAAAGACATGCGGCCAGGAGGATCGGAGCGATAAGGACGCCTCGATGACGCATGGAGGCATTAAACACCATTTCCGCCGTCTTGGGAAGCCCTTCCGGCATGTCGCCGGGGCTTGTCGGGGGAGCCTTCCTTGGCATAGGATAGAAGAGCGAGGAGGTTTCCCATGAAGCGAAAATGCCTTGGAATTGCCGTTCTTCTTTTAGTTTTTACCGTGCTGAGCGCTCCGGGTGCGGTCCGCACGGATACCGCCAAGCGCGTCCCGGCGATCGAGGACCTGTTGGTGCTCAGGACTCTGGGCGGCGTGCGCATCTCCTCCGACGGGACGCGGATCGCCTATACCGTCACGGAAGCCGATCTTGAACAGGATGCGTATGTCACGCAGATTTGGCTGGCCGACATCGCCTCGGACCGGACTTTCCAATTGACCCAAGGCAAGGCCTCCGGTGGGAATCCCGCCTGGTCTCCCGACGGCCGACGGCTGGCCTTCACGTCGAGCCGGGCCGACGACAAATCCCAGCTTTTCGTGATCAGTCCGGAGGGAGGAGAGGCCGTTCAATTGACCAAGGCGGAAACCGGCGTTTCGAATTACGTCTGGTCGCCCGACGGAAAAACGATCGCTTTTACGGCCACAGACCCTGTTTCGCAGGAAGCCAGGGACCGCAAGGACCGTTACGGCGACTACGATCTTGTCCGCCGCGAATACAGGCATTCCCACATCTGGACTGTAAATGTCGCCGAGGCTCTCCGTTCCCCGCAGCCGGGCCTTCGTCGTACGAGCGGCCGGGACTTCACGGTCGGCGGCTTCGATTGGTCCCCGGACGGCCGAAAGATCGCCTTCAGCGCCCCCATCAATCCCGATCTCATCAACAGCGGGACCTCCGATATTTACGTTCTCGATCTGGCCGATGACGCGGTCAGGAAAGTTGTCTCTCAGCCCGGACCGGACTCTTCCCCTGTTTGGTCGCCCGACGGCCGCTTCATCCTGTTCTCCTCCGTCATGGGCCGGACCGATTACTATGCCCTCAACTCCAGCCTGGCCGTTGTCCCCGTCGAGGGGGGCGAAGTCCGCTCCCTGACGGATGCCTTTGATGAAAATCCTTTCGCCGCGGTCTGGATCGAAGACGGGATCTATTTTACAGCCTCGCAAAAAACGGCCACGCATCTCTTCCGCCTTGATCCCGACAGTCTGGATATCCGCAGGGTCAGCGGGCCGGATGACGCCGTCGTTTCGGGCTTCTCCTTTTCCCGCGATGGAAAACAAGCGGCCTTTACGTCTCATTCGGCAACAACTCTCGGTGAGGCCGGCGTTTCCGGTTTTCCCTGGGCGCCGCGCCTTGTGACCCGGATGAGTGAGCAAGTCGAAGATTTCGTTCTGGGCTCGCGCGAGGTCATCTCCTGGAAAAGCAAGGACGGGACGGAGATCGAAGGTGTCCTCATCAAGCCGGCCGGCTTCGATCCGGGCAAAAAATACGCTCTTCTCTGTGTCATCCACGGGGGCCCGACGGCCGTCGACCGGCCAATCCTGGCCGCCGATCTCCGCTATTACCCCTCCGACATCTGGGCCGGCCGCGAAGCGCTCATTCTCAAGGTCAACTACCGGGGAAGCGCGGGTTACGGCGAAGCGTTCCGGAGGCTCAATTATCGAAACCTCGGTGTCGGCGATGCCTGGGATGTCGTATCGGGCGTCGAGCACTTGGTTCAAAAAGGCTGGGTCGATCCCGAGCGCGTCGGTTCCATGGGATGGAGCCAGGGCGGCTACATTTCGGCCTTTTTGACGACATCGACGCGTGTCTTCAAGGCGATATCGGTCGGGGCCGGGATTTCGAACTGGGCCACGTATTATTACAACACCGACATTACGCCCTTCACCATCAATTACCTCGGCGCCAACCCGGCCGACGACCCGGAGATCTATGCCAAGACTTCACCGATGACCTACATAAAGAATGCGGCGACGCCGACTCTCATCCAGCATGGCGAGTTCGATCGCCGGGTGCCCGTCCCCAACGCCTATGAATTGCGCCAGGGACTGGAAGATCAGGGTGTTCCGGTCGAGATGATCGTCTACAAGGGATACGGGCACGGCATCACCAAGCCCAAGTCCATGCGGGCCGCCATGCAGCACAACATGGCCTGGTTCGGCCACTACATCTTCGGCGATCCCATGCCCGACCTGGCCGCCCCTCCGCTTCCCGAGAAGAAATAATGGGCCAAGCAAGCTAATCAGCGGCCGGGAAATATTTCCGCTTGAATTTCAACGAAACATTGACCAGGGTGATGAGCACGGGGACCTCAACAAGGGGACCGATGACCGTGGCGAAGGCGATCGGCGAGGCAATCCCGAAAACGGCGATGGCGACGGCGATGGCCAACTCGAAGTTGTTTCCCGAGGCCGTGAAAGCCAGCGTGGCGCTCCGGCTGTAGTCGGCGCCAAACCTCCGGGCCATGAAGAAGCTCACCAGAAACATCAGGATAAAATAGCTGGTCAGCGGGACGGCGATCCACAAAACGTCCAGGGGGCGGAGAATAATCTGCCGGCCCTGGGTGCTGAACATGACGACAATCGTGAAAAGCAGGGCGATGAGCGTGATGGGAGAAATCCTGGGCACGAACACCTTGTCGTACCATTCGTGTCCCCGCATGGGGATGAGGATGACGCGGCTCAGGATGCCGGCCGCAAAGGGGATGCCGAGGTAGATGATGACGCTGACGAAGATGTCGCCGATCGTCACATCCACCACGGTGCCCTGAAGCCCGAAAAGCGGCGGCAGAATCGTGATGAACACATAGGCATAAACGCTGAAGGTCAGAATCTGGAAGATGCTGTTGAGAGCCACGAGTCCTGCGCCATACTCGCTGCTGCCCTTGGCCAATTGGTTCCAGACCAGGACCATGGCGATGCAGCGGGCGATGCCGACAAGAATCAACCCCACCATGTAGAGTCCCCAGCGCGGATCGGGACCGAAGAGGGCGGGCGCCGCGAACCCGAAAAAGCCCACGGCCAGCGTGAACATGAGGATTGGTCCGACGATCCAGTTCTGGACAAGCGAAAGTCCCAGGATTTTCGTATCCGCGAAAACTTTCGGCAGCAACTCGTATTTGACCTTGGCCAGGGGCGGGTACATCATCAGGATCAGACCCGCGGCGATGAGAAGATTGGTGTGTTCGCCGACAGTGAGAGCCTTGTTGAACGCTTCGATCGGCTTCTGGAAAAGAAAACCGATCGCCACGCCCAGGGCCATGGCCGAGAATATCCATAAAGTCAGATAACGGTCCAGGAAGCTCAGCCGTACTTTTTCCGATGTCATATTGTGTCTCCTTGCTGTTGAAAGAGATGCCTTTCAGGGCCTGATTTTCTCGTAGAGTGGAACAAGACGTTTTCGGAATGCATCGCGGATTCCCTCTTCGTCGT
Source organism: Acidobacteriota bacterium (assembly GCA_033549365.1). Lineage (NCBI taxonomy): Bacteria > Pseudomonadati > Acidobacteriota > Acidobacteriota bacterium. Next base: position 174,565 of record JAWSUF010000003.1, read on the forward strand.
CTTTGAGGGGTTTGACGGGGATAAGGTCCATGACCTCGGGTCCGGCAAGCCCGGAACTGAAGTAGGTCCGTCCGGCCCCCTCGATCATGGCCGAAAGGGCCTTCCGGAGAACCTCCCGGTCCAGGCCGAAACCGGCGCCCAGAGCTTCGAGCTCCTCCCACTGGAACCAGAAATAGGTCGGGCCCATGGCGGCCAGAACGGCATAAGCCTCGAGATCCTTTTCGGGGACTTCGGGACATTCGCCGAGCGCCGAGAAAAGGGAGTGCAGATGCTCTCTCTCCTCTCTTCCGAGAGCCGGGGAGAAGACGACCGGATTGTAGCCTGCGCCGACGATGGACGGCGCATTGGGGATCATCCGGGCGATTCGGGAAAATCCGCCCAGTCTCTCGGACATCCGGTCCATGGTGATTTTCGGGGCCAGCGAGACCAGGGCGGCGCCGGGTTTCAAGCTTCCCTTGATTTCATCGAGGACCGCGGGACAGGCTGGGGGGTGAAGGGCCAGAAAAACAAGGTCACATCCGGCCGGGGCTGTGTTGTCGTTGTGTGCCGTACGGATCCCGGGAAAAATATCCCGGATTCGGGCGAGAGCCGCCGGGTCGATGTCGCTCGCGACGACCTCCGGGAATTCGATCCCTTTCCTGTGGAATCCCTCGAGGATGATCCGGGTGACCCGGCCTCCTCCGATGAATCCGAGGCTTTTGTTAATCATGTCAAATCCCTCCTTTTTTATTTTTTACCTCCCGAACAGGAAAAACAGACCGATGCCGATGATGACGACACCGGCCGCTTTCTGGAGGACGCCGTGGGCGGCGCGCAGACCCTTCGATTCGAGAAGGACCTTGGCCGCGCCGACCGATGTCCCGGCCACGAGAATCAGCGCCGAATGGCCGAGTGCGTAAACAAAAAGAAGAAACGCTCCATAGGCTGCGTTTCCCTTCTCCGCCACGAAGGTCAGGAGCACGGCCAGGATGGGCACGGCGCAGGGTGTCGAGACGATGCCGAACAGGAGCCCCAGCAAGAAGGCTCCGGCATATCCTGTTTTCGTCACCCGAAGACCCGAGGGCATGGGCAGGTTCCACTTGAAGACACCGAGGAGGTGCAAGCCCATGATCAGGCAGACGGCTGTGACGGCATAGGTCCAGAATCGACCGACATCGCCCATCATCCGCCCCATAAGTGCCGAAACAAGCCCCAGGGCGGTGAACATCAGCGACAACCCGACGATAAAGACGAGCGAGAAGATGAGCGAACGGCGGACGGTCGTTGTTTCGGAACGGCCGGCGACGACGCTCATAAGCAGCGGGATCATGGCCAGAACACAGGGGTTCAGGGCCGTGGTGACACCCCCGGCGAAGACGGCGGCGACCGCAAGTCCGGGGTTCTGCTGGATCAAAAGCGCGACGTCGCCGAAAATACCACTCATGGCTTTTATATCCTTTTAAAGGACCCCTTTGTCCTTCAGCATTTTCAGGATGTCGTCCTTGGCGAAAAAGCCGACGTTCCGGTGGATTTCGCGGCCCTCGCCGTCAATGAAGACTTGGGTGGGAATGAGCTGGATGCGGTACTTGCGGGCCGGAGCGGAGTCCTTCCAGACGTCGTAAAAGACAACCTGGATCTTGTCGGCGTACTCTTCGGCGATCTCCTTCATGATCGGCTGCATGGCCACGCAGGGGATGCAGCGATCGGCGCCGAGTTCGATGAATGTCGCCTTGAATTTCGAAAAATCAATGTCCAGGCTGTTTGTGGCGAGAACCTTGCCGCGCGCCGCGGAGACCGGTTCCGCCGGGGACGAAGCCGAGACTCCGGGTTGGGAAACAGGCGGCGGCGATGAGACGTCCCGCTCGGCGTGGGATTCATGCCCGCACCCGGTCGCAAGGCCGAGGTAACAGAGCAACAGAGTCAGGGCGATCTTGTTTCGTTTCATGCGTCAATCTCCTTGTTTCCGTGATTTATTTCAGCCTTGCGCCTCATGGATCCAGGCCTTGATCTCTTCGGGGCGGGGGATCTTGCCGGCCGACACGACTTTCCCGTTGATGACCAGGCCCGGCGTCCCCAGGATCTTGTACTCCATGATCTTCCTGATGTCGCTGATCTTTTCCACGTTGGCGGCGATGCCGAGTTCGGCAAGAACATTCATGACCCGTCGTTCGACCTCTCCGCAGCGCGGGCACCCCGGACCGAGAACCTTGATGTCCATTTTTCCTCCTTTGTTGCTTGGCTAACCCGCCAAGGCTCCATAGATCAACCCTGAAATCGTGGCCATGACCACGACAAGCAGGACATAGACGCCAGTTTTCTTTGTGCCGATGACACTCCGGATGACCAGCATATTCGGCAGCGACAGCGCGGGTCCGGCCAGAAGAAGGGCCAGGGCCGGCCCCTGCCCCATCCCCGACCCGATCAGGCTCTGAAGAATGGGGACTTCGGTCAGCGTGGCGAAATACATGAAGGCTCCGGCCAGCGAGGCGAAAAGATTGGCCCCAAGGCTGTTGCCGCCGACAAGGCGGGCCACCCAATCGCCCGGGATGATGCCTTCATGGCCGGGCCGGCCGAGAAGAAATCCGGCGACCAGGACCCCGGCGAAAAGAAGAGGCGTGATCTGTTTGGTGAAGATCCAGGTCGAAAAGGTCCATTCCTTGAGCTCGTCCTTTTTGAACCAGCGGACGATCATCCAGGCCAGAACAACGGCCAGAATGCCGCCGATCAGCCACTTGGCCCGGTATATGGCATACCAGACCGTCAGAGAGGGATCGGATTTTCCCCAATTGATGACGACAAGGATACCGATCATGACCGCAAATTGCAGAGCCGTCTTCCAGAGCGGACGATCGTCCTTTCCGGCCTCCTCGGATACGAACCCGTTCTCGTCCTCCCCATCGCGGCATTCCCGGCCGAAGACGGCCTGCATGATCAGCCCGATAGCGACGGCAAAGACGACGGCCCCGACGGCCCGGGCCAGGCCCAGCTGCCAGCCGAGGATCTTGGCGGTCATGATGATGGCCAGAATATTGATGGCCGGACCCGAGTAGAGAAAGGCCGTGGCCGGCCCGATCCCGGCGCCCCTCATGTAAATTCCCGCGAACAGCGGAAGGACGGTGCAGGAACACACTGCCAGAACCGTGCCGGAACAGGAGGCGACCCCATAGGACAGGATTTTATTGGCTTTGGGTCCCAAGTACTTGATGACGGCGTCTTTCGAAATGAAAACGCCGATGGCTCCGGCGATGAAAAAAGCCGGGATGAGGCAGAGAAGGACATGTTCCCGGGCGTATTCCTGGAGCATGAGAAAAGCTTCGAGAAGGGCGTTTGAAACCACGGCATTCGAAAACGGGACGAAATACGCAACCAAAAATATGGACAAAAGAATCAGCGCGATCTTCTTATCGTTCATCGATCAGTCTCCTGAACTTCCGTTCTCATCCTAGAATTACAGGAACGGCCGCGGATGTTCCCGCGAATGCAAGCCTTGAGCTTGCGGGAGTCCTCCGCCGTTTCCGGAGCGTTTTCCAAGTGGCCCCCGAGCGTTCCCGCGAAGAGATCCTCGATCAGGGGCCGGACCGGCTCGGAGATCCGGTAGTTGATCCAGCGCCCTTCCCGATTGTCCTCCACGAGGCCCGCATGGCGGAGGATCCTCATCTGGTGGGAGACCCGGGACTGCTCCATGCCCAGGACGTGCATGATCTCGCAGACGCACAGTTCATGTTGCCGGAGAAGAAGGAGGACGATCCGGAGGCGGGTGGGATCCGAGAGGGCTTTGAAGGCGCCGGCGATGTCTTTCACGGACATTGGATCACTCCCTGAGCCCAGAGACAGCCGCCGCAGGCGGGGAAGGCGTTTCCATAGCAGTCCTCCTCGTTGTTTTCGAACAGGGTGCAGCCGCCGCAGACGTGGCACGGCGAATAATCGAAAGCCCGCACCTTTTCCCGAAACTCCGCATAGGCCGGGGACTCCCAGACGGCGGCGAGATCGTCCGCCCGGACATTTCCGAAGTCATGGGCCCGGATGCGGCGTTCGCCGCCGTAGAGAAAGGTCTTGTGAGAGTGGAGAAGCGCCATGCAGGGACTCACCCGGCCGTCCCAGCGAATAAAGGTTGTTCGGTTGCGGACGAACCGGCAGTGCGGGGCATCGACGGCGATGCGGTTGCCCATGAACGTCAGGTTCTCGAATCCCTGGAACAGGCTGAAAAACGCGTCTTTCGTCAGGGCGTTGACATCCGTCCGGGGCAGGCTGAGTTCGACTTTCCCGGGGGCGAAGGTGAAGGTGTCGAGAGTCAGCGTCTGGAGACAGAGCATCTCTTTTTCCATCTCCGCACTGTAGGGAAGAACATGACTGACGAGAACGCGGCGGGCGCCGAGAGAGCGGGCCAGGCGATCCAGGTCTTTGAGATCGCCGAGGTTCGTCCTCATCAGGACAAAGGCGATGCCGATTTCGGGAACGCTGCCGTCCCCGCCGTTGCCCCGGCGGAGGCGTTCGAGATTCTCGATGACTTCGCCGAAGCGTGCCCCTTTGCGGACGGCCTCGTAGCTTTCGCCGCTCGTTCCGTCGAAGGAAATCCAGAGCCGGTCGAGGCGTTCCCGGAGAAGGCCGTCGAGCCGTCCGGCGTCGAGAAGAGTCGCGTTCGTCGTCAGTTCGGCTCTCAGGCCCACGGCCTTGACCTCGCGGATCATATCGAAAATCCGCGGATGAACGGTGGGTTCGCCGAAGCCGCCGAACATGACGCTTTCGAGATGGGGAAATCTCGGCAGAGCGCGGGCGATGGCGGCGAAGGTTTCGTCGTCCATGTCGCCCAGGGGTTCGTCCCAGGTGTTGCGGATGCAGGTCCGGCAGGCGAGATTGCAGCGCGTCGTCGGCTCCACATAGAGGCGGTTGAGACTGTGGATGTTGGGCAGGATCTCCACGCGCCCCTCGGAAACGACAAGATCCAGATCGGCGCCGGGGGAAAGTCCGAGTTTTTTTGAGACTTCGGGAGAAACAGCGACATGACCATCTTCGGCGACGCGGGCAACGTTTTTTTCACGCGTTTCCTGATCGAGAATCGGGGAATCTAAATGCGGCGCCTCCGGTTCGGATTTGATCAACACGTTTCGCGAGGTTTTGATTTCCGCCATCGATTTCTATCCGCGCTGTGTCAACTCATGAATATATGAAGATATATTCATATATCAAGATCCGGCCCTTGTCAAGCCCGTTTTTCCCGCTACTGAGGCTGCTGGATATTCCTAATATGTGGCGCTTTTGAGTCCCAGAAAGGCCTTGACTCGCGCTGTCACCGAATCGGCGATGGAGTAGAACGTCGGCAGGAAGATGAGGGTGAAGAACGTCGAGGTCATGAGCCCGCCGACGATGGCCACGGAGATCGGCGCCCACATCTCGGCCCGCCGTCCGGTGGCCTGGAAGAATTGCGGCAGCATGTAGGGGAGCGCGAGCGGCAGGACGCCGAAGATCGTCGTAAAGGCCGTCATGATGATCGGCCGCAGGCGGTCCTTCCCGCCCTGGATGATGGCCTCGTTTTTGGCCAGCCCCGAGATTCTCAGTCCGCGGATGTGATGGATGAGGATAATGCCGTTGTTGACGACGATCCCGAAGAGCGTCAGAAGTCCCAGATATGACGTCGTATTCAGCGTGATCTTGGTGAGAATAAACAGCACGGCCACACCGAACAGCGCCGGCGGAATAATCAGCAGAATCGTGAACGGATGAACGAAGGACTCGAACAGCGACGACATGATGATGTAGATGAAGAGCAGGGCGAGCACGATGGCCAGGGTCGATTCCCCCTGCGATTCCTGGAAGCGCCGCCAGCCGCCTCCGAGCGCCCAACTGTAGCCTTCCGGAAGATCGATCGTGTCCATGACCCTGCGAATCTCCTCCGAGATGCCCACCATGCCCTGGGCCCGCGAATTGACGTAGATCTGGAGTTTGGACTTCTTGTTTTCCTTGCGGATCGAGGTCGATCCCATGCGGTAAGTGATGTCGGAGATCGCGGATATGGGGACGGGTTTGTCGCCTGTCCGGAGACTGATGTTTCGGAGGTCCTGCTCGTCGAACCCGTCGGCGCCCTGGATTTTCAGGATGATGTCGATCTCGCGGTTGTCGGCCTTGAACTTGCCCACGGCCCGGTCGGAGAGCGAGGAGGAGATCGTCTGGGCGATCATGCGGCTGTCGACACCGATGTTTTCGGCCTTTTTCCTGTCGACCTCGATCATGAGCTGGGTGTCCCCGCCTTCGAGATCCGACGTGACCTCCTCGACGATGGGGATGGTCCGCAACCGGTCCATGACTCCGGGGGCGAGTTCGGTGAGGAGCGTAAAATCCATGCCGATGAGTTCGACCGTCATGCCCCGGCCGCCCATGCCGCCCCGGCCGAAACGCTGGCCGTGTTCGTAGCGGACCCCGGCCCGGCGCGGCAGGAGAGCGGTGACCTGATCCCGGATCTCGGCCACCGACATGCCCTTGTCTTCCAAAGCCAGCTCAATCCGGCCCCGGTATTCCCCTTGCCTCAGGTTGCGGATTCCGAAATCCGTCGAGACATGCTTCACGGCCAGTTCCTCTTTCCTCGGAATGAGAGTGTCCTCGATGCGCTGAAAGAGACCCTGCATATCTTCGAGGGTGAAGCTCCGGGGCATCAAGACCGAGATGTTCACCTCCCGTTCGTCGCTCGTGAACATGAATTCCTGCTCGATGCTTCTCAGCATCGCGAAGGAAATCAGGAAAATCCCCACGGCCAGGACGACGATAAGCAGCTTGCTTTTCCAGTTGCTGATGGAGAAGCTCACGACTTTTTCGTAAACCCGCGTCAATTTGACAAGCCAGGGCGCCTTCTCCCGCGCCTTGCCCTTGAGAAACCGGCTTCCGGCCAGGGGGATGAAGGACAGGGCGACAAGAAGAGAGGCGATGAGAGCCATGGACATGGTCATGGCGAAGTCCTTCATGAACCGCCCGAAGCCCGATTGGGACAGAAAGCTCAGGGAGACGAAGACGACGAGCGTCGACATCGTGGACGCCGTCACGGCCGTCGCCACCTCGGAGGCGCCCTTCCGGGAGGCCTCCATCGGTGTCATTTTCTTTTCCTGTCGCAGGCGGAAGATGTTTTCCAAAACGACGACGGAGTTGTCCACCAGCATGCCCACGGCCAGCATCAGCCCGCTCAGGGAGATGATGTTGATCGTGATGTTGGCGCCGAAGACGCTCCGGGCCAGATACATCAGGCTGAAGGTGAAGACCATGGCCATGGGGATGGCGACCATGATGATGGCCGTGGACCGCCATTTCCTGAGAAAAAACAGAAGGATGAGAACGGCCATGATCCCGCCGATCACTCCGGAAACGGCCAGGTCACGCAGGCTCTTTAAAATGTCCTCGGATTGGTCACGGGAGAAAATGATCGTGATGTCGCGGAGTGCGGGTTCCCCGTCTCCGATCCGGCCCATGGTTTCCCGGACCGCGCGGCAGACGTCCACAATATTGGCGTTCGATGCCCGGTAGATCTGGAACTGGACGGTTTCCTTGCCGTCGAGCCGATCGAAGTTCTCCTTGGGCGGATAGTCGTAGCTGACGCGGGCGACGTCGCCGATCGTCAACCCCTGAGTATTGACGGGCAGAGCCTGAACATCCTCAAGGATCTTGAGTTCGCCGGGAATCCGGGCCATGTAGCGCATGGGCCCCTCTTCGATGAATCCGGCGGAAATGTTGATATTGTTATTGCGGAGGGTGTTGATGAGATCGTTGATGCGGATGGAGGACGAGTAGAACACCTCGGGTTTGAGGTAGATGTTCAGGACCTTGTTCCGGATTCCCCGGATGTCGACATTGGCGACGCCCTCGATCCGCTCCACCTCATGAAGGATGTAATTTTCCGCCCAGAAATACAGGTCGTCGAGACTCCCGGGCAGGGACACGCTGAAATTGATGACCGGGCGGTCGTTCATGGAGAACCGGCGGATCCGGATGTTTTCGATGTCCGAGGGCAGGGTCGAGCGGACCTGGTCGATCTTGTCCCGGATCTGCATCGAGGCCATGTCCATGTTGGTTCCGGTCTTGAACTGGAGGTGGATCATGGCCGACGAGGACGAGGACGTGGAACTGAGACTGTCCAGATTATTGACGGTGGCCAGGACATCCTCGAGAGGCCGGGTGATCGTCCGCTCGACGTCCTCCGGCGATGACGACGGATAGGGGACCTGGACCATGAGTCCCGGAAACGACGTGTCCGGCATCATTTCCAGGGGAAGGCGGAAAATGGAGATCAGGCCGATCGTGGTGAAGATCAGCATGGCCACAATGATGGACACGGGTTTGCGGATGGCGAATTCCGGGAGGCTCATGATTCCTGCGCTTTCCTCCGGTCGACGGCGAGGCTCTTTTTGACACGTTTCATGAGGCGCATGAGCCGGCTTTCCGACTCATCGCTCTTTTCGCGAACCACGTAGTGGTAGACAAGCGGGATGAAAACCAGGGTGAGGAAGGTGCCGAAGGTCAGACCGCCGATCAGGGTCAGGGCCAGGGGAATCCGGATCTCGAACCCCTCGTTCCGGTCCAGGGCCATGGGCAGAAGGGCCAGGATCGTTGTGATCGACGTCATGAGAATGGGACGCCAGCGGACCTGGGCGGCGGTTCGGATGGCCTCCGCCTTGGACAGCCCCTCATCCTGAAGCCGGCCGGTGTAGTCGACAAGAACGATGGCATTGTTGACGATGATTCCGGCCAGGATGATCAATCCGATGAGCACGATGACATTGATGGACATGCCGAAAACCAGTCCGACGGCCACGACGCCGATGATGCCGAGCGGGATCGTGAACATGATGATCAGGGGTTTCTTGAAGGATTCAAACTGGCTGGCCATGACCAGATAGACGAGAAAGACGGCCAAAGCGATGGCGAAGATCATCGAGGAAAAGGCCACGTCCTGCTCCAGGCTTTGGCCGGCCAGATAGACCGATGTGTCGGCCGGTTTTTCGAGGTCCGCCTGGGCGGCCATGACAATCGGCTTGGCGTCATCGAGGGAAATCCCCGAAAGATTTCCGGTGATGACGGCTGCTTTCTGTTGGAGGATGCGCCGGATCTCGGCCGGGCCCTCCACGATCCGGATCTCGGCCAGGGACCGGAGAGGCGTCATCACGCCCAGACCGTTCCGGACCGTGATCCGGCTGATTTTGTCGATGCGGTCCCGCTGGGTCTCCGTCAGTCGAACACGGATGTCGACCTCCCGGTCGCTCTCGATGAACCGCGTGGCCACTTCGCCCTCGATCTTGTTTCGGATCTGGGCGCCGACGGAATTGATGGTCATGTTCTGGGCGGCCAGGACGGCCCGGTTGAAAAGGATCTGGATCTCCGGGTAACCCTCCTCCATGGAGGACTTGAGGTCGATGAGGCCGGGGACATTCCGCAGCCGGGCCAAAAGGTCATCGGAGACGCGTTTGATGGCGTCGAGGTCGTTGCCCGAAACGACGACTTCGAGCGGCGCCTTGAAGGAAAACAGCCGGGGCTTGTAGACTTTGATCTCGGTCGTGGGGAACCGTTCGAGGCCGGCCCGGACCCGGTCCATGATCCGGTCTTCCTGTTTGCCGAGAATTCCCGGCTTGAGGCGGACGGTGAATTCCGTCAGGTTTTCGAGTTCCTCCTGGAAGGAAATCCCGCCCCGCGATCCCTTGCCGACGAGTTCGTAGACGCTTTCGATTTCTTCATAAGCCGCGAGCTGTTCGGAAATTTCGGCGGAAACGGCGGCGTTTTCCCGGAGAGAGGTTCCCGGCTGAAACTCGACGTTGATCAGAAATTCTCCCTGAGAAATCGTGGGAATCAGCTCCTGACCCATGAAACGGACGCCGACGACGGCCAGAAGGAAAGCGGCGGCCACGGCGGCGAAAATGACCCGCCGCCGCCGGAAAGAGGCTTCCTGAAGCTTTTTGTAAGCATCGAAGACCCGGTCATAAACCTTGTCCACGGGCCTGAAGACGAACTTCAGGACACCCGACAGGATCTCCCGCGGATTCTCGCGCCGCATGGACGCGCTGAGCATGGGAACGAGCGTCAACGATACGACAAGAGAGGCCAGGAGAGAGAAGGTGACGGTCAGGGCCATGTCCTTGAAAAGCTGTCCCGCGATCCCCTCGACGAAGACGATGGGAAAAAACACCGCCACGGTGGTGAATGTCGAGGCGGTCACCGCCCCGGCCACCTCGGTCGTTCCCTTCATGGCGGCATCGAACGCGTTCGCGCCCTTTTCCCGGTATCGCTGGATGGCCTCCAGGACGACGATGGAGTTGTCGACAAGCATGCCGATCCCCAGAGCCAGGCCTCCGAGCGAGATGATGTTCAGGGAGATCTTGGCCGAAAACATCAGGAAAAACGTGATGATGACGGAGACGGGGATGGCCGCGCCGATGATCAGGGTGCTGCGGGCGTTCTTCAGAAAATAGAGGAGGACGAGAACGGCCAGAATGCCGCCGTAGAGGGCCGTACTTTTCACCTCCTCGATGGTGTTGCGGATGAACTTCGACTGGTTGGTGATAACGGTGTGATTCATGCCGCGCGGACCCAGGATTCCGGCCTGAACGGTCTTCAACCGATCGGCGACGGCATTGGCCACGGACACCGTGTTGGCGTCGGCCGCCCGGTAAATCGCCGCCTCGATGCATTCCTCGCCGTCGATCCGGGAGATGACCTTGCGTTCCTTATAGCCGCGGAAGACTTCGGCCACGCTGCCCAGCGTAACCAGAACGTCGCCACGCCGGTCGATGATGATGTCCCGGATCTCCTCGACGGTTTTGAATTGGTTGACCGTCCGGACAAGGTACTGGCTGTCCTGCTGTTTCAGGATCCCGGCCGAGAGGTTGACGTTTTCCTGGGCCAGGCGGTTGGCCACGGTCGATATCGGCAGGTTCAGAAGACTGAGTTTCTGCTCGTCGAGGTCGATGTGGATCTCGTCCTCGAGTCCGCCGGAGATCGTGCAGGCGGCCACGCCTTCGATGCTCTCCAGAGCCTGTTTGAGCTCGCGCTCGGCGATGAAGCGGACGTGGGCGAGATCCGTTCCTCCGGTGATCCCCAGCTTTATGATGGGTTCCTGGTTGGGATCGTAGCGAAGGATGACGGGTTTCGTGGCGCCCTGGGGGAGGCGGATGAGATCGAGTTTTTCGCGGAGCTTGAGGGTCGCGAAATCCATGTTGGTGTGCCAGGCGAATTCGACCGTGACTTCGGACATTTCGGCCCGGGAGACCGACGAGATGCGGACGACGTTGTCCACGACGCCGCAGGTTTCCTCGATGGGCTTGGAGATGATGTTTTCGATTTCGGAGGGCGCGGTTCCCGGGTATTCCGTGCGGATGGTCAGGGTCGGGTAGGAGATATCGGGCAGCAGGTTCAGATTCAAACGGGAGTAGGCGATAAATCCGAAAATGACCGCGGCGACGGTGAACATGAACACCGATACCGGACGGCGAAGCGAAAAATGGACGATTTTCATCGGATGACTTCGATCGCCTGGCCGTCTTTGAGCCCGTCGACACCGACGGTGACGATGACGTCGCCCTCGACCAGTCCGTCCGTCACCTCGACCTCGTCCTCTTCCATCAGGCCGATTTGGATTTCTCGTTGGACGGCTCTTTTTCCGTCAACGACGAAGGCGTAAATCTTGTTCTGGCGGAAAAGGAGGGCGCGGCGGGGGATGGCCAGAACATCGGCCTTGTCGCCGATCGAAATGCGGACTTCAACGAACATGCCCGGCTTGAGGCGCAACGTTTCATCGAAAACCTCGACCGTGACCTTGATCGTCCCTGTCTGGGTGTCGATCCGGGGGTTGATCAGCTTGACTTCGCCCGTGAAAGCCGTGCCGGGAAGAACCTCGCCTGCGCTGACACCGGCGGGCAGGCCGGTCTTGAGCTGCACGGCATCCGTTGTGGGGACGAAAACACGGACGAGAAGAGGCTTGAAGTCCTCGATGGTGAAGACCTGCTGGTTGGCGTTGACGCGGCCGCCGACCTCGACCAAGCGTTCCGTGATGAAGCCTTCGGACGGGGCGCGGAGCCGGGTCCAGCCCAGTTGAAGCTCCAGGTTTTTGTAGTTTTCCTGGCGGGTCCGGAGTTCGAACTGTCTCTGCTTGAATTGGGCTTCCTGGGCCTGGAATTCCTGTTCGGAAATCAGGTTTCTTTCGACCAGGGTCCGGCTCCGCTCGTAGTTCTTTTCGGCCTCATCCAGGCTGACCTGAGCCTGGTCGAGGGCGATCCGGGCCTGCTCGTAACTGATTCGGACTTCGATGTCGTCCAGGACGGCCAAGACTTCGTTTTCCCGGACGTAATCGCCTTCCTCCCGGACGAGCTGCCGGACATAGGCGGGGAGGCGGGAGAAAACCTGGATTTTGCGAGACGGTTCGACGATGCCGTTCAGAACGAGATAAGATCTGAGGCTTTTTCGCGGGACGCGCATGACGTTCACGGGGACGGCCTGTTCTCCGCCGCCCGGCATTTTCATGCCGGGGCGGACGGCCGCATCGGGCCGTGTTTTTTGGGCCGTAGCCTCTTCAGGCGCGGACTTATCGGTCTGGACTTTCGCAGGGACCTGGGAGGCCGGATCAGGACGGGGGTCGCCGCTCCCGCTGCAGGCCCAGGCCAGAGCGGTGAGAGCCGTCAGGATGAGAATGAAGTTTTTTTTCATCGTTGTCACCAATCGCACTTTACACATCGTCTCTGTTAATTTCTCTGCTTTAGACGCACACGGAATACTTTTCTTCCCTGAATCCTTCGATCGGGCCGATCCGGGCCGATATGGACGCCGCCGGGGCGATGTGTTAGTATTTTGCCGTGAAAATCTCGGCGGTCCTCATCACGCTGAACGAGGAAAAACGTCTTGAACCGGCCCTGAGAAGTCTTCGCGATGTCGCCGATGAAATCATCGTCGTCGACAGCGGCAGCAAGGACGGCACGGTCCGCCTGGCCAAGAACTACACCTCCCGCGTTTTCGAACGCGCCTGGGCCGGCTACGCCGACCAGAAAAACTACGCCAACGGTCTGGCCTCTCATCCCTGGATCCTTTCCCTCGACGCCGACGAGAGGTTGTCTCCGGAGCTTCGCCGGGAAATTCTGGACCTTAAGCCGGTGGATCCGGCCTGCAGCGCATTCTCCATGCCTCGGCGCGTCCATTATCTGGGGAAATGGATCCGTCATTCGGGCTGGTATCCGGACCGCAAAATCCGCCTCTTCAGGATGGACAAGGCCCGATGGGACGGTGCTTTCGTCCATGAGAGCCTGGTCGTCTCGGGCGAAGTCCGCAAACTCAAAGGCGACATCCACCATTTCACCTACCGGGGCATCGACGACCATGTCGCCCGCATCAACCGCTTTTCCGAACTCGGCGCCCAGAAGCTCTATGCCGCCCGGAAAAAAAGCCGTTCCGGCCACCTGGTCTTTCTTCCGGCCGCCCGGTTTTTGAAATCCTACATTCTCAAACTCGGATTTCTCGACGGTTTCCCCGGCTTCGTCATCGCCGTTCTCAACGGCTATGCGGTTTTCATCCGCTATGCCAAGCTGCGCGAGATCTGGAAAAAGGGAGAGCGCATTGAGCCTTTTCCATATTGACGCCGGCCGGGAATGGCGGGGCGGACAGCGGCAGGTCCTTTTTCTGGCCCGGGAACTGGCTGCGAGGAACCTCGATTTCCGGCTGGTCGTTCAGCCCGGCTCTCCTCTTCACGACAAGGCGGAGGCCGAAGATCTTCCCGTGCTCCCCGTGAAGATGCGGAGCGAGTTCGATCTTGCGGCCGTCCTGCGCCTGGCCTGGGCCATGAAGAGGCAGGGTTGTGTCCTGGCCCATTGTCATGACGCTCACGGCCTGGCCGTCGGCAAAGCGTCCGCTCGTCTGGCCGGTGTGCCTCTCCGGGTGGTGTCGCGCAGGGTGGATTTTCCTTTGAGATCGCGGCGCAAGTACATCAAGAACATCGATGCCGTGATCGCCATCTCCGAAGAAGTGAAACGCGTGTGCCTCGAAGGCGGCGTTCCGGATTCTCTTATCGAGGTTGTCCCTTCGGGAATCGACTTCACGCCGTTTCGGGATGTCAAGGATCGGGATTTTCTGAGGCGGGAGTTCGGATTCGCGGCCGAGGATTATTTGGCCGGAATCGTCGCCCAGCTCGAGGACCACAAGGGTCACCGCTATCTCATCGAAGCGGCGGGTTTTCTCAAGGAATGTGCGCCGCATATCAAAATCATCGTTGTCGGGGAGGGATCCCTGAGAATGGAGCTCGATCGCCGGGCCCGGGAACTCGCTGTCGGGGACATGGTCTATTTCCTCGGGTTCCGCGAGGATGTCCCCCGGATTCTGGCTTCCCTCGACCTGTTTGTTCTCTCCTCGCACATGGAAGGTCTGGGGACTTCGCTCATGGATGCCATGGCCTGCCGCCTGCCCATTGTCGCCACTCAAGCGGGAGGGATTCCCGAGATCGTCATCCACCGGAAAACGGGGCTGCTTGTTCCTCCCCGCGACCCGGACACCTTGGCCCAGGCGATTTTGAAGCTGTATCTCGACCGGTCCCTGGCCGGCCGCCTGGCCCAGGCGGGATACGACCTGGTTCACCGGAAGTTTTCGGCCGAGTCCATGGCCCGGAAGATCATCGAGATTTATGAACGCCTGGCCGCTCAGAAAGGAGTCCGCCTTGCCGAGACCCGGGAAAAGGATTAGAGTCCGCCCCCTCGAAACCTTCGAGGATTTTCATAAACTCCTTCCCATTCAGAAAGCGGTCTGGGGCCATGCGGACATCGACCTGACGCCCGTCCACCAATTCTGCGTGTCGTCGCATCTGGGCGCCATGATCCTCGGCGTATTCCTGGGCCGGGATCTCGCGGGATTCGTCTATTCCTTCCCGGGGATCCACAACGGAACGGTTTGTCAGCATTCCCATCTTCTGGCCGTCCTTCCCGAACACCAGGGATTCGGTCTCGGGAAATGTCTCAAATGGGCCCAGCGCGAAGAAGCGATCCGGCGCGGTTTCGATCTCATCACCTGGACCTTCGATCCTTTGAAAACGCGAAATGCCCGGCTCAACCTGCAGACTCTGGGTGCCGGGTCTCGGACCTATCTCCACAATTTTTACGGTCTGACGCCGGCTCTCTGCCCAGGACCCGGCATTCCGACCGACCGCCTCTTTGTGGAATGGCGGATTCGGGGCCGGCGGGTTCGAGCGTTGGCCGGGAAGGGCGCGACGAAGAGAGAGCCGGATCCCTTGCCGTTCCCCAAAGCCCTCGAGCGAAAGGCGAAGCCTGAGGCGGGATCGGATCTTTTCGCGCCGCGCCGGCCGAGCTTGGACATCGACGCTCCCGCAATCCTTGTCGAAGTGCCGCGGGACATCCGGGCGGCGGGAGCGCCGCCCGATCTGATCGCCCGCTGGCAGAGCGCCTTGCGCCGCGTCATGACCCGCTATTTCGCCCGAGGTTTTTATACCGGAGGATTTCATTTCGGGGATCGCTGCTTTTATGTCCTGCGGCGCTCGCCCAAGTTTTAATTTTTCTTGGAGGACGATATGGCCATCGAACGCGTCGAGTTGCAGCTTCTCAAGCTTCCCTATGTCCATTTTTTCGAGACGAGTTTCGGGAGAGCTTATGACAGGACCTTCATCATCTCCCGCGTCTTCTCTGAAGGGGTTTCAGGCTGGGGAGAGTGCACGGCCGAGGAACAGCCGCTTTACAGCGGAGAAACGACCGAGACGGCCTGGCATATCCTGAAAGATTTCCTCGTTCCTCTTCTATTGGAAAAGAAACTGGAGGATCCGGCGGACTTCGCCGCCGCCGCGGGCGTTTACCGCGGCAACCGCATGGCCAAGGCCGGTCTGGAGCTGGCCCTGTGGGATCTCAAGGCGAAAAAGGCCGGCCGGCCTCTTTCCCGTCTTTACGGCGCCTCCCGGGAAACCGTCGAAGCCGGGGTGAGCTGCGGCATCGAGGATTCCCTGCCCGACCTCGTCGCCCGGGTCGGCGCCTACCTGGCCGAAGGTTACCGTCGCGTCAAGATCAAGATCAAGCCGGGTTGGGACGTTGCGGCCTGCAAGGCTTTGAGATCGGCTTATCCCGATCTCATGCTTCAGGCCGACGCCAACGGCGCTTACGCCGTGTCCGACATTCCGCGTCTCCGGGAACTCGACGCGTTTCATATGATGATGATCGAACAGCCCTTCCCTCCCTACGATCTCTGGGATCACGCCAAGCTCCAGCGGGAGATGGAGACGCCGCTCTGCCTTGATGAAAGCATCCTCTCCCTGGACACGACCCGGGCCGCCCTGGAGATGGGCGGCTGCCGCATCGTCAACATCAAGGTCGGCCGCGTCGGCGGCATTGTCGAAGCCCGGAAAATCCATGATCACTGCCTGGCGGCCGGCGTTCCCGTCTGGTGCGGCGGAATGCTCGAGTCGGGAATCGGGCGAGCCCACAACCTCCACCTGGCGGCGCTTCCCAATTTCAAGTTCCCCAACGATCTGAGCGCAAGCCGCCGCTACTATCAGGAGGACATCATCGATCCGTTCATCGAACTCTGCGGCCCCGGTCTCATCCGGGTTCCCGAGGGTCCCGGGATCGGGGTCAACCCGGTCGAATCCCGGATCCGGAAAGCCGCTCTGAGGAGAGAAACCTTCAATCCCTGATCGGTCCTGTTTACATTTTACGGGAATGCCTTGCGCAGGCGGGCGGTCAACTGGCGAATCTGGAATTCCAACTGACTCACCCATTCGGAGAGATCCCCGCTTTTTTTTCCTTTGGCCGCCTTTTCCAGTTGAAACGCGGCGGCGCTTGCAGCCATGCCCCCCATATTGGCCGTCGCCCCCTTGATTTTATGGGCCTGAAGGGCGATTCCCTCCGGGTCTTCCCGCTCGACGGTATTTTTCAAGATATCCATCTGTTCAACCATATCCTCAATAAATCCGGGTATGATTTTTGCGGCCAGCTCTTCATCGTTCATGAGGCGGGCCATTAAGGCTTTCTTATCGAACACCGGGCCGGCTTGATGCGACGGCGGAGACTTGGGCGCCGACGATTCCCGGGGTGCTCTCCTTGTTGAACGATCCAGCCATTTTGCCAGGGCGGTTTCGAGATCCTGAGGCGCGATCGGTTTGGCCAGGTAATCGTCCATGCCCGCGGCGAGACAGCACTCGCGGTCGCCCTGCAGGGCGTGCGCCGTCATGGCGATGATGGGGATGGCCGGATCGGTGATCTTGGTGTGCCCGGAGCGGATGATGTGCGTGGCTTCGAATCCGTCCATAACGGGCATCTGCACATCCATGAAAACGAGGTCGTAGGAGACGCGTTCGAGAGCCCGGACGGCTTCTTCCCCGTCGGCCACGGCATCGACGCGATAGCCCATCTTTTCCAGGATTCTCAAGGCGACTTCCCGGTTGATGGCGTTGTCCTCGGCCAAAAGGATCCGCCCTTTCCTCCGGCGGGACTCCCGGATCGTAAATCGGGTGATCAGGGAGGGTTCTCCGGACGGAGAGAGGTGCGCTCCGGATAGAACGGCCGTCAGGCAGTCCCGAAGCTGAGCCTGTTTCAGGGGCTTCGTCAAATAGGCGGCGAAGCCCAGGGCTCTCAGTCTTTTAACGTCGCCCCGGCGACCGACGGAGGTCATCATGACGAGAAGCGTGTCTTTCAGCCGGGCGTCGTTCTTGATCGCCCGGCCGAGGGCTTCACCGTCGATCCGGGGCATGTGCATGTCGATGATCGCAATGCGAAAAGGATCGCCGGCCGCATGGGCTTGGCGCAGGATCTGGAGCGCCCGGACGGCGCTTTCGGCCTCGGTATGCCGGACGCCCCAGGAAGACATCTGTTCGGCCAGGACCAGGCGGTTGGTGGCATTGTCGTCGACAGCCAGGATTCGAACGCCGCGAAGATCCGGATCGGCGGCATCCTCCTCCGGGAGTTCCGGTTGTTTTATGAAGGAGACGGAGAATCCGAAAACGGATCCCAAGCCGACCGCACTTCGAACGCTGATCGTTCCCCCCATCAATTCGACGAGGCGCCGGGCGATGGCCAGGCCGAGGCCCGATCCCCCATACCGCCTTGTGCTTGAGGAGTCAACTTGGTGGAAGGCCTCGAACAACCGGTCCATTTTGTCGGCGGGAATGCCGATTCCCGAGTCACGGACTTCGAAACGGATGTGTGTTGTGTCTTCCGTTTCAGATTCGAGCGCGGCGGACACCACAATCTCCCCTTCGTCCGTAAATTTGAGGGCGTTTTCGCCCAGGTTGAGGAGCACCTGGCGCAGCCGGGCCGGATCGCCCCGAAGCCGCGAGGGGAGGCGAGGATCGATCCGGAGGATGAACTCGACGTTCTTTTCCTGGGCCCGCGGTCCGAGGACTTCCGTGAGATCTTCCAGGGTGATCTGCAGGGCGAAGTCCACGCTTTGCAGGTCGAGATCCTCGGATTCGATCATGGAGAAATCCAGAATATCCTCGATGACGTGAAGCAGGGTATCGGCGCTCGATTTGAGGGTTTCGGCGAAACGGCGCTGCTCATCGGACAGATCGGCGTTCAGCAGCAGCTCCGTCATGCCCATGATGCCGTTGAGCGGCGTCCGGATTTCATGGCTCATGTTCGAGAGAAAACGCGTTTTGGCCATATGGGCGGCGTGAGCTTCCGAAGCCATGGCGTCGGCCTGCCGGACGGCCGCTTCGAACCGCCGCCGGAGTTCATCATCTGTTTCTTCGGGCGGCTTGCGGATGATCCGGGACAGACTTCGGAGGGCCTTGCCGGGAAGGCCGGCAAATCCTTTGATCAGGCGGCGCAGTCTCGAATTCATGATGAAATGTCCGTCCCTCCGAGGGACGCCGACATCTGTTTGTCATCCGGTCTCGGCCTGCCTGAAGGATAGTGCAGATTCTCCGGGGGTGTCAAGGCGGCGGGCCGGATGCCTGGATTTCTCCGGCCTCCTCAGCGGGACATGTAAACGGTCTCGCCAACGCCGATCGGCAGCCCGGTGAAATACCAGACGAACATCAGCGCCAGCCAGAGAATCAGAAGCCCGATGGCGTAGGGCAGAAGAAGTGTGACCACCGTCCCGATCCCGGCGCGCTTGTCGTATTTGTGGATCCAGCCCAGAAGCAGAGGAAAGTAGGGATACATGGGGCTGATGCCGTTGGTCACCGAGTCGCCGATGCGGTACATCAACTGCACAAAGGCGGGGCTGTAGTTGAGCTGCGCCAGCATGGGGATAAAAATGGGCGCAAAGATGGCCCACTTCGCCGAACCGCTGCCGATGAAAATATTGATGCCCGCGATCATGATGACGAAGAGGACGAACAGCAGCGGACCGGTCAGACCGGTGGTTTTCAGAAACTCCGCTCCGGAGATGGCGAGAATCGTGTCCAGGCGACTCCAATTGAAGAAGTTGATGAACTGGGCTACGACCACCATGAGCACGATGTAGCCGGCCAGATCCCGCATGCCCTGAGTCATGAATTCGAGCACATCGGCGGATTTTTTTATGGTTCCCGCGATTTTGCCGTAGACCGTTCCGGTGATGGTGAAGAAGAAGAAAAGGATCGGGACCAGACCCCGAAGGAGCGGCGAGGGCACGATGCCCCCGGTCTCCGGATCCCGAAGCGGCGCCCCCTGGGGAGCCGAAAGAAGAACGATCAACCCGACATAGAGAAGGCCGAAAAGCAGGGCCAGAACCAGCCCGCGCCGCTCTCCCCGCGTCAAGGGAGTTCTGGAGGCGACTCCATTTTCTCCCTCCGGGACTCCGTTCTCCCCCGGACTGTAAGTTCCCATTCGGGGGATGGTGAAGCGGCGGGCGATGAAGGCCCCGACGAAGCCGAGAGCCACGGTGGAGACGATCATGAAGTACCAGTTGGCGGTGGCGCTGACTTCCCGAACTCCCGGCATGTGGCTCACGACCTCGGAGCTGATGCCGGCCAAAAGGACGTCGGTGCCGGCGATGAAAAAGTTGGCCGTGAAGCCTGCCGTGGCGCCCGCGTAGCCGACCACCAGGCCGGCCACGGGATGAAGCCCCATTTTAAGGAAAATGATGGCGGCGATGGGGGGAATGATGACAACGCCCGCGTCGGATCCGATGTTGCCGCAGGCGCCCAGGATGAAGATGACGGGAAGCACGATGCCGCGGGGCACGCTGAAGGCGATGGTGCGCATCAGAACCGGGAGAAACCCGCTCTTTTCCGCGATGGAAACGCCCATGAGCATGACCAGGACCAGGCCGACGGGCGCAAACCCGGAAAAATTCGTCACCATGCGTTCGACGAAAAGCCGCAATCCGTCGGCCGAAAGCAGGTTGACGGCGTGAACCGTTTCCTGAGTTTGCGGGTTGACGGCCTTGAGGCCGATCACCGCGGCAGCCCCGCTGGCCGCCAGCATGAAAAGCGAGATCCAGACGAAAAGCCAGAACGGATGGGGGAGCTTGTTGCCCAGACGCTCGATCAGATGAAGAAGCCGGCCCGCGCGGGCTTCCCCGCCTTTGGGCTTTCCTGTCGTTTGTCCGCCTTCCGCCGCGTTCCGATTCCGTTTCGCCATCTCTCGGCCTCCATTTCCGAAATCCGTGCTCCCCGCCACGCGCCTGTCGATCTCCTGCGATCATCGGGGCCAAAAAACACCCTTGGGAACAACGGGGACTCAAGAGCGCGGGTGTCGGCAGATGGGCGTCTTTGAAGCGACGCCGGCACTCAACAACGGTATCGTGAATTATTGAAAAAGAATCATACCATAAATTCTTCCTGAAATATTGATCAATCGGCGATCCATGAAGGATTGACAAGAATTCATGGAAACGCCTATGATGTGTTGCGCCGGCCGCCGGATGACGGCGACCTTTCGCGCGCGGCGGATTCCCCCGGACATGGGAGATTCAACAACGCAACGGACAAATGTGGGCGGTTAGCTCAGTTGGGAGAGCGCGGCGTTCGCAACGCTGAGGTCGGGGGTTCAAGTCCCCTACCGTCCACCATTTCTCCTCACGCTCATGATCTTCATCGCCGATGGCATGCTGGGCAAGCTGGCCCGCGGGCTTCGCCTTCTCGGCTTCGATGTTCTCTTTTTTCCCCGGGCTTCGGATGACGAGATCCTGGCCGCGGCCCGTAAAGACGGCCGCATCGTTTTGACGCGCGACACCCGGATGCCCCGGAGAAAGGATGGACCGGCCGTCCTCCTTGTTCACAGCGAGTGCTGGGAGGATCAAATCGCCCAAGTCCTTGACGAGCTTGATCTCCGGGATCATGTGCGGCCCTTTTCGCGCTGTATCTCCTGCAACGGCGAAGTCAAACCCCTGGCGCCGCCCGACGCCCGAAATCTTGTCCCGCCCTTTATCTTGGAGAATTCGGAATCGTTCGCCCTCTGCCCGTCCTGCGGCCGGGTGTTTTGGAAGGGGTCCCATTATCAGGACATGGAGACCTGTATCGAACGCCTGCTCGGCCGCAATAAATCCTGCGACCCGGAATAGCCCGGTCTAATCGACGATGCGGATGATGTGAATGTCCGTATAGATCCGGCCGTGCATGTCTGTCGCCCGGGCTTCGACCGCATGGTAGCCGGCCGGCCAATCGGCCGGGATTTCGGCCTGCCAGAGATGCCGCGATATGGTCGCTCCCGGAACCTTGCGTCCGGGAGGCTCAATCTCGAGCAGTTCCGGATGGTCCCTCCACGTTTTTTCAAAGCCGATAAGGTCCAGGCGCTCCCACCTTGTGACGAGGTCCAGGTAATAGGGATCGTGGGCCTCCACCTTGTCCATTCGCCGCCATTCCGGATCGTCCTTTTTCCTGAACTCGACCGTGCAGCGCTCGGAGCCTTTGAAGAAATTGACGGAAAGCACAGCCGGCTCTTCCGAACCGCGAGAAATTTCCGCCGGAGAGTGGATGTTCATCTGATCTTCGGGGCTGCGTCCCGCAGCCTTGAAGTCGATCCGATAATCCGGTCCGTCGAAATGGATCCGAAGATAGCCGTTCGGTGTCCCGTCCCACATCATGGCGTGGGGAATGCCCGTCTCGCCCTGAAGGCCGCTCCACCAGCTTCCGCAGGTTGTCCCTGCATTGAAGTGATGATGCGGGCGATCGTGGATCCATCCCGGAGTGCCGGGTCCGAAGAACAGGTGTTGCTGCATGTGGCTGTGGGCGGATAGCGACAGGGAGAGGGGGTGGCCGGCCAGAAGCTCCATGAGGTCTTTTTGAAAGCCGGTTTCATAGGCTTCGCCGTCCGGCCGGAAGTTGATGTGCATGGCCAGGACGACGAGGTCTTCAGCCGGCACATGGGACAGAAAGTTCCGGATGAAGGATTTCTGACGCGGTCTCAATCCCGCCGAGTAGCGGGCGGGTTCTTCCCCTGCGGCCGGATGCAGGATGATGTTGTTCAAGACGAGAAAATGGACCCGTCCCCGGGAGAACGCATAGGTGGAAGGACCGAATACGCGCTGAAAGGTTTCGTCGGCAAACGCGTCATCGGCCGCGTCCACGTTCATGTCGTGGTTGCCGATGACATTGTGCCAGGGAATGCCGATAAGGGAGAGGAGTCGGGCGGTCGGCTCGAAGAGGTCGAGATCGTCGAACGTGATGTCGCCGAGCGTCAGGCCGAAAGCCGCATCCCGGCAGCCGGCCTGTTCCCGGACGATGTCCCGGGCCAGGTAATCGAGTTCCCTGAGGTTGCGCGACTGGGTGTCTCCGAAGACAAGGATGGAAAACCCGTCCGATCCGCCGCAGCGGTGCAGCGGAAAGTCGATCGCCTCGGGGAGCGGTCCGGTCGGCGGAACGCCGGCGTATTTTAAAGGAGGTGAGCCGGCCGGTTTATGAATGACATAGTGTTGGGGGAGGTTGGAGGGGTTGGCCGGAACTTGCCATCCTGAAGGCTGAATGACGAAAACGATCGTATCGTCGTCGACGGGAAGGGAATAGCGCCCCTCTTTGTCCGTTTTGACGACGTCTTCGCCGTTCGAAACGAGGACGTCCGCAATACCCGGCTCCCCGGGGTCGAGGCGGCCGTTTCCGTTCAAGTCCTCGAACACCATGCCCCGGGCCGTCGGAAGTTCCGTTGCGGCAGCGGATCCGAGACTCCAGACGCAGAGGAGGATGAACCCGATTGCGTAGGCCGCACGTCTCCAGGCGCCGGCCGCACCTCGGCTGAGAGCTTTCGGTTTTTCATGGGCGGGGTTGTGCTCTTTGCGTCTCGTCATTCCGATCTCCTTGCGGCAGACTCCATCGCTCCTGTCCTGATTCGGCATCCCGCCGTCTAACGCTTCGGAACGGCGACGGCCGGAATGTCTTTTTCGCGGGCCAGGCGGTTAAAGGCGGCCAGGTCCTCCTGAAAAATCTGATTGAGCCGGGCCAGTTCCGTATCGATGAGAGCCGTGAGTTCCGCCCTGACGGCCCGGGCCTGTTCGGTCGGCGGATAGTCCCCCCGGGCGACGACGCCCGAAAGTGCGGCCAGGCGGTTGTTGAGCTTGATCGGGTAGTTGAGCGGGTCCTGGGGGCTCTGGTTTTTCGTTTGATAGAGCTCGTTTTCAACGGCCGTGAGGCGCGAATCGATTTCCCGGCCCAGCCGGACAAGATCCTCCGTGTCCTTCCGATCGCCGATCCGGCCGAGAACATCCTGAATCCGGCTCCGAATTTCGCGGATCGCGCGCACGGCGCGGTGGGTTTCCGTGACCTTGTCCCGGACGCCGATCAGAAATTCGAATTGGGCTTGGAGGTCCTCCGGCGAGGCCGAAGCGCGCGGGTCCATGAGAATTTCAAACGGAGCGGTCAGGGTTTTTTCGCCGGCCGTCAAGCGGACCTGATAGGTTCCGGGCGCCGCCTGCGGACCGGACAGCCCGGCCGCCCACATGATAAGACCCGGAAAGCCCTCGGCATCGGGATAGCGCATGTTCCAGACGAAGCGATTCATGCCCTTGCGGGGCTCGATTCTCTCCCCGCGTCCCGAGGCCCGGTTGGAGAATTCACGGATCACGGTCCCGTCGGATTCGAGGACGGCCAGGCGGACCTCCGCGTCCGGTCCCGGATCATCCTTGAGAAAGTAACGGATGACGACGCCCGCCGGGGCGTTGGCTCCGGTCGTCGGCGTGGCCGGGCCGCCGAATCCGGGAATCCGGTAGGCCGGACGCGGCGTAAAGAGCCGAACCGAACTTGTCGCAACCTCATCGCTCAGGGCATGAAGAGGCGTGAGGTCGTCGATCATCCAGAACGAACGGCCCTGCGTCGCGACGATCAAGTCGCTGTCCCGGACGACGATGTCGGTAATGGGAACGACGGGAAGGTTGAGTTGGAAGGATGTCCAGGACAGCCCGTCGTCGAACGAAATATAGATCCCCGCTTCAGTCCCGGCGTAGAGCAGGCCCTTCCGCCTGGGGTCGGCGCGAACGACTCGGGTGAAATGTTCGGCGGCGATGCCGCGGTCGATGCGCGTCCAGGTCCGGCCGTAGTCTTTCGTCCGCAGCAGATAGGGCCGGAAATCGCCGGACTTGTAGCGTGTGGCCGCGATGTAGAGGCCTCCGGCTTCAAACGGGTCGGCTTCGATGCTGTTGATCTGAGCCCATTCCGGAAGAAGGCCGGCGGCCGGTGTGACGTTCGTCCAGGCGGCGCCGCCGTCCCGGGTGATATGGATCAGGCCGTCATCCGAACCCGTCCAGATGACGCCGGGTTCGAGGGCGCTTTCCGCCAGCGCGAAGATCGTGCCGTAGTATTCGACGCTGGTGTTGTCCTTGGTGATGGGGCCGCCCGAAGGGCCCATGCGCGAGCGATCATCCCGGGTCAGGTCGCCGCTGATCGCCTGCCAGAAATGACCCTCGTCCGTCGTTTTAAACAGCACGTTTCCGGCGGTGTAGAGAATCCCGGGATCGTGGCGCGAGAACAGAATGGGAAAATTCCACTGGAAGCGGTATTTCAGGTCGGCCGCCCCGTGACCCATGGGATTGTCCGGCCAGACGTTGATCATGCGCGACCGTCCGGTGCGATGATCGCGGCGTTCCAGAAGACCGCCGTAGGATCCGCCGTAGACGATCTCGGGATCCCGGGGGTCGGGAGCCAGCCAGCCGCTCTCGCCGCCGGCCGTCACCTCCCAATCGTTCTCCCCGATGCCGAAACCGCTCGATCGATGGAGGATCCGCACGGTGGTGTTGTCCTGCTGGGCGCCATAGATCCTGTAGGGGAAATGGGCATCCGTCGTCACCCGATAGAATTGAGCGGTCGGCTGGTTGTGATAGGTCGTCCAGTTGGCCCCCGCATCGAAGGAGACCTGAGCCCCACCGTCGTCGGCGATGACCATCCGTTGGGGGTTCTCAGGTGCGATCCAGAGGTCGTGGTGGTCTCCATGAGGGGTGCGGATGCTCTCATAGGTCCGTCCGCCGTCCCGGGAGCGCCAGAAAGAGACATTCAGGACATAAACCGTATCCGCGCTTTGGGTGTCGGCATAGATGCGCGTGTAATACCAGGCTCTCTGGCGGAGGTTGCGGTCCTCGCTCAGTTTCCGCCATGTGGCGCCGCCGTCCTCCGACCGGAAGACACCGCCGTCAGCCGCCTCGACGATGGCCCAGACCCGCTCCGGGAGGACGGGCGAGACGGCCACGCCGATGATGCCGAGAGTCCCCTTGGGAAAACCGGGCTTTTTGGAGAGTTCCTGCCAGGTCTCGCCTCCGTCCGTCGATTTCCAGAGCGCCGATCCATCGCCGCCGCTTTCGAGGCTGTAAGGGGTGCGCCGGACCCGCCAGGTCGATGCGTAGAGAATGCGGGGATTGGTCGGGTCGAAAATGAGATCGACGGCGCCGGCCGCATCGTTGGCGAAAAGAATCCGCTTCCATGTTTTTCCGCCGTCCGTCGTCCGGTAGACGCCCCTCGTTTCGCCGGGACGATAGAGGTCGCCCATGACGGCCGCATACACGAGGTCGGGATTTTTCGGATGGATCCGGATGCGGGAGATGTGGCGGGAGTCGGCAAGGCCGATGGCGGTCCAGGTCTTTCCGGCGTCGACCGATTTGAACATCCCGAACCCGGACGAGACGTTGCCGCGGACGGTCTTTTCGCCGCCTCCGGCATAGATCACATTCGGGTCCCACTCGCTGACGGCCACGGCGCCGATCGAACCGCCGAAGAAACCGTCCGAGACGTTCAACCAGGTTTGACCGGCGTCGGTCGTCTTCCAGACGCCGCCTCCGGTTGCGCCGAAATAAAAGACCATCGGTTGTCCGGGCACGCCCGCGACGGCCGCCGACCGTCCGCCCCGAAAAGGCCCGACCAGGCGGTATTCGAGCCCGCCGCGGTAGAGGGATTCGTCGTAGGTGACGGGTCTCTGGGCTTCAAGAGGAGCGGCGAAGAGCGCCGCAATCAGCGCCGCGATGGCTGCCAGCGCGAATTTTCGGGAAGGGGTTTCGGGGTGTTTCATGATTGGGCCTCCGTCAAGTCGGACAATGTAAAAATTAAAAATATCACGGGACAACACCCGGGTCAAACACTTCCGCCGCTTGCGCCGCGGGCCGGGATGGGTTATTTTTATCGCATCCCATCGGCGGGGAAACGAGAACTTCATCGAGGAGGGCGGAGAATGAACAGAATCGAAAAAGCGCTGATGCACGCGCTGTTCGTGCATCTGCATCACAACATCGACAAGGCCGTCGACTTCAAGGCGATCGACGCCCTGAACAAAAAGGTCGGGAAGCTCTTTCCCAAGGCCCTGATTGTCGGTCCGGGCGACGACGCCGCCGCATTCAAATTCCCCCGCACAGAGGGAACCTATGTGGGCAAAATGGAGAGCCATTGCTCCCCCTGTGTGCCCCGGCCTTACGACGCCGCCGCGACGGGCGCCGGCGGGGCCATGCGCGATGTCGTGGCCATGGGCGCCCGTCCGCTCTTCCTGATGAACTTCATCGGCACCAAGCCGCTCGACGAAAAGGTCCTGGTCGGGCCCTGCGGGTTCGACGGCAAATGCCGCTGCGGACAATGCGTCGAAATGACCAGCGGGGAGAGGGTCAACCTGATGTTCAAAGGGCTTAAGGACATGTGCAGGGCCATGGACGTCTTTATCGTGGGCGGCGGATTCTCGACCTCGTTCTCCGATATCGTCCCGGCCTGCGTCGTGTCCGTGATCGGCAAACTGGCCGCGCCCAAACCGCTGACCAAACCGGCCAAGTCGGCCGGAGATCAGATCATTCTTTTCGGCCGGACGGGAAGCGACGGGAACGACACCCTGTACCGGGCCGGACTGGTCAAGGAAATGAAACCGGCCTTGGCGCTTTTCAAAGACGAACGGAAAGTGATGGAGGCCTCCCTGGCCGCTTTCAAAACCGGAAAGATCAAGGCCTGCTCCGACCTGGGAGCGGCCGGGGTCGGCGCCGCCGTCTGCGAGTCGGCCCGTTACGGCGGTTTCGGCGCGCATGTCGACCTGGCCAAGGTTCCCCTCCGGGAAAAGAACCTGATGCCCGAGGAGATCCTGATCTGTGAATCCCAGGCGCGGATGGCCGTCCAAGTCAACAGGAAAGATGCGGCCCTCGTTCTGAAAACGATCCGGGCCAAGGGCGTCAAGGCTGAGGTCATCGGCGAGATCAACACCGACGACAAGGAGGTCTTCGAATACAAGGGCAAAACCGTGGCCGTCATCCCCAACCGCCCGACGCCGGCCCAGATGAAGGCACTGGAATAGGAAACGCCCGTGTCGAAAAAACAAGCGGGATCCGAATACGCCCGGGCCGGCGTGGATTACACAAAGATCGAGCCGTTCAAGATGGCCATGGTGGATATCGGGAGAAGGACGCTGGCCTTTCCGAACCGGCGCGGGGTTTTTATTGAGGCGGACAGTCTGGGCGCCCACGGCGTCGTCTATCGGTATCGCGGCGGCGAAGCCCATTCCTGGTGCATGACTCAGGAAGGCCTGGGAAACAAAAACTGGATCGCGGAGTGGATGTATCAGCATGCCGGAACCGGGCGAACTTATTACGAAGGCATCGGAATCGATACGGCCCTGATGGCGGCCAATGACGTCATCTGCCAGGGGGCTCTTCCGGTGATCTTTACGGACGAGGTGGCGGCGGGCGACAGCGATTGGTTCAACGACGAAAAGCGCAGTCGCGATCTGGCGGAGAGCTTCTTCAAGGCCTGCGAGATGTGCGGCATGGCCCTTCCGGCCGGAGAATCTCCGGCTCTGCGGTATCTGATCAAAGCCGAGCCGCCCGTCCGGAGCGCGCCCTCTCTTTCCGGTTGCGTGACCGGAATCATCGCTCCCCTGGACAGAATGGTGACGGGCGATAAGCTCGCAGCCGGGGACCGGATCCTCGGCGCGCCGTCCTCGGGGCTTCATGCCAACGGGGTGTCCCTGGTCATCAAGCGGGCGCTGGAACTCAAGGAGGCTTTCCTCCATGTCCTGCCAAACGGCCGGACCCTGGGTGAGGAGGCTCTCATTCCGACGCGGTCGTATGTCGCGCTCGTCGAGGCTCTCCAGGAAAGCGGCATCGGGATTCACGGCCTGCTCAACGGCACGGGCGGCGGGATTTCCAAGATCGCCTACGCCAAGAATCCGTTCACGTATCGCGTGGAGCGATGGGTGGAGGATATCCCGCCGCTTTTCGAATTCATGCGCGGGATCGGCGTCGGGCTGGAGGATTGCCTGACGACCTTCAACTGGGGGATCGGATTCTATGTTTTCGTTCCCGAAGCGGAGGCCGGACGAGCGCTGGATGCGGGCCGAAAGGCCGGCTATGATCTTCTTGACCTCGGCGGCATCGAGGACGGCCCGCGCCGGGTGATTTTCGAACTGGAAGGCCTGACCCTGGCGGCCATCGAGTGACCCGGATCGTGAACAAACCGCCGGTGGCCCAGCGCATCTGGGAGATCGATTTTCTGCGCGGCCTGTCCATCCTCCTGGTTGTCGGCTATCACCTTCTTTACGATCTCGGCGCGTATGCCGGAGTCGAGAGATTTCTCGGATTCACGACCGATCTTTCCACGTCGGCCTGGACCGTCGCCCAGAGATTCTTCGCCGGTCTCTTTATTCTTCTTTCGGGAATCAGCGGCACGCTGACGCGCAGCAATGTGCGGCGGGGGCTGAGGCTTCTGGCCGTGGCCCTCGTCATCACCGCGGCGACCTTTGTCTTTGATTCCCAATCGGCGGTCTGGTTCGGCATCCTTCATTTGCTGGCGGTTTCGATGCTGATCTATGGTGCGGCGTTTGAAAAGGTCAAAGCCATGGCCTGCGCAATCGGAGGCGCGGCCGTTCTCGGCCTCGGTGCGGCGCTTCCCGTGCTGAAAAAAGGGGTGGCCGTCCGCTTCGATTGGCTGCTTCCGTTGGGAATCCACAGCCCGTGGTTTCAGTCCTTCGACTATTTTCCGCTGATCCCGTGGTTCGGGGTTTTTCTGATCGGCGCCGCTTTGGGAAAATCGGTCTATGCCTCCCGGCGCAGCCTCCTGCCTTGGCGCCTGCCTCAGACGTTTCTCAACGCCGCCGGACGGCATTCCCTGATCATCTACATCGTCCACCAGCCGGTGATCCTGGGCGTCCTTTACGTCCTGGGTCTCATGAGGGGATGAAATGGGCGGCATTCTCCCGGGCGCGCCAGGCGCCGAGCCTTTGTCAGCCGATTCCCAAAGCCAAGTTCACCGCCGCGCGGGCGTGGAGGGTCGTGGTGTCGAAGAGGGGGATGCCGCCCGGTTCCTCTGAGACCAGGAGCGGGATTTCGGTGCATCCCAGGATAACGCCCTGGGCTCTCTTTTTCTCCAGTTCGCCGATAACCTGCTGGTAGCCCTCGCGGGAATTCGGATTGATGATTCCCCGCGACAGCTCGTCCATGATGACCTTGTGGACCAGATCCCGGCCGTCCTTGTCCGGGATCACCGTGGCCAGACCGTGTTTGTCCCGTAGACGGCCGCTGTAGAAATCCTCTTCCATGGTGAAGCGCGTTCCCAGAAGGCCGACGGTGTGAAGGCCGCGTTTCCTGATCTCGCCGGCCGCGGCATCCACGATGTGCAGGATCGGGATGGCGATCTCCCTGCCGATCTCTTCGGCGAACTTGTGCATGGTGTTGGTGCAGAGCACCAGAAAATCGGCACCGCCGTGCTCGACGGCCCGGGAGGCCTCGATCATGTGTTCCAGCACCCGGTCCCATTCCCCTCGTTCCATGTAAGGTTCGACTTCGCCGAAGTCGACGGAGACCATGACGCTTTTCGCCGAATGGCTGCCGCCGAGCGCCTCCCGGGTCATGTCGTTGATCAACTTGTAGTAGACAAGGGACGACTCGCAGGTCATCCCACCCAGAAGCCCGATGGTTTTCATGTCGGTTCTCCTTTTCGTTTCCGGCCTCCGTCCGGTGAAACGGAGGTCCTTGGTGCAGGTCCGGGAAACTTCATAGATGACAGAAAAAAAGTATAGATTTCGATTCGGGGGCATGTCAAGGACACATGATCTCATGAGCTGCCGCCGAAGACAAAAGGAAGCCTGAGAAGCCCGCCCGATAACTGAAATTGACATCCATACCAAGCCGGGATACTATCATGAGCCTGGATTCTGAGATGTTCAATGACCGGAAGCGAAAGACTTTTGGGATTGTCGTTTTTGTCCTCATTCTGATAACAGCCTCGATTCTGCGCCTGTCCTATCTCGGCGCCCGGCCTCTTTACGATGATGAGCCTTATCACACGGTCGTTCCGGCCTGCCAGCCGTTACCGGTCATCCTGTCCCATAATTTAGGAAGCCTTCTGTATCCGGCGATTCTGCATTTCATCCTTCATCTCGGCCCTCTTGAATTCATGGCCCGTTTGCCCTCGGCCGTTTTCGGAATTATCTCTATTGCGATGGTTTATCTTCTGGCCGGGTTGGTCTTCCGGCGGAGACGAGAAGCGGTTATCGCGGCCGTCTTCAGCGCTTTTTCCGGAGTGCTGATCTATTATTCCCAGGAGGCGCGTGGATACTCCGGAATGTTGCTTTTTTCCCTTCTCGCGCTCTATTTTTTTCTCCTCGCGGTGAGAAAAGGCCGGACTGTTTTTTGGGCCTGTTATGCGCTGTCTCTGGTGGTCGGCGTTTATATGCATTTTT
Source organism: Acidobacteriota bacterium (assembly GCA_033549365.1). Classification (NCBI taxonomy): domain Bacteria; kingdom Pseudomonadati; phylum Acidobacteriota; species Acidobacteriota bacterium. The sequence goes on from JAWSUF010000003.1 coordinate 205,527, forward strand.
TTATGTTGATTATCCTGCCGGTCCATGCCCTCTACATCGGATATCTGGCGGCATTGCATTGGAAGAAAAAAAGGAGGATCCAAACGGATCATCCGGCGTTGCGCCTTTTTTTCCGCTTCGGGATTGCCGTGGGGGGGGCTCTTCTTGTCATCTTTTTGCTATACTTGCCGACTCGCAACCCTCAGGTCGGTGAAGTGAGCTTTTTCCATGCCATTCAGAGCGTTGCCTTAGGCTTTCTCAAAGGCGAAGTCGAATTATCCATGTTGTCTTATTCGAAGAATGTCATTCTTCGGTTGCTGGACTATTATGCCTGGCCGCTTCTCTTCTTTTTGAAAATTCTGCTTTTAATTATCGGGTTGGCCGCCGGCTTGAAAAACAAAATGCGGGAAATCGTTCTCTTCATTCTTTATCTTACGGTCCCATTCGTGCTTTTCGTTCTCTCCAACCCGGCGTCCAATTTCCAAACCATCCAAACCAATAAATTCATCTTTCTGCTGCCGATAGTCTTTCTTCTCATCGCCCGGGGGTTGGGGACCGTGGATTCCCTGATTGAGGCCGGGCCTGTTTCCATGAGAATTGTTCTGCGGGGTCTATTGGTCTCTGCGGTTCTGGTCGGAGAGATTCTGCTGGTCCGCGAGTTTCGGTTCACGATTTGGGAAATGCGATCATTTCCCAGAAACGGCGCCCTTGTCGATTACATGAAAGACCGGGTGGAGGACGAAGAAGTCGTCCTGTCTGATGCCGCCATCAGTCAATTGGCCTATGTCTTCGCAAAACCCATGCATCTGCCGCGAACTGGCCGGCCGAGCCTTGCGTTCTTCGAGGGGGGGAATGTTTATTTCATGTGGAATTATCCGCGACCGATGAAACTCTGGATGGTCTTGGAGACCGCGTCTCTCGACGAAGCCGATGCACAGCGTCTTCGGGACATCTCCGGCGAAATTTCTGTCATGAGATTCCCGCCCTTCACATTGATCTCCTATCCCGACATGGATCAGCCTCTGGGAGTGAAGATCTCACGCTTGATGGAATTCCTGAAGTCGCTGGAGATTGGGGAGGCCAAGCGTCTCGAAATCGATCTTTTTCTGGCCCGGACCGCACTGATAACCGGGAAAAACGAGGAGGCTTTGGCTATTCTGGATTCCCTGAACGGGGCCGGACTGAAGAAGCGTCTCCCAACCCGGCGGGTCGATGCCATGCTCCAAAAGCTGGGCTATGCGCGTCTGAACGCCCATGCGCATATTCTGGAAAATCTTTCCGACGGTATCGACATGTTTTTATTTCACAATGCCGCCGAGGCGATCCGGCAGGATGCGGCGCGGGACGCCCAGGCGTTGCTCGGGAGAATCGGTGACGGAAACCGCCATGATTCTTCATTTCGACTGCATGTCCATGCCGCCGAGAGCGATGCGCTTCTTATTGAAGGCCGGAGTGACGAGGCGGAAAAGAAGCTGATTCAGGCTTGTTCCCTGGCGGAGACGCCGGAAGAGGAAGTTGAACTTGTCCAAAGAATCGGCCGGATCCGAAACATGGATTCAGGTTTTTTTATCCGCCAGGATGGCCGGTGGTGTCGCATCTATTGGTGGAGCCGTGAGAGGGGGAGGTTTTCCGGTCTTATCCGTTCCTCCCGCAGGATCGGCCGTGTGCGGGAATTCCGGATTCGCGAGGCGGACGGATTTTCCAAAGCCGGGCGTCATCTCGGCTTTCACGGGATTTCCAGGAACGGTTGGGTCAAAGGATTGATTCTGGATACGCGCCGGCCCGCCCGCCTCGAAATCCAACTCAGAATTGAGGGCGTCCGGTCTCCTCAGGATTTCGTGATCCTGATTCCGGACCGAAATAATCCCGAAGGCCTGAACATCATCGAACGGATTCCCTAGAACTTCCGGTAGCCCCGGGTGAGGACATAATCCAGCATGAGTTCAAGATAACCGCGGACGGTTCTCGAGATCTTGATCCCCGACCTTCCGGATTTCAGTTCGAAACGGAGTACCGAAGGGACTTCGGAAATATGCGATGTCAGGGCGGCCGTTTTTAAAAGCAATCCTCCCGCTGCGGCAAATCCTTTCCCCGAAAGAAGCCGATCGCCGTATCGATCAAAGGCCTCGATCAGGATGCTGACGCGAAAGGCCCGATAAAAGGTTGAAAAATCCCGGACTCCGGGTAGACGGGTCAATGTTCGCATAAACAGGGAAACGGCGTTGCTGAACAGAACCCGCTTCCAGGGACAGCCGATCATCCCTCCCCCTCTTCGGAAACGTGAGGCGATGACGATGTCGGTACCCGACCGAATTTTCTCCACCATAGCCGGGATCTTTTCGGGATCCTGCGTGTTATCGGAATCCAGAGTTATGCAGATATCCCGCTCAGGGGTCGGGCTGCTTGCGCAAATGGACCGGAGCCCTTCCCGGAACGCGTCTCCTACGCCCCTGTTCCGGTCGAATCGGATGAGATGGACGTCGAAACGATCTCTAAAGGACGTGGCGACCTCCGCCGTGCGATCCCGGCTGCCGTCATCGACCACAACGACCCGCCAGGGCTCGGTCGAGAAGGCCATGACGGCGGGAAGCCGTGATAAAAGAGCCGCGAGTCCTTTTTCCTCGTTGTAAGCCGGAAGAAAAATGTGGATCACGCCGTCACCATGCGAATGTGCGCTCGTCCTGCTTAATCAACCAATCCCGATAGCGCGCCAACCCCTCTTCCAGACATATTTCCGCTTGGTAGCCTAGGATCTTGCGGGCCTTTCCGACGTTGGCAACACGACGAAGAACCGAATCCCAGTCCCGTTTCGGCGCGAAAACCGTTCTGGAATGGGATCCGGTGATGTCGAGAATCATTCGAACCATGTCCAGAATTTTCGTTTCCCGGCCCGAGGCGATATTGAAGACGTGTCCGACAGAGGATTCCGATCGTGCGGCCATGAGAATCGCGCGAACCGTGTCCTCGACGAAGTTGAAGTCCCGGGTTTCTTCGCCCGTTCCCGTGATCGTGATGGTTTCACCGCGCATGGCTTTGAAGAGGAAATTGGCGATCACGTTGCGATATCGACCGGGACGCTCGTTGGGCCCGTAGACATTGAAAAAGCGGAGAATGACGATGGGCAGACTGTGATGCCGGTGGAAAAAATGCATGTAATGTTCGCCGAGAAGCTTGGTGATGGCATAGGGAGTGTCCAGGCTGAACTCGCGGAGTGTTTCGCTCAGCGGCTCCACTCGATGTCCATAGACGCAGGAGGAGGATGCGTAGATCAGCCGCCGCAGTTTATGTTCGGTCGCCCGCTGAAGGAGCTTGAGCGTGCCCATCCCGTTGACTTGAAGATCCCTCTGCGGGAAGTCCACGGAATTCTGGTTGGCAAAGTTGGCGGCCAGGTGATAGATGTCTTCGACCGGGGCCTCGAACACCCGATCCAGATCTTCTTCGGAATCGACGCGCCCCTGGATGAAACGTATGCGGGTTGAAAGCGGAAGATTTTCGAGATGTCCCGAGGAGAGATCGTCGAGAACGATGATTTCATTGTCGGGATCTTCCAGAAGACGGTTGACAAGGATGCTGCCGATGGCACCGGCGCCCCCTGTGACGAGGATGCGGTGGGACATGGCAGACTCCTTTTTGGAAACCAAAACATGCCCATAGTGCCACAGAATGTCTTTTTTTTCTAGAGCGAAGCCTGCCGTTCCCGCCGGTCAGGTCTTCCCGCCTTCAAAGAGACGCACAGCGTCCTTCAAGGGCAGGACGCGTCGCTCCGACGAAATCGACTCAAACGCCGTTCTCATCAGATCGACTTTCTTTTGAATCGGGACGGTGGCCCGTTCCAAGAGGGACAGCGGGATGCCGTCGACATCCCGAAGATCTTTGTCCGGGTCCAAAATATCCAGAGGATGGATCACGTAATATAAGAAATCCTGCCGTCCTGAACACCGGCGTAACAGAGATTGAAACAGCCTTTTCCCGAGAAAAAAAGCCATGGTGTGGTAACAGGGAATTGCCGAAAATCCATTTGTTGGGACGGGGATCTCCCAAATCCCATTTGGATCGCTGCGCCATAAGGAGGTATCACCGAGCCTGTGCGGCTCCGAATGTCCCAGAAAATTAGCGCTGAGATCGGATCTTTTCAAAATCGGAAACCGGCTTTTTTGCGGGGAGCGGAGTTTGAGCTTCAACATCATCGGGATCTTTATCCAGGAAGGAAAAAGTGACGCGTCATAGCTGTACCCACGCTTGATCAGGACCCGGATCAGCCGGCGGCTGAGGCTCCAGGCCGGGGCGGCGAATCCCTTGGGTTTGGTCCCGGTGGTCTTTTCGATCAGAATTTCCGCCTCGACGACCTCCCGCGTGATGCTCTCCTGAGATCGATCTCCAAGATTGTGATCATGGGAATAGCTGTGATTGGCGATTTCGTGTCCCTGCTGCTGCCATGCCCGGACCTGATCCGCGACGGCCGGATCCTCGAGGTCCCGGCCGATGACAAAGATGGTCAGCTTGATCCCGTAGTCCTCCGCGATCTCAAGAAGCCTTGGGGCTGTTTTGAGAAAAAACGGATCCGGTTGATGAAACGTCCGGTCGCGGAGGCCCATCAGGCCCATGGATTCCCGGAAGGAATCAAAGTGCAGACCGACTCCGGCCGAAGACGATAAGCGGCTCATCCGTTTTTGGATACCAGATAATCCGCCATGATCAAATGATCCATGCCGGAATTTAAAAAGCACTCCAGAGCGTCTTCGGGAGTGCAGACGATCGGGTCACCTCGAACATTGAAGGACGTGTTCAGGACGACGGGCACCCCCGTGATTTTCTCAAACTCCCGGATGAGGTCGTAATACAGAGGATTTTCTTTTTTTGAAACCGTCTGAACGCGTCCGGACCCGTCGACATGCGTGACCGCAGGGATGACGGCCCTCTTGTCCGGAAGGACATCATAGACCAACAGCATGACGGGAGTGGGATAGGCGTAGTCAAAATAATCACCCAGGCGCTCCTCCAGAATGGTGGGGGCAAAGGGCCGGAAGGGTTCCCGGAATTTGACCCGGGCGTTGATGATGTCCTTCATGTCCGCTTGGCGCGGATCCGCCAGAATGGACCGATTCCCCAGGGCCCGAGGCCCGAATTCCAGTTTCCCCTGGAACCAACCGACGATCTTCCCTTCGGCGACCAATCGTGCGGCTGTTGACGCGGCGGGGACTTCGCGATAGGCCAGGCCTTTTTTTTCGATTGCGGCGGCCATTTCGGCTTTCTGGAATTCCGGACCCGTAAAAATATAGGGGCTCGGACTCTCCCGGCGCAGCGCGTTGTATCGATAATAGACGGCCAGCGCGGCGCCCACGCTTGTCCCCCCGTCTCCGGCGGCCGGTTGGATGAAGACGTCGCGAAAAGGACTCCGGCGAAACGCATAACCGTTGGCGACGGAGTTCAGAATCACGCCGCCCGCCATGCAGAGATTGCTTTCTCCGGTCATGCGGTGCAGGGCGTTGACCATGTGCACGAAAACCTTGTTGAAAGCCGATTGCAGGGCCGCCGCGATATCCTCATGCCGCTTTTCGATTTGGGATTCCGGTTCCCGCATCGCCCCGAACCGGTCAATGAATTTCCGGGAAACCCATCGTTTGCTGTTTCTGATGGAGGCCGCGTTCCGGTGATAGTCGAAATATGTCAGGTCGATATGGTATCGGCCGTTGTCATTGTAGGATAGAATTTTCTCGAATTCGGCCTCATAGGTCCTGGGATCGCCGTATGACGACAAGCCCATCACCTTGCCTTCACCGCTGTTGGGTCGAAATCCCAGGTGCTGTGTGACGGCGGCATACAGATAGCCCAGGGAGTTGGGAAAACATTCGCGGTGCAGGCGGGTGATGCGGGTGCCTTGGGCGTGCCAGAAAGCCGTGTTTTCCCACTCTCCGGCTCCGTCCACCGTGATCACGGCGCTTGAATCAAAAGGGGACAGAAAAAAACTGCTGGCGGCATGGCAGACATGATGCGAAACATTGTGAAACTTGAACTTGGCTCTTTCCGCGTTAAAAGTCCTGCGGAGGAAGGACTGAATCCTCAACATCTGCATCCATTCGCTTCCGTGAGACCCGAGAAAATCCAGTGAGCCGGGCAAGTGCCGCAGAATGAGCGGAATGCGGTGCCAGAGAGCCGGGAGAGGCTTGAAAAAGAAGGCGACGTGGTCGATATCCTCAAAAGTGACGCCTTCCTCGGTCAAAAGGAATTCGATCGCCCGGCGCGGGAACTCACCGGTATGCTTTTTTCGGACCAGCTTTTCTTCCTCGATGGCTCCGACCAGGACACCATCCTTGACCAGAGCGGCGGAGCTGTCCGCAAGATAAGCGGAAATCCCTAGAACGTACATGCCATCCTCCACCTGTCTTTCCCCTGCTCCTGCTCACCAGGACTCATGAGAACACCGGCCGTGTTCGGAGAGGAGACGCCGGAATCTTTTACGGATCAGCGTGATAATATACCGATCTTTGTTTGGCGATGTCAATGACAAGATAACCGGACGAAAGCTTGGCCCTTCTTTACAGCCGTCGTTTCCGGAAGACGATCGTGTACATGGCCGGGACGACGACCAGGGTCAGGATCGTCGTGAAGGCCAGACCGAAGATGATCGTCCAGGCCAGGGGATTCCAGAACGCGGCGTTGTCGCCTCCCCAGGAGATTTGCGGGTTGAGCCGGGTGAAGAACGTCTGGAAGTTGATGTTCATGCCGACGGCCAGAGGCAGGAGGCCGAGAATCGTGGACAGGGCCGTCAGGATGACCGGCGTCAGGCGCGTGGACGCGGCGTCGACCACGGCGGCGGAAAAATCCCCCCCCTCCCTCAGCAGCTTGTCCATGTAGTCGATGATGATGATGGCGTTCTTGACGACGATTCCGGCCACGGCGATGATCCCCATGCCTGTCATGATGATCGAAAACTCCAGCCGGAAGAGGGTGAAGCCCAGCAGGACGCCGGTGAAACTGAGAAAGATCTGGGCGATGATGATGACCGGCTTGGACAGGGAGTTGAACTGGGCGACCAGGATGATGAAGATCAGGAACATGGCGATGACCAGAGCCTTGCCCAGGAATTCTCCGACCTCCCGCTGGAAATCCTGCTCCCCCGTGAAGGCCACGGTGTAGCCCGGCTCGATCTCGAAGCGCGGCAACTCTCCCCGAATCCGCCGGATGATTTCGTTGGCGTTCGCGCCCCGGAAGACGTTGGCGCTGAGAGTGAGGACCCGCGTGTTGTCGATCCGGGTGATCCCGCCGTAACTTGTGAGCGTGGAGATTTTCGCGACGGCGGAGATGGGGATGTCTTTGGCCGGGTTTCCTCCCCGGGCCGGCACCGATAGGGTCTGGCTGAGAAGCGCGGGAAGATCGTCCCGGTAGCGGCGTGAAAGCCGAAGCTGAATGGGGAACTCTTCCTCGCCTTCCTTGAAACGGGATATTTCGCTGCCGTAGATCGAAGTCCGGAGAGCGCCGCCGATCTGGGCCGTCGAGACGCCCAGTTGATTGGCTTTTTCCCGGTCGATCTCAAGAATGATCTCGGGTTTGTTGACTTCCATGCTGGCCTTGAATTTCTCCAGTCCGCGGATGCCCAGACCCTCGATAAACGTCTCCAGCCGGCCGGCGATGTCGAGCAGGGCGTCGATGTCGTCGCCGCTGATTTCGATGTTGACGGGAGCGCCTGACGGCGGACCCATGGCCGCGCCCTCGATGCGGATCTCGGCTCCGGGGATGCCCCGGAGCTCGCGCCGCAGATCCTCCATGATTTCCGCCGTCGTGCGCGGTCCGCGGCGGTCTTTGTATTCCACGAAGTTCAAGGTCACCTTGGCCAGCTTGTCTTGGGCGAATCTTTCGAACATGCCGCTTCCGGCGTTGACGGCCACATTGGAGACCATGGACTCCACGTCCGGATTATCGTGGCCGATGATCCCGGCGATCCTGTCCTCGACCTGGCGGCAGATGCGGTCGGTCACATCGATATGCGTTCCCTCCGGCATGGTGATATAGACGTAAACGGAGTTGGGGTCGCCGCTCGGGAAAAAGACGACCCGGGGCGGGCGAAGCCCCATCAGGAAAAAAGAGGAAAAGAACAGCAGAATGACGGCGACGACGACGGCATAAGGCCGCCGGCCCCTGAGGAAAAAGGCCAGTCCTCTCCGGTAGAAAGCCATCAAGGCCGGCAAGACGCGGCATTGGAAACGGTCGATCAGGCGGTCGGTGACGTACTTGGTCAGGTAGTAGCCGAGGACGCCGAAAGCCAGGATATTGGCCGGAAGAATCCGTCCCGAGGCGTAAAGGATGGCGGCCAGGCCGATCGCCGCGCCCGTCAGAATCAGGGCTTTGCGGCTCGGTCGTCCCGGCTTGGCGTCGGGTTCCCGCGGGATATATTTCATGAAGGCCACGGCAAAGACCGGATTGATGAAATAGGCCACGAACAGCGAGGCGGTGAGAGCGATGATGACCGTGATCGGCAGGTAGGACATGAATTTCCCGGCGATACCGGGAATGAAAATGAGCGGGAAAAAGGGGGCGATCGTCGTCAAGGTGCCGGTAAAGACCGCCAGGGCGACCTCGCCCACGGCGCGCTTGGTCGCGGGGATGATGGGCAGGTTTTCCGTGGTCATGAAGTGGCGGTAGATGTTCTCGACGACGACGATGGAATTGTCGACGACGATGCCCAGAACCAGGATAAAGGCCATGAGAACCACTCGGTTCAGCGTGAATCCGACCACGGGGAAAAAAATGAAGGCGATGATCATGGAGAGGGGGATGGCGACGCCGACGAAGAGGGCGTTGATGCGGCCCATGAAAAACATCAGGACGAAGAAGACGACCAGGAATCCCAGGATGATGGTGTTGAAGAGATCGCTCACGGCGTTCCGCGTTCTGGCGCTGCTGTCGCCCGAGAGAGTCACGACCAGGTTGGCGGGGGCGGAGGACTCGAATTCCTCGAGGATGACCTGAATTTTTTCGACCGCGCTGATCAGGTTTTGGCCGCCCCGTTTGATCACGTTGAGTGTGACGACGTCCTCGGAGTCGAGCCGGGAAAAGCTTTCCCGGTCCTTGAACCCGTCCCGGACTTCGGCGATGTCCTTGAGGGCGATGCCGTCCTGAAGAATGATGTTCCGGATCTGATCGACCGAGCTGAACTCCCCGACGATCCGCAAGTTCCGCCGAATCCCGTCCGAGGCGACCAGGCCGCCCGAAAGGGTCAGGTTTTCCGAGGCGATCGCACCCCGGATGGAGTTGAAACTCAGTCCCGCGGCCTGCATCTTGTAGAGATCGACATCGATCTGGATCTCCCGATCCAGGGCGCCGACGATATTCACCCGGGTGATTTCCTCCAGGCTTTCGATTTTGTCCTGGAGATCGTCGGCCAATTGTTTCAGCCGGACCAGACCGAGATCGCCGGTCAGGTTGATGTAGAGAATGGGAATTTCGGAGAGATCGATCCTTCTGACCTGGGGCTCCTGGAAGAGGTCGCTCGGAAGTTCTCCGCGCGCGTCGTCCACGGCTTGCCGCACATCCAGGTAGGCTTGGGTTTCGTCCACACCCAGTTGGAACTCGACGAAGATGGACGAGTAGTCCTGGATGGAGTTGCTGTTGATGTGCTTGATCCCGTTGATGCCCTTGAGACGCTTTTCGAGGGGACGGGTGATGAGGTTTTCCACGTCGGCCGGGGAGGTTCCCGGATAGATGGTCCCGATCATGTAGTAGGGGAAGACGATCTCGGGCATTTCCTCCTTGGGCGTGGCCTGGTACTGCATGATTCCGAAGAGAACCAGCAGGATGGTCAGAATGAAGATCGTCGTGCGGCCGTCGACCGCCCGGCTGGAGGGTTTGAATTCGCGATCCTTCATGGTTGGCGTCCTTCCGTCGCCGGATTCGGCTAGCGGGAGTCTCCGTCGACGGCGATGGGACGGCCGTCGGCGACGAGTTGGAATCCGAATGTCACGACCCTGTCGCCGGACGTGAGACCTTCGAGAATCTCCACCCGGTTGTCATAGGTTTGACCGATCCGGACGGTTCTCTTTACGGCGTTCATCCGCCCTCCCTCGTCCACGGCGATGAAAAGAAATCTCTCTGCGCCTGTTTCCTGGACGACGTTCTGGGGAATGGTCAGGGCGTCAGGGTTGGTGTAATCGTTGATCGTCAGAACGGCCAGCATATTGGGCTTGATTCCCGGCTCGCCGGCCGGGAGGAGGACTTCGACATGGAACGTCCGGTTCCGGGCGTCGATGACCTGGGAGACGGTGTCGATCCGGCCCTCGAATTCACGGCCGAGGACGGGGATGGAAATACCGACGGGGTCGCCGCGAAGCACCCGGCCGACGTAGTTTTCGGACAAAGAGGCCTTGACTTTGAGGCCGGACATCCGGACGATGCGGAAAGCCCCGAAACCGGCCGGAGCCATTTCGCCCTCCTTGATCATGATCTCGTCGACGACGCCGTCGATGGGGGCCGTGATCCGGGTGAGATTCAACTGTTCCTGAAGCGTGGCCAGCTTTTTCTCCAGGCCCTCCTTGTTGTTTTTGGCCTGCAGAAATTCGATCTCGCTGCCGATCTTTTTCTCCCAGAGGCGGGCTCGGCGTTCGTAGATGGTTTCGGCCAGGACCAAGCCGTGCTCCACTTCGGCGATCCCGCTTTCCAGAACGGCGGCGTCGAGTTCGGCCAGGATCCGGCCTTTGGCCACGCGGTCGCCGGTTTTGACGCGGATGGTTTTCACGAGGCCGGGAGAAAGAGGCGGGACCAGGATATTGGCGTCGGATTCGACGACGCCCTGGACGGTGATGAAATGCCGGAACACGCCCGGGACGACGGTTTCGACCCGGACGGAAATCGGCGCCTCGGCCGTTCGGCCCGAGGTTGTCTGCGGTCCGGAGAGGCGGGCTTTCAATTGATCGATCTCTTGGGTCAGGGCGTCGCGCTGTTTTTCCAGTTTTCGGATGCGGTTCGAGGGATCGCCGGGGCGGCAGGATAGAGCGAGGGTCGTCCCGAGGATTGCGGCGATCAGGGCGAAAGATGCGGTCTTGTTTCGTTTCATGGCGTTGTCCTTCAATAGGCTTGTCGGATCCGGTCCAGGCGGTTTTTGGCGTTCAGAAGGTCCAGAAGGGCCTGGATATAGGACGATTGGGCCTGGAGATGTTTGTCGGAGGCCTGGGTCAGTTCCAGGCTGGAGGCCAGGCCCTCCCGGTATTTTTCTCGTGTCACGTCGTAGACCCTTTCGGCCAGGGCCAGGTTGGCTTCCATGGTCCGCCGATTGTCCAGGGCGGAGGACAGGCGGGTCCGCGCCTGCTCATCCTCGAGTTCCAAACCCCGGGCGGCCTGGAGCGCGGTATTGCGGGCCTGCTCCGCGGCCAGACCGGCCTGTTGGATACGGGCGCTCTGAGCACCGCTCCGGAAAACAGGCAGGCTGATGTTGATTCCCAGGATCTGGAAGGGGAACCAGTTGCGGTCGAAATTGAAGAAGTCGAATTGGGAGCGAAAGGCGTTCTGCTGGTAGGTGAAAAAGGCGGAGACGGTGGGGAGGGATTTGACCTTTTCATTTTTCAGGGCCAGCTCGGCCAGCCGGGCCTGACCCTCGACCAGCTTGAGGTCCACGCTCTCCGCCGGGTTGAATTCCGAGTCGAGTGCGGAGGCGATGTCGACGTTTCTGATGATGGTCTGGAGGCTGTCGGTCAGGGTGATGTCTTCCTCCAGATCGAGGCCCATCTGAAATTTCAGGAGCTTTTCGGCGATGTCCCGCTGCTTTTCCAAAGTCCGAAGCGTGTTTTCGATCTGGTTGACCGTGATCTGGATGAGGTCGGCGTCGGTCTCCGAGAGAAAGCCTTCGCGGTGGAGTTCCCGGATTTCGCCGGCGGTTTTGGTGATGTTGTCCAGGGTGGATTTAAGGATGCGTTCGTTTTCCGCAGTCACGAGGATGAGATAGTAGGTTCCGGTCACGGTTTCCCGGACTTGGAGCCGGGTTCTCTCCAACCCGTGATCCGCGACCTGTTGGTAGAGTCCGGCGGTTTGCAGGCCGACAAAATAGCTGCCGTTGAAAACGAGCTGCTGGATCTGGACATTGGCCGTGGCGTTGTGCTGGGTGCCGAACTGGATGGGGATCTTCTCTTCGGGCTTGCCTTCGAAGAAATTGGGGATCAGGCTTGTCGGCAGCCTCAGGTTGTTGTTGTAGGTGACGGCTGAGCTGATCTGGGGGAGGCCTACGGCCACGGTTTCCTTGAGCTTTTGGCGGGCCGTCTGGACGTCGATTTGGGAACGGCGCGCCTCGAAGCTGTTCTCGACGGCGAATTCGCGGGCGGCCTGCAGGCTGAAGGCGCGGACTTCGCCGGCTCGAGACGTCGAGGGTAAGAGGGGGATAGCGGCCAGGAGCAGGCCGCCGATCAACCGGAGGCGTTTCCGGCGTCCGGATATTCTTCCGCCGGTGAGGTTTACGGTCATGGGATCGTTCCTTCTTTATAGAGTTAGGTTTATTCTACGAAAACCATCTGAAATCGTTGCCTTGCCTCTGCAGCCGGCTCGACTTGTGAATAGATCAACTGAATTATAGCACATTGGAAAAAGATGTTTAAATCGTATGTATAAAACTTCTTGAAGACAAATCAGGTATAATGCCTCCGAGGTGGAGACATGAAGAAATGCGTGTTTTTCGGGCTCTTCCCGTTCTTGCTGGCGGTTGTTGTCGGTGCCCTGGCTCAACCGCAATCCGGGACGGCTGATCACCGGTATCTCGATTCGGCGCCGGAGCCGCGAACGGAAATTCGTCTGGCCGTGTTCAATCCTTCGGTCTTCACACTCCGGGCGCTGTCCGGGCTTATGAAGCACGGCCTCCTGGATGTTCCCGGACTCACGGTTGTCGGGCTCTACCATGCCAAGGAAAAAACGGATTATGAGGAATCGCGGACGCACGCCGCGGAAAACGGCATCGATTGGATCCGTTTCCATGAACTGGAGGCCGAAGTGCCCGCGGACGTGCTTTACAGCCGGAACGACTGGACGCCGGTTTTTGAAGCCGTCGTTCGGAAAACCGACGGCGTCATCTTTTTCGGCGGTCCGGACCTTCCGCCCGCAATCTATGAGCGCAAGACCCATCTTCTGACCGTCATTCAGGATCCCTGGAGACATTTTCTCGAAGCCTCGGCGGCCTTTCATTTCCTGGGAGGATTCCAGGACGAACGCTTCGATCCACTTCTGGTCTTGCGGCCGCAATTCGCGGTTCTGGGGATCTGCCTGGGCCTCCAGACACTTAACGGCGCCACGGGCGGGACTCTGGTCCAGGATATCTGGATGGAAACTTACGGCGTGAAGACCTTCGAGGATGCGGAAGCCTTGGGGCGGGAGCAGTGGCACAACAATCCTCATATCCGACTTCATCCCGCAAGCGGTCTGACGGGATACAACTTTCACGCGCTGCGGTTGGAAAAGGACGGAATCTTCGTCCGGGTTATGGGCTTGGATCCCGCCTCCGAGCCGTGGATCCTGAGCTCGCACCATCAGGCGGCCGACAAACCGGGCAAGGGATGGGTTGTCGCGGCCCGGTCCCGGGACGGCCGGGTGGTCGAAGCCCTCGAGCACGGCGTTTTTCCGAATGTGCTGGCCGTACAATTTCACCCGGAGCACCCGCTTCTCTGGGAGGACGAGCCGAAATTCCGGCTTTCTCCGGACGACCCGGAACCGATCAGCTACAAGGAGAGAATCGAAGAAACGGCCGGGAGCCTGGAGTTTCACCGGAAAATCTGGCATTGGTTCGGGGCGGCATTGAAGGAGTCATTTGCCGCGCTGGACAAGAGTCGACAAATAAGATAGTATATGTATGAAATAAGCAAAGGAGAGTGCCATGAAGCGCTACATGACGCCTCGCGTGGCCCATTGTAAAGACGGCTGCCCATTGTCCTCCTGAGCAGGAGGCTAAAAGGCTCACCGGCTGTGAAAAGCCCTTCTTTCGGCTTTGGCTCGGAGGAAGGGCTTTTTTTTGCCGCGATGAACTTTTCCGGTCTGACCTGCGTCTTTATGAGTGTGAAGTGAAATCGAGGCAGGATGAAGACAATGAATAATGGATGGATGATCGTGGCTTTCCTTTCGGCCCTGATGGTTTCGGCGGCCCCTGCGGCGGCCGAAGAGACCGCTCAGCGGCTGGTCATACCCCGGCTTCCCGAGGCCCCGAAAATCGACGGGACGCTGGATAATCCCGTCTGGGATCACGCGCTCAAGATCGAAAATTTCGTCCAGCTCTCCCCCAAGGAAAACGGCGTTCCCTCGGAAAAGACCGTGGCCTACCTCGGCTATGACGAGAAGAACTTTTATTTCGCCTTCCGCTGTTACGATTCCCAACCGGACAGAATCCGGGCTTCGATCACGACGCGCGACAACATCATGGAGGACGACTGGATCATCGTTTTCCTCGACACCTTCAACGAGAAGCGCCGCGCCTTTTCCTTCTTCCTCAATCCTTACGGAATCCAGATGGATGCCATGCGGATGGAAGAGGGTGGAAACGACAATATGGATATCAGTTGGGATGCCGTATTTTTCTCTGATGGAAGAATCGATGAGAACGGTTACACCGTCGAGGCCGCCATCCCCTTCAAGAGCCTCCGCTTTCCCCCGGGAGAAACCCAAATCTGGAACATCACCCTCGGCCGCACCGTGCAACGGACGGGCGAGGTGATTCTCTGGCCGACGTTTTCCCGAGAAATCCCCGGCCTTCTGACCCAGGGGAGGTCGTTTGTTATCGAAGGTCCCGTGGAAAGAGGCAAAAATCTGGAGATCATGCCCGTGCTGACCTCGCTCAAAAGAGAGGGTGACGCCATGGACGTCCAGCCCGGGGTCAATGTCAAGTACGGGGTCAGTTCCAACATGACCCTGGACTTCACGCTCAATCCGGATTTCAGCCATATCGAAACCGATGCACCGCAGATCGACTACAACCTCCGTTACGCCTTGCGATATCCTGAAAAACGCCCGTTCTTCCTCGAAGGCATGGAGATCTTCCAGTTCCCTGAAATCGAAATGGTCTACACGCGACGGATCATCGATCCTCTGTGGGGCGTCAAGGCCTCCGGCAAAACGGGTCTCTTCACCTATGGCCTGATCTCCGCCTGGGATCGCACGCCGACCGAAAGCCTCTGGGATGTCCATAACGGCGGCTCGGAGACGCATGACGCCGCCTTGTTCAATATCGCCCGCATCAAGGCCGATGTCGGGAAGGGCTCCTACATGGGATTTTCGCTGGCCGACAAGCAAATCAACGGGTCCTGGAACCGGGCCGCCGGACTCGACGGGCAGTTCCGATACAGGGACAGGATCTTCTTTTCCTTCCAGGCCCTGGCGTCGAAAACGAGCTATGACGGCGATCAGACGGACCTTGCGCCCGCTCTCTACGGCGAGCTCTATTACTTCACGAAAAACTGGAGCGTGGGCGGCTTCTGGAAATCGCTGCATCCGGATTTCGAAGCCTCATCGGGCTTTATCAACCGCGTGGACTATCGGAGCGCCGGCGGCTTCGCCTCTTACAGAATTTATACGGACAAGCCCTATTTGAACCAAGTCCAGCTGCGGCTCCAGGCGGGCCGGAGGTTCGATTATTCCGGGCCCGGCGTTCAGGACGATTGGCTCCGGGCCAATGTCCAGTTCCGGCTGACGGAATTCAACCAGGTCTTTCTTCAGTTCGAAAACGGAATGGAGCGTTTTGCCGGCATCGATTTTCAGAAGACGGGCTTTTCGGCCAACGGCCAGCTCATGCTCATCCGCTGGATGCCGTTTTACTTCTTTTTTCGGACCGGTAACAGCATCAATTACGATCCCGACGACGCTTTCCTCGGCTGCAGCAACACGTACGGGCTGTCGCTGAACTTCAAGCCGAGCCAGCGCGTTCAGGCCGGGCTCGATCTGACCAAACAGACGTTCTGGAGAGAATGGGGCGGGGAACAGCTTTGGGATTACAACGTCATCCGCCAGAGGACGACGTACCAGCTTTCGAAATCGCTTTCGCTCCGGGCCATTGTCGACTACAACCACTTCCACAAGAAAATGTTCGGCAGCTTTCTCGTGAGCTATGTCCTCCGGCCGGGCACCCTGTTCTTCCTCGGCTTTGACAGCAACTATATCCGCGAAATGCCCGGCGCGCCCTACGACCGGCAGAATTATAGTGTGTTTCTCAAGTTCTCCTACTGGCTCCGCATTTAGCTGGGGTCGTGCGTTAAAACACCGGAGATTATCACTCTTTTCTTTTTCCGGTGTTTTAACCCTTCGGGCGAGCCGATCTCACCATTCCGGCTGCGTTGTACCTTTATGTCTCCAGCAAGGAGGCTTCCGCGGGGCGCAGGGGGGATCCCGGAACAAGCCGTTGGAGGGTCGAGCGGGCACGGATCCGAAGCCGGAGGCTGAGGAGAGCGAGACCCGGAACCGGAGTGGACGAGACTCGCCGGGGCTCGGACACGTCTTGTGAAGGGATTCACCCGAGCCCGAAAAGCGGGTGCCGATGCATTTCACCATTCCGGCTGCGTCGAACCTAATCGGGTATAATGGCGGGGTGAGCCTTGGTTTTCTTTTCGACTCCCCGGAATACAGGGAACTGGTCCACTTTGTCGACAAGGGCGAAAGCGGCGTGTCCATCCGGGGCGTGGCTGCGGCCGCCCGGCCTTATCTTCTGGCGGGCCTGGCCCGAACGACCGGGCGGACCGTCGTCATCGTGCAGGCCTCCCGGCGGGCCCTCAAACCGCCGGCCGAGTCCTGCGCCTTCTTCCTTTCGCTTTTCGGGCCCCATCGTGGAGCGGTCTCTTTTCCGGAACTGTCGGACAGCCCTTACCAGGAAATTCCCCCTTCACTCGAGGCCCGATCCCGGAGGATGCGGTTTTTCCATTCTCTCACCGGCCCCGGACCTTCGGTCTGCGTCACCAACCTTCCGGCCTTGCTCAAACCCTTCCCTTCGCCGGAAGATCTGGAAAAATCTTTTCTCGATCTCAGCCCGGAGACGTCCGTTTCGCGCGAATCTCTTCTTGAAACCCTGGAAGCCTGGGGATACGCGCGCGAAGACATTGTCGCTTCCCCGGGCGAATACGCCGCGCGCGGGGGCATCATCGACGTCTTCTCGCCCTGGCTCGACAATCCGGTCCGGATCGAGCTCTCGGCCGACCGCGTCGCCTCTCTTCGCGAATTCGACTCCGCAACCCAGAAGTCGATCCGGCGCGCATCCCGCATCATCGTGCCGTCTCTCCGGGAATTTCCGGGCGATCCGGTTTTTTTCCGGGAATGGACGCAGGAGGCCCGCAGGCTGTCCTCCGGAGCACGGCGCGATTTCGAAGCCAAGGTCGAAGCTCTGGCCGGCGGAGAGATTATTCCGTCTTTTGCATATGCGGCCGTCTTGAAGAAGGACCGCTTCGCCCCGTTCTCCCGCTTTCTCTCGGATGCCGTCTTGATCGTCGATGATCCGGACGCTTTGGAGCAGGACTGGCGGGAAAGAACAGAAGAGTGGAACAGCCAATACCAGGGGCTTCGGGACGCGGGGATGTTCGCCCTTTCGCCCGATGACATCTTTCCTCCCCCGCTGCGGGATCTACTCATGGCCCGGGCCTTCCACTTCGAAGACCTGTCCCGGGACGAGGAAGGTCCGGCGGTCTCCTTCATTTCCCAGCCCGTCCCCCGGTTCGCCAACCGCATTCCGTTCTTCCTGGAATACCTGGCCCGGCTTCACAGGGAGCGCGACCGATGTTCCATTTTTCTCCGGGATCAGGGGACGCGGCGGCGCCTGGGCCTTCTGCTTGAAGAGCACGGCATTCCCGCCGTGGAGTCCGATGCTCCGCTCGAATCCTCGGGACGGAGCGATGTGCGCCTGCTCCTCGGCGCGCTGTCGCGCGGATTTTCTTTTCCCCGGGACAAGGTCGTCGTTTTCGCCGAAGGGGATATTTTCACCGAGGAGAAAGTCCTTGTCAGCCGGGCCGTCCGGAAATCCTTTGTTTCCCAGTTCCAGGATCTCAAATCCGGCGACACCGTGGTCCACGTTGACTACGGCGTCGGCGTTTTTCAGGGCCTGAGAAAACTCGCCGTCGAGGAAAAAAACCGCGAATTCATCGAAATCGGTTATCGGGACGGAGATACGCTTCTCGTGCCCGTCGAGGACCTGAATCTCGTTCAGAAATTTTCCTCCTCCGGAGAGACGCGGCCCGATCTGGACAAACTGGGCACGCAGACATGGGAAAAAACCAAAACCCGGGCCCGGAAGGCGGTGGAGGCCGTGGCCCGGGAGCTTCTCGATCTCTATGCCCGCAGAAAAGCCGCCAAAGGATTCGCCTTCAGCCCGGGCGGAGAGTGGGAGACGGAGTTCGACCGGATGTTCACCCACGAGGAAACGGACGACCAGCTGCGGGCCATCCGGGAGATTCGGCGGGACATGGAATCGCCGCAGCCGATGGACCGGCTCCTTTGCGGTGATGTCGGATACGGCAAAACCGAAGTGGCCATGCGGGCCGCTTTCAAGGCCGTCATGGACGGCAAGCAGGTCGCGGTCCTGTGCCCGACGACCGTCCTGGCCGGCCAGCATCTGACGACCTTCCGAAGCCGCATGGTCCTGTTTCCCGTCCGCATCGAAGCCCTGTCCCGTTTCCAGTCGGCCGAACACCGGGCCGAAGTTCTCTCGGATCTTCGCCGGGGATTCGTCGACATCGTCATCGGGACTCACCGCCTTCTTTCGGGAGACGTGGCCTTCAAGGATCTCGGCCTGCTCATTGTCGATGAAGAGCAGCGGTTCGGTGTCCGGCACAAGGAAAAAATCAAGGAACTCAAAGCCCAGGTCGATGTCCTGACCATGACGGCGACGCCCATCCCCCGGACCTTGAACATGTCCCTGGCCGGACTCCGGGATATCAGCCTCATCGAGACGCCGCCCCGGGACAGGCTGGCCGTCCACACCGTGGTCACGCCCTTCAATACGGATCTCGTAGCCTCGGCGATCCGTCACGAACTGGGGCGGGGGGGACAGGTCTATTACCTCCATAACCGCGTGGAGGATATCGACAAGGCCGCGGCCCTCATGCTCCGGCTTGTCCCCCAGGCCCGGGTTTCCGTGGTTCACGGCCGGATGGCCGGAGCCCAGCTCGAAAAGCGAATGATGGATTTCGTCGAAGGCCGATCCGACATTCTGGTTTCGACGACCATCATCGAAAACGGCATCGACATCCCCCTCGTCAACACGCTGATCGTCGATCGGGCCGACCTCTTCGGTCTGGCCCAGCTCTACCAGCTCCGGGGTCGCGTCGGGCGTTCGGCCCGGCAGGCCTTCGCCTACTTCCTCGTCCCGGCCGCCCACGAGTTGACGCCGGCGGCCCGCGAAAGGCTCACGGCACTCAAGGAATTCAGCGAACTCGGCTCGGGATTCCGTCTGGCCGCACGGGACCTTGAAATCCGCGGTGCGGGGCATCTTCTGGGGCACCGCCAGCACGGCGTGCTGGAAGCCGTCGGTTTCGATTATTTCATGCAGCTTCTGGACCGCTCGGTCCGGGAGCTCAAGGGAGAAACCGTCGAGGATGTGAAATGCGTCATCAACCTCCGGGTGGACATCCGCGTCCCGGAAGACTATCTGCCTCAGGTCAATCTCCGCTTGAATCTCTACAAACGGCTGTCCTCGATCGAGGACCCGGACGAAGTCGACCGGATCCGCTCCGAAATCGCCGATCGCTTCGGCGAACCTCCGGAAACTGTCGAATGTCTCCTGCGTTTCGGTGCCGTCAAGCTTCTTTCGCGGCAAATTCTGGCCGAATCCGTCGACCGAAACGGGGATCGGATCCTGATCAAGCTGTCTCCTTCGACACCCGTCGAGCTGACCCGGCTTTCCGGCATCCTGAAGGCCCGCAGCGGCTCGTTTTCTCCCCAAGGCGTCATGTCTCTCCGAATTCGAGTGCACAGCGACCGCGAGATTCTGGATGAAACCATCCGGATCTTGAAGGAGTTATCCGGTTGGGCTATAATGAATTGAAATTGCTGAAGATGAAAACCCTGAAACCGAAATGGCGTTGGATTGCCGCGCCGGCCGCGGCCTGTTGTCTCCTGGCCTTTTCCGTCTGCGGGAAGCCCGATTCCGGAATCCCGGATCGGAAGAGTCTCGAGACCCTTGTCCCCGAACAAGCCCAAAAGATCATCCTTGTCGTCGAGGGTGTATTTTTCAACAATGGGGATTTGGAGAATTACATCCGGAGAATTCCGGGAGGGAATTCCACCGCCTTGTCCCCCGAGATCCTGGCCCGCCTTTTCGACATGTTCGTCGAAGAAAAGCTGCTCCTCCAGGCCGCCCGGAAGAGCGGTTTGACCCTGTCCTGGGAAGAGAAACGCGATTTTTTGGCCAAATCCGTCGGTGGATCTCCGGAAGAAAGTCCGGTTCTGGACAACACGGACGAGGAAAGGCTTTATGACCGGCTCCTCGTGGAAAAATACACCTACGAAGTCATCAAGGATATCCCTGTCGACGATGAGGAAATCCGCGAATATTATCAGGCCAACAAGAAGGAATACCTCCTGTCCGAACGCGTGCGGGTGAGCCAGATTCTTGTGGATACCGAGCAAAGGGCGGTTTCCATCCTTCGCCGGGTGGAAAACGAGCCTGAAGACGTCTTCCGCAGGCTGGCCCGGGAGGAATCTTTCGGTCCGGAGGCTTTTAAAGGAGGCGAAATGGGCGTTTTCAAGCCCGGTGACCTCCCGTATGAAATGGAAAGAGTCGTTTTCGCCCTCGAGGAAGGCGCCTTGAGCCGCGTTGTGGAATCCTTTTACGGCTTTCATATCTTCCGCCTCGACAAGCGCTACCCCCCGGAATTGCTTTCCGAAAGCGACGCCGCGCCGTCCATCCGATTGAAAATCCTCGAAAGGAAATACAAGGAGGCCATGGCCTCTCATATCGAGGACCTCCGGACGGATATGGAATGGACGGCCTATCCCGACAATCTGTTTTTCGCCGACCCAAAGGATGAATCATGAAAACGAAACGTGCCGCCACCGTTCTGATCCTCGCCGCCGCGGTTGTGTCTTTCGCCGCGCAGGACGTCGTCGAGGAGATCGTCGCCGTCGTCAACGACGACATCATCACCCTGTCGGAATACCGGCAGGAATTCGAATCCACAATGGCCCTCATGAGGGCCCAGCTTCAGGGAGAGGCTTTTGAGAGACAGTACGAGAATCTCAAGAACGAGCTTCTCAACATGATGATCACCGATATCCTGCTCATGCAGAAAGCCAGGGAAGAGGCAATCAATGTCGGCGAACAGCTGAAAATGACCATCGAATCCATCAAAGAGGAAAACAATATCCCGACGGACGAGGATCTGCGCCGGGCCCTTCAGCAACAGGGCATCGGATACAACGAGTGGATCGCCGAGATGGAGGAGAATCTGAAGAAGCAGGCGGTGATCTTCACGGAGGTCGACCGATCCATTGTCCTGGACGACTCCGAGATCGTCCAGTATTACCGCCGCTTTCCCGATGAATTCACGGAACCCGAGGAGTTCCAGATCCGGGCCGTTTATTTGGCCCCCGCCTCCGCGGATGAGTTGGAAGTCAGAAAGCAGGCCATCGACGCCGCGATCGAGGCCGGAGAATCTCTGGCCGCCGTAGCCGGGACCCATTCCGATCCCCCGCTCAATGAGGTCGAGGGCGATCTGGGTCGATTCAAGAAGGGCGAATTGGACCCTGTGCTTGAAGATGTCGTCGCGACTCTTGAAACGGGCGGAATCAGCGGCTGGGTCGAGACGAAAAACGGCTGGTATCGCCTCCATGTGGAAGAGAAAACGCCCAGCCGCCTCCGGCCCTTTGAGGATGCCCGGAAAGACGTTGAGGAAAACCTCTTCATGGAAAAGAAACAGAAGAAACTGGATGAGTTTCTCAAGAAACTCAGAGAACAGAGCTATATCAAGATTCTCAAACCGAACCCCCTGAATCTCTGAACTTCAGGCGATCAAAACGGCGGCGGCGACGGTCGTCGTCCAGAGTCCGGCGGCACCCTTCGCGGTTTGCGAAATACTTTTCGTGCGGAGGGAAAGCGAAGGAGAAAGCCGGCGTTGCGGACGGCCGCCGCGGGGAGTCGAACGGCCGCTCAGGGTCATGCCGAGCTTGGTGGCCAGCATTTCGGCCGCAAGATCTTCCGTGTGGCGTCCGGCCTCCTTTTCCGTCACTCCGAAGGCTTCGTGTTCGGCCAGATAACCGTAAAGATCCGGATCCTCGGGAACGGCCATGCCGATGGAGGAGGAGATGAGCCGGTGGGGTTCGTCTGTCGCGTTTTCGCTCATGACCAGGAAAACGATCTGTCCCGGCTTCAGGAGTTTCAGCCCGGCCTCGCGCGCTACGATGCGGCACCGGGGCGGAAAGATGCTCGAGACGCGGACGAGGTTGAAGGAGGAAATCCCGGCGTCTCGAAGAGCGATTTCGAAACTGACGAGTTTTTCGGCATGCCGGCCCATGCCCCGCGTCAGAAAAACCTTGCCGGGAAGGATGGCGGTCATGTGTCCCTGTCGGGTTCCGATGCGTCTGACTTGATCTCCGTCGGGTCTTCGGGTTCCTGAAAATCGATGTCCCGCGAAACGTCCCATTCCCCCAGCAGAGCCGGGCGCGAACCTTTGGAACTGGCGAAAAGGCGCACTTCGGTGGGTTTCCACATCGGGCTGCCCTTGATGTGTTCGAGATTCCGTCCTTCAACTCCGAAGTTGCTGGTCAATGTGATCGGATCATAGGTCTCGCCGGGCTCCAGGGCCCGGTCCCGGATCGTGGCCAGAAAACCGTCTCCCAGGTTTTCCTCGTCGCCCTTGAATTTGAAAACGGCATTGAAATTGACGAAACGCAAGGGTTGGTCGCCCACGTTCTTGACGCTGAAGGTGATCTGCGGAACCAGGATCAACCGCGGCGGCCAGGGCTGATAATACTTGGAAACCCAGACCGTCCGGACGTCCGTGACTTCCAGGGCGTTTTTCAGATCATCCGCCGTCATTTGTTTGCAGGCCGGCACAAGGAACACGGCGATCAACGCCGCCGCAATCGCCGGCGCGGATTTGGTTTTCGGATGCATCATCGGATTCCTCCTGACTTTCCCGCTTAATATAGCGGATGATCGGACATATTGCAATCGCTCCGGGCCTCAGCGGCTGACGATGTCCGAGACGAAAACGGCCTCGAGGCCGAGTTCGCCGAGTCCGCGGAAGCGCTCTTTCAGAACCTCAAGGGTCTGCGGGTAAGGATGGCAAATCCCCACGGCGATGCCGTGGGTTCGGGCTTGACGGAACAGTTCGTTCAAGCGATCCCGCACGGACAGGGGATCGCCTCCGTCATCGAGAAAAACACTGCGTGTCGCGGCCGGAATGCCCATCTCCCGGGCCGTGGCCGCCGCGATCGATCGGGGGCTGGTCATGCTGTCCAGAAAAAAAAGATTACGTTCTTTGAGGGGTTCCAGAACCAGGCGCATCAGAGCGTTGTCCGCCGTTCCGCGGGAACCCATGTGATTGTTGACGCCCCGGATGTGGGGCACCCGGGTCAGATAATCTTCCATCATCCTCCGGATGGTCATCCGGCTCATGTCCGAGCGGATGATTCCCTCCGTGCCGTCGCCGGATTCCTGGTTGTTCAGGGGTTCCAGAGGAAGATGAAGGATGATCTCGATGCCGTTCTTTCGGGCGATTTCGGCGGTTTGCACCGCGTACCGGCTGTCCGGAAGAACGGCGACGGTCAAGCGTTCCTCGAGACCGATCAGGACATCGAGCGCGCTCAAATCGTGGCCCATGTCGTCGACGACCAGAGCCACCCGGCCGGGGCGCGGTGCCGGAGCCTTTTTCACCGCAACAACAGGGGATTCCGGTTTTTTTTCAGGTTTTTCCGCCGGAACATCTTGAGGCAGGGAAATGGGGCTTTCCCGCGGCGCCTCTTCGACAACCGGTGCCCGGGAGAAAAAATAGGACGGCTCCCCCCGCCGGCCTTGCAGGACATCCAGGGCCGCCGCCGACAACGCGGCGGCGGCGATCAGCCAGACGGCAATCCTGCGCGGCTTCGCCGGAACATCCGGCCGGCGGTCCGGGGACGGGTTTTTCATCGGGCTCAATGTTCGGAGAAAAAGGGCTTTGTCTTTTTCAGGTAATCGTCATCGCCCGGCTTTTCGGATTCGCAGACGGCATCGGGGGAAAGGCCTTTTTCCCAAAGCGTCCGGCCCGAAAAAGGAACGAAGATGCCGGCTGTGAGAAGAACGGCGCTTTCGTCGGGTAGGGGGAAGATCTCCGTCAGGGCGAACAGGCCGGGCGTGGGCGTGCCGATCAGTCTGGCGCCGCGCGATTCCTGGAGCACCGCGGCCAGTCCCTCGGCCGGCCCCATCGTTCCGGAGTTGACCCAGACGGCCAGGGGAATCCCGGGAAGATCGGATTTCTCCGGACTCCCGAGGATGTCTTTTTCGCCGCCTTTCTTTTCCATCCATCCGATGGTTTCGGATTGGTGGAAAAGATTGAGAAAGGCCAGGGTTTCCCGGAGATCTCCCTCGTGGCAGTTTCTCAAGTCGAGGATGAGATATCCGCTCAGGGCTTTCAAGTCATCCAGGATGTCCGTTCGAACTTGTTCCGTCAGCGGGGGAAAGAGATGGCGAATCCGGAGGATGGCGGACGAGCCGGGCAGAGGTTCGAAATCGAAAGGATCTGCGAAGAGTTCGGCCCGCTTTACGGTTTTTTCCAGGGTCGCCGTTCCCCGGAGAATGCGGAACTTGACGGGCGAAGCGTCTGCACCCTTGAGATGCAGGCGGATTTCCGTCAGGCTCATGGACAGGGTCGGTCTGTCGTCGACGGCGCTCAAGAGATCGCCGGGGAGAATCCCGGCTTTTTCCGCCGGAGAACCCGGAATGACGCCGGCGACCTGGGGAAAGTTGCCGTATTTTTTATTGAGGACGAGGCCGGGATCCATGCGGTGGCGGCTTCGTTCCAGGAGTTTGGACGTCAATTCCCTGTCCAGATAGCTGGATAGACTGTCGAGAGAGTTGACAAGACCCTTGAAAGCGCCGTCGGCCGTTCGGCCGGGATCCCGTTCTTCAATGTAATCGTGGCGGATGAGATACATCACGTTCCGCAGGATGCTCAGACCCCGGGCTGCGGTCATCCGGGACGAGACCCCATCCAGCACATTGCGCTGGAATGCGAAAAAGAGAAGAACGGCGATGAGAGCCGTCAGAACGACAATGCGGATGCGTGCGGTTTTCATTTCAGGACGCCTGAGCCATTCTATCATCTTCGATTTAACCATTGCAAGGGATCCAGGGCTTTGGCCCGGTGCCGGATTTCGAGATAGAGACATTCTCCCTTGAGCGAACCCGAATCCCCGACGACGGCGATGGGCTGACCCTCGCGGACGATGTCACCCTTGGCGGCCAGGAATTCGGAACAATGCCCATAAAGCGAGAAATAGGCCATGCCGTGATCGATGATGAGCAGCTTGCCGTATCCTTCGAAGGCGTCGGCGTAGACGATTTTTCCGGCATGCAGAGCCAGCACGACGGCCTTTTCCGAGGCGGGGGCGATTTCGATGCCGTTGTTCATGGTCGTCGTCCTGAAACGCGGATGCTTTTCCGGTCCGAAACGCGTGATGACCTTGCCCTCGACCGGCCAGGACAGGCGGCCCTTCCGCTCGAAGAACGGAACAAAAGGCGAGGGAAGGGTCCATTCCTGATCGGCAATCTTTTTCATCATGATCTGAAGCTGGCGGGCGTTTTCCTCAAGCTCCTGCAGAACCTGAAGGTGTGTGGCCCTGTCGCGCTGGATCCGACGGATGAGATCCTGCGTTTTCCGTTCTTCGGCCTCGAGCTCCCGTTTCTTTGCGGCGGCGAGATCCCGGAGTTTCGAAAGGTCCCGCCGCTTCTCTTCGAGACGGGCTTCCGTTTCCCGGATCTCGGTCAGGGTCTTCTGGAATCCGGAAACCAGCTCATCCTGGTAGCGGGCGAGAATGCCCAACCGCTTGTTTTCCACGATCAGGGATTCCAGGTCTTCCGAACGGAGGGCGAACTGCAGAAAATCGATGCGGCCGAATTTGTAGAGGGTGACCAGGGTTCTCTGAACGGCCCGCCGCTGTTCTTCCAACCGGGTCCGCATTTGATCGGCGGAGTCCTTTAACACGGCCAGTTCCCGGTTTGTCTGTTTCAACTGGAGGTCGACCTCGGCCATTTCGTTGCGAATCAGCCGCTGTCCCAGACGGAGCTTTTGAAGCGAAGACAGGAGCGAGGCTTCCCGCTTTTCCTCCTCGCGGAGCCGGGTCTTCAGGTCGTCGATCTGCTTCCGAACCCGGGCCAGCCGGTTTTCGAAGTCCTCGATATCGGCCTCCTGCCGGCCCGATCCCGAAGAGACGGCGAAGACCAGCAAAATGCAAAGAACGAGACGGACGGGCCGCATCATTTTCGCACCGCGAACAACACTCCGCCGGCCAGGCCGAGCAGCAATCGGAACCCGACATCCACAATGGAAAAGGAAAAAGCCGTGT
This sequence comes from Acidobacteriota bacterium, assembly GCA_033549365.1. NCBI lineage: Bacteria > Pseudomonadati > Acidobacteriota > Acidobacteriota bacterium. The sequence goes on from JAWSUF010000003.1 coordinate 231,975, forward strand.
GGGGGGAGATTCCGTAGAATGCGAAGATCTGGATGTAAGACCCCTCCCGCAGGCCGAGCCCGTTGATGGTGACGGGGATGATCTGGATCAGGAGAACGATGGGGATGAAAATGAAGTAGTCCAGAAAGGCGATGTCGAGCCGGAAAGCCAGGCCGATGAGATAGAAGAAAACCACAACGTTGATCTGAAGAACAAAGGCCCAGATCAAGGCTCGGAGAAACGGCCGGGGCTGGGTTTTGTAATGGAGGACGGATCGCCGGAATTCGCCGATTCCGATCCGGATTTTCGAAGGCAGGAGACGGCCCGGGAATCCCTCTCTCAACCGTTCGGCCAGGGGAAGGAAAAACACGGTGACGGCGGCCAGGCCGAAAAAGCCCAGAACAAGGGAAACCCAGATCACAGGGAGTTCGGCGGCCATGTCGAGGCGCAGAAGAGAAGCCAGAAAGGCGAAGCCGAACAGAACGGCGATTCCCGTCAAACGCTCGACGATGACGACGGCCGAAGATCGGGCCAGCGACCGGGAATACTTGGACCCGTCCCAGATGCGGACCGCGTCTCCCCCGAAACTCGACGGCAGAAACTGGCTGAAAAACGTTCCGACGAGGTAGGACTTGACCAGAACGCCGAGCGGGATGTCATCGCCCTGGGCTCGGGCCAGGATCTGCCAGCGGTAGGCGCTCACGAGGAGCCCCACGGCGTGCAGCGACAGGGCGATGCCGAGCAGCCCGATGTCGACTCCGGCCAAAACACCCAGGATATCCCGCGGGGAAGCCTTGACGGCCAGGAGAAATCCGATCAGTGTCAGACTGAAGAGAAGCTTGAGGAAAAAAACGATCCGCTTTTTTCCCGCGGCCGCCGGGTTGAACTCTTCACGGATCGGCATGGTTATCCCGCTCGGCCTCCTCCTCCTCCTCCTCCTCCCCCGCCGCCTCCGCTGAATCCTCCGCCCCCGCCGGAGGAATAGTGAGCGGCGGATGTCGATGCCTGCTGGATGGTCGAGGCCGTCTGCTGGATCGACCGGATCAGGCCGTCAAGCCGTCCGGGGCTCAGCAGAGCCGCCCGGTCGGCGCCGTGATACCAGCGGACGGGGGCGGCCCGCTCGTCCCCGAGAATCCGCGGCAACATTTTGAGAATATTTTTGGCGTTTCCGAAGACGATGCCGAAGACGAGATAGTGGTCCCACAGCTTGTAGGCTTCGGGAGGCAGTTCCTTGAAATCGGAGAAGTGGTCCAGAAATCGGGCCAGCGATTTCCACAGTCCGTATTCCCGGGCCCAATGCCGTTCACGCCGCTTGAGCGTGGGCACAAGGGTCACGGAGAAGACGATCAGGATCGGATTGGCGATCAGGATGCCGGCGGCCAGGGTGATCCAGAGAAACCGGTTTTTCATTTTCAGGCTGAGCGGCTCGACGAAGCCGAGTTTTTTCGCTTCCCCATCGATGGATCCGACCCAGGCATTGAACCATGTTTGAAAGGCCCGGGGATTTTTTTTCAAGGCCGCCTGGAAATCCCGGAGCGCGACGGCGTCTCCGGGAACGCCGGCCTTTTTTGCCGTGGATATGAAAACCCGGTCCAGGAGGCTGATTTCGTAAGGAAGAAGAGACGCATCCTTGCGGTAATCTTTCCTGAGGACGAGGGTTGTTTCGACACGGTCTTTCATTCCGAAGAGGCCTCGTTTCTCGACCCGGCGGTCGTCGAGTTCGAGATATCCCCTGCGGGCCAGGTCGAAAAGCGTGGCCGTGAAAGAGCGCGGCGTCGCCTTGCCCCCTTCCCGCATCAGGACTTCGACGAGTGCGGGCCGCAGGTCGGACGGCGGCTCTCGAAAATATTCCGGAATGTCGTCGAAGCGATAATCCCGGCCCGTTTTCGACCACACCGAATGGAAGACAATCAGCCAGATTGCGGGCAAAAGGACAAGCGAAGCCAGCCAGGTCAGACCGAGGAAAATCATGAGGCGTGCGACGCGTTCCCGGGCGGCCTTTTCCCGTTCGGCCCGGGCGATGGTGTCCCGGACGAATTGCGCTTCCTCCTTCCGGATCGAATTGCGGTCATGGCGGTCGGAGGGGATTCCGGCGACGATTCCCGAAGGCCAGACAAAGCGGATCTCCACGAACTGAAAGGGCGGAACCCTCTGGGCGGTGAAACGGGCCGTCCGTTCGTCCACGATTTCAGACCGGCCGGACAACGGACCGTGGCCGTAGACGAGGAGTTCATCGCGCCCGGCCGCGGCTTCGGGCAGCGTGACGACGATTTCGACCCGGTCGGTCCGCTTGTCCCAGTCGTCTCCCACCGCCTGCCAGTAGAGTTCCGAGACGTCGGGATAGCTGAAAATCCCGTTTCTCACACGATAGCGGAAGCGAAACGTCCGGCGCTCGTTCCGGGCCCGGTAGAAATATTTGGCTTCGAAGCGGCCGCCGCCGGCGGAACGCTCGATGCGGAGCGGCGCTCCCTGTTCGTCCAGGACGGTAAAATCTTCGACGGCGATGTTGAAGACGGTTTTCCGGCGCTCCACCTTGAGGGGGATCCAGTACGTCGCCCAGCTGAAATCCCCGCGGAAATCGAAGGTCCGGTGCTCCTCGACGGTGAACGAGCCGTCGGCTTCGACGGCAATGGCCATGCGGACTTCGGGGAAATGATAGTCCTTCGATTGTCCTTCGAGCCGGCCTGCTCCGGTCCACAGGACCCCCAGAAGACAGAATCCGAGAAGCCCGAGGACGCGGCGGCGGGACGAGGGTTTTTTCATGAGCAACATGTTCTCCTATGGCCGGCGCATCATGCCGAGTCCGATCATAAAGTAATGGACGGCGGAAACTCCTGTCAGGGCCAGGGTCAATGCGTAAAGCCAGGACAACTCCGGGACGGCGTGTCCTGTGGCGTTGAAAAGGAGGACAGCCAGAATCGTCGATACCTGGCCGACCGTGCTGGTCTTGCCGACCAGCGAAGGTGGAAACTGTTTGACTCCCCTGAGAAGAAGGATGACCAGGGAACCAGCCACGAGAAGGACATCGCGTCCGATAACCGCGAGCGTCAACCAGAGAGGGAGCAGGTTGGGTCCTATTCCGCCGGGCAGGCTGAGGGTGATGAACGCGGCCGTCAGAAGAATCTTGTCCGCGGCCGGATCGAGCCACACACCCGTCCTGCTCCGGAGATCAAGGCTCCGCGCGGCCCACCCGTCCAGAACGTCGGTGATCCCGGCCGTAAAAAAAATGATCAGGGCCGTTCGGGGGCGTCCGGCCAGAACTTCCAGAACGAAAAACGGGACGAGGATGATCCTCAGGAAACTGATCAGGTTGGGCAGGAACCGCAGCGTTTTCAGCGGATCAACCTCTTGATGATATCCAGGGATCGGACGGCATCCGGTCCCGAAACCGGACGATCCGGCAGAAATTGCCTGTCGGGGGAAAGATCCATGATCTGGTAAGCGATGACTTCCGTGATGGGCTGATGGAATAAATGCTCCGGCCCGACGTCGGAAATTTGGATCCTGTCGGGGGGGATGAGCTTGACCAGGCGATGGCCCCGGGTTTCCAGATGCCGGATAAGCCGCATGAGCGTGTCGGCCATTTCGGCCCGGCTGACCGTTTTTCTCGGCTGGAAGGTGTGGTTGTCGTAAATGTCCTGAAAGCGCAGGGCCGTCGTCTGCATGATGAATCGGGAAGCCCAGGAGGTGGCGATATCGACAATGATGGGAGGCTTGAGATCGGACCGAATCTGGTCCGAGAAACGGACGGAGATCAGGGCCGCGACGTCCTCCCGGGCCACGGCCTCTTTGGCGGGGATGGCGTCATACATGCTGGGAAGCTCGAAAATGCCCAGGCGGGTTTTCAATGTCTCGATCCTGGCCGCCGTCTCCTTGTCGCCGGGATCCAGGGTCCGGATCTTTTCGTAGGTCTCCAGGCTTCGGCCGAGATGTTCGGCCTGAAACAGGGCTTCGGCATAGATTTTCAGAAGGCCCGTATGACCCGGCTCAAGAGACAGGACGGACTCGAGATGGAGAATCGCGCTTTGCGGATTGTTGTCTTTCAAGTACAGGCGGGCGAGTTCCATCTGGGCCTCGGTCGACTCCGGATGGTAGAATAGAAGACGCAGCAGGGATTTTCTGGCGGCCTCGGTTTTTCCGGCCGCGGCGAATGTCTCGGACTCGCGGAAGAGATTGTCCGTGATCCGCCGGCGAAGCGACTCAAAACGCGGCACGACCCAGGGATGGTCCGGACTGACTTTCAAAATTTCCCGGTATTGGGAGAAAACCTCTTCGTCCCGGCCCTGAATTTCGTAGATTTGGGCCAGCCCGATGCGGGCGGGGATCATGTCGGGGTCCGATCGGGCGGCGGCCTCGAAAAAATCCGCGGCGGCGGCGAGGTCCTGATGGAGGAAATAGACATACCCGATGCCGACCCCATAGATCGGACTCGAAGGATCGAGGCGTCTCAGGCTGCGTTCGGCCCGGACGCCCTGACCGTTGCGAAGATCCCTCCAGGCGTCTTCAACGATGATGCGCTCATCGAGGCTCATGCGGGACGTGATTTGCGAAGGAATGCTTTCGATATGGAACGACGGCGGCTGGACGGGCACGGAAGCGCAGGACCAGAACAGGCCCGCCGTCATCATCACACAGGCTGTTTTTTTCACCACGGAGACTTCCCCCTTTCAAGATAGGGTAGATAATTGACGATGACGGCCGGATCGGCCATGACCTGATAGTCGGCATACCCGGGTGATTCCCGGTGCTTGAGAATCAAGGCCCGGCGGGCCAACGACCGCCGGGCCTGGTCCGCCTCTCCCGGAATGCGGAGCGTGTAGATGCGGAAATCGCCGAACAGGATTTTCCGCAGTCCTTCAAGAAGATCCGGGAGCCCCCGGCCCGTCAGCGAGGACACGGCCACGGATTTGTCCGGAGCCGAGGCATTGCCGTCCAGCAGGCGCGATTGTTCTTCGGCCGGAAGGAGGTCGATTTTATTGAAAACCCGGATGACCGGAATCTCCGAGGCGCCGATATCCGCAAGAATGGATTCCACGGCTTCCATGCGATTCTGGGCATCGGGAAGCGCGGCGTCAATGACATGAATGAGAGCGGAAGCCTCCCGGACGTCCTCAAGCGTGGTTTTGAAAGACGTCACAAGTTCGACGGGAAGCTTCCGGATGAAGCCGACGGTGTCCGAGAGGAAAAAATAGGCGCCGTCGGAGAAGGAGACACGCCGCAGAACGGGATCCAGCGTTGCGAAGAGCGTCGGCGAGGTGAACCGGCTTTCCTTGCACAATGCGTTGAAAAGCGTGGACTTCCCGGCGCTCGTGTAGCCGACGAGGGCGGCCGTGGGAACAGGGCTTCGGCTCCGGCTTTGCCGCTGATTGTTCCGACGTTTCTGAAGGCTTCGGATCTCTTTCCGGATCTTGGAGATTCTGTCTCCGATCCGCCGCCGGTCCTCCTCGAGTTTTTTTTCCCCGGGGCCGCGCGTTCCGATCCCCGCTCCGAGCTGGGAAAGAGCGATGCCCTTCCCCGAAAGCCGGGGCAGAAGATAGCTCAATCGGGCCAGTTCGACCTGAAGTTTTCCTTCGCGGCTCACGGCTCGCCGGGCGAAAATATCGAGGATGAGCTGGGTCCTGTCCACAACCGGGACTTTCAGGGACTTCTCCAGGTTTCGCTGCTGGGCGGGAGAAAGGTTCCGGTCGAAGATGACGCCGTCGACCGCCGACTCCGCCGCCAGGGCGGCGATCGTTTCGATCTTGCCCTTTCCGAGAAGGTATCCGGCATGGGGGCGGGCGCGGAATTGGCAAATTTCCCGGACGGCCGAAATGCCCGCGGCGGCGGCCAGGCCGGCCAGTTCACGGAGAGATTCCCCGGCGTCGACTCTTTCTTCCGAACTCACGGCCAGATTGACGAGAATCGCTTTGTTCATAATCGTCTTATTGTATGACGGATTCCAGGCATCGCTCAAGTCCGGCGATGTCTTCTGCGGCGAACCAATGGACATCGGTCGTCTTTCTGAACCATGTCATCTGCCTTTTGGCGTACCGGCGCGTGTCGATTTTCGTTTGCTCGGCGGCTTCGGCCGCCGTCATCCGGGCCTTGAGGACTTCCAGGGCGTGGCGATAACCCAAAGCCCGGAAAGGCGGCGCGGTCTCCGGGATGCCCCGGGCCAGAATCCCCCGGACCTCCTCGACCAGACCGGCGGCGAACATTCGGTCCACGCGTTCGTCGATCCTCCGGCGGTGCGGCTCCTTCTCCCTATGCAATCCCAATTTCAGAACCCGGAATCCCGCGAGATAAGAGCGGGTCTTTTTAAAATGTTCGGATAGAGGAATCCCCGTGGTTTCGTAGACCTCGAGGGCCCGGATGATGCGCAGCCTGTCCCGCCGGCCGAGCGTTTGCGCGTAATCCGGATCGGCGCGTTCGAGCCTTTCGTAAAGAACGTCGAGCCCCTGCGTTTCGGCGTCGCCGTTCAGGCGGGCTCTCAACTCGGGATTCCGGCAGGGTCCCGGAAAAAGTCCGTCCACGAGGGCTTTCAGGTAGAGCCCGGTGCCGCCGACGATGAGGGGAAGGGCGCCCCGGGAAAGAATATCCTTGACCGCCGCCTGAGCTCCGGCGGCGAAGTCCGCCGCCGTGTACTGGTCCCGGGGTTCGGCGACATCGAGGAGATGGTGGGGAATGCGCCGCCGGTCCTCCGGGGACGGCTTGTCCGTTCCGATATCGAAATCCCGATAGACCTGCATGGAGTCGGCATTGATGATTTCACCCCGCCGGAGCGAGGCCAGATGCATGGCGGCCGAACTTTTTCCCACGGCCGTCGGCCCGAGAAGAATCACGACAAAGCGGTTAAAGGCTCATTCTCCATAAAATCCAGACGGCCAACAGCGACAAAACAACGAGGGCCGCCCGGATTTGCCGGCGATTCATGGGAGTTCCCCCACTTTTTCCAGGTTTCTGACGATGTCGGCTTCATGTTCCGAACCCAGGGTTTTCTTGACGGCCAGGACTCCGGCCGACAGTATCTCGTCGAGACTTCTCAGGAAAGCCCGGCGCCGGTCTTCCGTAGCGACGTTGATGTTCATGCGCAGGAAAGGACGGAATTCGACTTTTCCCTCCGGGGTCAGCGAAAAGCTTTGGAGAGCCGGATCGATGCGATCCCGGATGTCGGCGAAGGCCTTCTCGATGACGTTCATGGCCACGGGGCCGAGTTCCTTGGAGATGTACTTGTAAATGTAGGAGCATCGATCATTGAAAATGCCGAACAGCCGTTCCATTTCGGTCAGGGACAGGTCCTGGGCCGTCCGGGCGGCGTTCTGTCCCGGAGATCCGGTTTCGACGGCCGCCCCGAGACACATGAGGGCGAAGAGAATTTTTCGCGTTTCCCCGACGCCGAGCAGGCTGGCGGCGCAGAGTTCCTTCGGCGTCCGGGGGACGGCGAGGAGATCGAGAACATAGAGGACATGGGGCTCGAACTCGGAATGCGGCAGCCGATAAGGCGAGAGACTGCGGATTTTTCGATCGTCTCCGGAAAGACAGGCCACGATCCGGGCGGTGTCCTTCATGCGGCGGATGCCCTCCACAATGATCGGAGGAAGAGAGAGCGGGCGGACCAGCGAAACGGATGTTTTCGCTTCGGGGGTTTCAAAATGATAGGCTCCCCGGGCCCGGTCGAAAACGGGATAAAGACGTTCTTTCCAGAAAAGTTCGAGTTCCTCCCAGAGCTCGGCAGGCGGCAGAAGTCCGCTCTCGAGGATTCCGCGAAGAGGAGGCAGGTTGTTCCTTGAGCACAAGGATCGGAAACAATCGAGGATCGAGGCGTTGAGACGTTGCCTGCGGGACAACCGGTCGAGAAACTCCGCTCCGGGGAAGCTTTCCTGTTCGATGCCCATCCCGCCGCGTTCAAAAGACAGGATGAGAGTTGCTCCGTCGAGATCCAGGGAAAGCCGTCCCGAGGCCTGCTTGCTCCAGATTCGACCCAGAAGGGCGGCGAAAGGCAGGCTGGAGAGGTCCCCCCGGAATTCGGCGTTTTCCATGAGGATAATTTATCGGTAGAGCCTGTTTCTGTCAACACACAGGAGGAAACGCGGACCTCACTGCATAAAACTCCGTCCAAGGATTCCGAAACCGATATAAACCAGGCTTTTGAGAAGCCAGAACCCGTAGGACAGGATCAGGCCCTTGCGGATGTCGACCTTAAGGACGGCCGACAAGCCCCATCCCAGCACGCCGAACATCCAGAGTTGGAAGAAATCGAACTGGCTGAGGACGATATACGCGGTCGAAGTCACCTCGAGATCCGGGAAAAACAGGGGCAGCCCCGTGGAGATCTTCATCACGGATTTTTTGGATTGGATCAGGATCAACCGAACGGCGTTCCCCAGAAGCTTGTCCACGAAGCTGGCGTGGAGGAGAACCGCAAAAATCTGCATGTAGCGGCCCTCGGCCGAGACGAAGCGCCCGAAAACAAACAGCATCAGGGTGGAAAAGAAAAAACCGATGACGGAGGCCACGGGAACCGTGACAAAGGTCTGGATGATGCGGCTGGCCGGAGTCGGGTTTTCCATCCTCCGGATCATTTGATTGAAGCCGTCGTCGCCCAACCGTTCCTTGAGCTTGACGTTGTCCCGGAACATCTCCAGTTGATCCTGCTGAATGTAAGGCGTTGTGATGAAGGAGAAGGCGATGACGGCGACGAGAAGGAGAATGAAGGCATCGATCCAAACCGGTTTTTCGGCGATTGCGGCGAACGTTTCCCGGGGACTGAAAAAGACGCCTTCAAGACGCTTGAAGAGATTCATCGTCAAAGCTCCTTTCTTTCATCGCGTTCGATCAAGCCGTCGCGGAGGTAAATGATCCGCTGGGTTTCTGCGGCCACGTCGTGATCGTGGGTGACCAGAATGATGGTGTTTCCGGCCGCGTGAATCTTATGGAACAGTTTGAGAATTTCCGCTCCCGTCCGGGAATCCAGGTTGCCGGTCGGCTCGTCGGCGAGAAGCAGGGACGGTTCGTTGACCAGAGCCCGGGCGATGGCCACGCGCTGGCGTTCTCCGCCGGAAAGCTCCGAGGGGCGGTGGTGGATCCGGGCCGTCATTTCCACCATGTCCAGGGCGCGCCGCGCTTTGTCTTCGCGCTCTTTCTTTTTGATTCCCCCGTAGATCAGGGGAAGTTCGACATTCCGGAGTGCCGACGTCCGCGACAGGAGATTGAAGACCTGGAAGACGAACCCGATGTCCCGGTTCCTAACGGCGGCCAGCTCGTCTTCCGTCATGGAACTCGCAAGGCGTCCGTTCAGGCGATAGGTTCCCGCCGTGGGAGTATCCAGGCAGCCGATGAGGTTCATCAGCGTCGATTTGCCTGATCCCGAAGGTCCCATGACGGCCAGAAATTCGTTTTTTTCGACGGTGAACGTGGCCTGTCTCAGGGCGTGGACTTCCTGACCTCCGAGGGTGTAGACCCGGGCCAGGTTTTCGACGGAAATCACGGGATCGGACGGCATCATCTTTGCCCGGCCTTTTTCTCCTCGGCCCGGATCAGGACGCCGTCCTTCAATTCCCGGAGGACGCTGTAGGGGCCGGATATGAAAGAGGCCCCCTCGTCGAGTCCGGAGACGATCTCCAGCATCATGCCGCCCATGATGCCTTTCACGATGGGCTGGAACCGGGCTCGTCCTTCCTCGACGACATAGACGCCTTCGGTCTCACCCGCCTCCGGCCGCTCCGATTCGGATTCGATATCCCGGATGACGACGGCGGAGATGGGGACGGCCGGGACGTTCTCCCTTTCAGCGGCGATGATGTCGGCGGTCGCCGAAAGACCGGGTTTGAGTTTGGCCGGCGGATCGTCGAGCGTGATCACGACCTTGAAGTCCCGCGATTCCCGGACCGCCGCCGCCGTTCTCTGGACGGCGGAGCTGCCGACCTCCGTCACGTGGCCCTTGAAGGTCATCTCGGGAAAAGCGTCAACCCGGACATCGGCCTTCTGGCCGACGGTCACGCCGACGACGTCGGTCTCGTCGACGTCCACTTCGACCTGCATGACGGAAAGATCGGCGATGGTCAACAAAACCGTTCCCGGGTTGTTCATCGTGCCGATGACCGCGACCTCGCCCTCCTCGACCCGCAGGCTGGTGATGATGCCGTCGATGGGCGCGCTGTAGGTTGTCTTGGAGAGGTTGTCCAATGTGCTTTTCAGGGAGGCTTCGGCCTGGGCGATTTGGTGATGAATGGATTTCAACTGGGCTTCGGAAACCTCGAACTGAACACGGGCGGTCTCCATCTGTTCCTTGGAAATCAGATCTTCCTCGAAGAGCTGCATTTGGCGTTCGTAGGAATTGCGGTCCCGGCGGTGGCGGGCCTCGGCCTGAATGAGCTCGGCGTTGAACGTTCGGATATAGGCGCGGTCGCGTTCGGCATTGGCTTCATACTGGGCCGCATCGAGCTGCAGAAGAAAGTCGCCCGCCCGAACCTCTTCGCCCTCGACGACGCCGATCTTGATGATCCGGCCGGGGACATGGGCGCTGATGTTGACGTTTTTCTTCGGCTTGATTTCTCCCGATGCGGAAATCAGGGCCGTCAGGTTCCGGCTGCGGACGGTGTCCACAACGGCCCGGACGGTTTTCTCGCGCTGGGTCCTCATGTTCACGAAAATGAGAATCAGAATGGCGGCGCCAACGCCCGCGAGGATCAGAATTTTTTTTCTTTTTTTGAAGAATCCCTTTTGTTCCGCCATGGATCATATCCTTCCATTCCAGGTTGTCGCGCCGGAGGCTGCTGTATTGTACGCATCGAGGCGCGAAAAGTTCTGGCGGTCGTTGCGCCGGACCCTGAAGATTGATAAGATGATTCGGCTATGACGTCCGGCCTGAAAACGACTCTTTTGGAAGAAGCCGTGAAGGCGGCCCGGGAGGCGGGCCGCTATCTCCGCGACAACATCGAGGCCGAACGTGAGATCACCTACAAGAGCTCCCTGGATCTCGTGACCAATTTCGACCGGGGGGCTCAGAGCCTCATCTTCGAACGTCTGTCCCGGGCCTTTCCGGAACACGGTTTTCTGGGCGAGGAAGATCTCCGGCGGACCGGCCGTTCCGATTTCCGCTGGGTCATCGATCCCCTGGACGGCACGACGAATTACGCGCACGGATTCCCCGTTTTTTCCGTCTCGATCGCTCTTGAAGAACGGGGCGACGTGCGCCTCGGCGTCGTTTTCGACCCCATGCGGAACGAGCTTTTCCAAGCTGTCGCGGGAGAGGGCGCTTTCCTCAACGGCCGAAGAATCCGGGTGTCCGCCGTCGAGGACCTGGAGCACAGTCTTCTGGCCACGGGTTTCCCCTATGACGTCAGAAACAGCCCATCGAACAACATCGGCCATTTCAATCGTTTCCTCGTCCGCGCCCAGGCCATCCGGCGATGCGGATCGGCAGCCATCGACCTCTGTTATGTCGCCTGCGGCCGGTTCGACGGATTCTGGGAATTGAAATTGAAACCGTGGGATACGGCCGCCGGGGTTCTCATGATCCGGGAGGCGGGCGGGATCGTCACGGATTTTTCGGGCGGGGAATACCGGCTCGGCGATTTGGAAACCCTGGCTTCGAACGGAAGGATTCATGCGGAGATGAAAAAAATTCTTGATTTTCCGGATCGGGAGACCGCGCCGTGAAGAGAGACCCGGCCGCGGTTCGGTTTTGGCTCTGTGTCGTGTTCGCGGTTCTTTCCGCGGAGCATCCGTTGTCCTCTCAGGAAATCCTCGAGCCTCCGGGCGAGCCGGAATTCCTGACACGGGTAATTGTTCCGGGCGCGGCCGGATGGGTCGACACCGGCCGTGACGTCGAGGAGGACGACGACATCGTTTTTTCCGCGACGGGTCGCATTTCCCTGCAGGTCGGGAATCCTGTGGCCGTCTGCGGGCCCGACGGCTACGATATGCGCTCCGTCCAGCAGCCTCTTCCCGATGAAAACATCGGGGCCCTGATCGGCAAGGTCGTTCAATTGGTGGGGATCAAGAAAGATGAGGAAACGGGAGAGGAAATCCGGGAGGAAATCGTCCGTTATTTCAGGATCGGAGCCTCGGCCCGGGTCCGCATGCCCCTGGCCGGACGGCTGCATCTGGGCATCAACGAAAACGTCTTCGAAGACAACGCCGGCGCGTTTACGGTCGATCTGGCCCGTTCCCGTCGGGACCGGCCAGAAACTTCTCCATAAACTGGGTGTCGATGTTTCCGGCCAGGAAATCCGAATGGGAGAGGATTTTCAAATGGAGGGGGATGTTGGTGCGAATGCCGACGATGGTCGTCGTTTCCAGGGCGGCCCGCATTTTCCGGATGGCCAGCTCCCGGGTGGGGGCCGAGGCGATGATCTTGGCCACAAGCGAGTCGTAGTCCGGCGGAATCGGCCATCCTCCGTAGGCCGCCGAATCCACCCGGATGCCTTCTCCTCCGGGAAGAACGAGAAAGTCGATTTTGCCCGGCGAGGGAATGAACGTCTCGGGATCCTCGGCGTTGATGCGGCACTCGATGCTGTGGCCGCGCATCGCCATGTCCGCCGGGAAATTGAGGTGCGTGCCCTCGGCGGCGTTGATCTGCGATTTGATCAGGTTGATGCCGTAGACGACTTCGGTGATGGGATGTTCGACCTGCACCCGGGCGTTGGCTTCCATAAAGTAAAACTGCTTCTGGGCGTCCATGAGAAATTCGAAGGTGCCCAGACTCTGGTAACCGATGGACGACGCCGCCGATTCGACGGCCTTGATCATCTTTTTCCGAAGCTTTTCATCGACGAAAGGCGAGGGCGTTTCCTCGATGAGTTTCTGGTATTTCCTCTGAACGGAGCATTCGCGTTCGCCGAAAGCCATGACCTTGCCGTGCTTGTCGCCGATGGCCTGGATTTCGATATGCCGGGCCCCGGAGATGTATTTTTCCAGGTAGAGCGACATATCCCCGAAGGCGGCCATGGACTCTCCCTGGGCGATCGGGAACTGTTCGTCGAGCTGGGCGGAAGAGTGGCAGATGCGCATGCCTTTGCCCCCGCCTCCGGATGAGGCCTTGAGAATGATCGGAAAACCGATTTTCTGGGCGACCTTACGGGCTTCCGCGACGTCCCGGACGGTCTGCTCGCTTCCGGGGATGATGGGCAGCCCGGCTTTTTTCATGGCCTGACGGGCCTGATTTTTATCTCCCATGAGCCGGATGATGGAAGCCGGGGGGCCGATGAAGGTGATTCCGGTCGTTTCGCAGATCTCGGCGAACCGGGCGTTTTCCGCGAGAAACCCGTATCCGGGATGGACGGCATCGGCCCGGGTGATTTCGGCCGCGCTGAGGATGGCGGCGATGTTGAGATAGCTTTCGGAGGCCTTGGCGGGGCCGATGCAGACACTCTCGTCGGCCAGAAGAGCATGGAGAGACTGCCGGTCGGCTTCCGAAAACACGGCCACGGTCTTGATGCCCAGCTCCCGCGCCGAACGGATGATGCGGAGAGCGATTTCTCCGCGGTTGGCGACCAGAATTTTGGAGATCATCGGATGTCAGAGTTGGGGCTGGATCGAGAACAGCTTTTGTCCGTATTCGACCGGCTTGGCGTTTTCGACGAGGATGTCCGTGACGATGCCGTCGATATCGGCTTCAATCTCGTTCATCAGTTTCATGGCCTCGATGATGCAGAGCGTCTGCCCTTTCTTGATGACGTCCCCGATCTCAACGAAGGGAGAGGCCGTGGGGTTCGGAGCGCGGTAAAACGTGCCGACCATGGGCGAAGCGACGATGTGTCCGCCGGAGTCCCTGTCCGGGGCGGCGGTCTGTTCGATCGGTTGGGCGCCGGATGCTGTTGATGATTGCGGTCCGACGGGAACGGCGGCGACAAGCGCCTGTGGGGAAGCGACGTTGCGGCTGATCTTGATTTTGAAACCCTCGATTTCCAGTTCGAAATGGGAGAGATTGCGTTCCTCAAGGAGGGTGATGACCCGCCGGATTTCATCGAAATCGATACGGGGGTCCGGGCGCGCGTCTTCCGAAGACGAAGGGTTGGCGTTATGACTCATGTGTTGTTTCCATTCCTTAAAGTAGATATACCTTAATGGCAACCCCTCTAAAAGTCAAGATTCCTGCGGCTTCCGCTTTAAGGGCTCGGGTGAATCTCTTCGAAAGACGTGTCCGGGCCCCGGCGAGTCCCGTCCACTCCGACTCCGGGTCTCGCTCTCCTCGACCTGCGGTCTCGGATCCGTGCCCGCTCGACCCTCCGACGGCTTTCTCCGAGATCCCCCCTGCGCCCCGCGGAAGCCTCCGTGCATGATTAAGAGTGCAGATAGGCTTTGTTAGAATAGATTAGGTTGAATTTGGGAGGGGTTTGCCGTAGTCTGAAGGAGAAGCGGAGAATTGCACGATGTTTGACCAGATATCCGAGCGCCTGGGCGCGATGATGCGGTTTCTCAAGGGAGAGGGCAAGGTCACGGAAAAAAACATGGCCGAGGCCCTGAAAATGATGCGCCTTGCCCTCCTCGAAGCGGATGTCAATTACCGGGTGGTGAAGGAGTTCGAGGAAAAAGTCCGGACCCAATCCCTGGGCGAGGACGTGCTTCGCAGCCTGACGCCCGCCCATCAGGTCATCCGGATCGTCAGGGACGAGCTGGCCGTCGTGCTCGGCGGGACGGAAAAACCTCTGGTTTTCGCCTCCCGCCCCCCTTCGGTTTTTATGATCGTCGGGCTTCAGGGAAGCGGAAAAACAACGACATGCGGCAAGCTGGCCCGTTTCACATCGAAAAAAATGAGCAAAAACCCGCTTCTGGTGTCCACGGACTTCAAAAGGCCGGCCGCCCAGGACCAGCTCCGGACCATCGCCGAAGGGCTGGGGCTGCCTTTCTATGAGAGGCCTCGTGAAAGCGGCGAAAGCCCGGAGAAACTTCTGGATGGGTGCCTCCGGTATGCGTCCAACAGAAGCTTCGACCCTCTGATCGTGGATACGGCGGGACGCCTTCATGTCGATGCGGACCTGATGGATGAGCTGCGGCGCGTCAAGGCCGCTCTCCGGCCCTCCGAAGTCGTCTTTGTCGGCGATGCGCTGACCGGCCAGGATGCCGTCAAAAGCGCCCGGGCTTTCGACGAGACCATCGGTTTGACTTCGATCATCCTGACGAAGCTCGACGGGGACGCCCGCGGCGGCGCCGCCATGTCCATCGCCTCGGTCACGGGAAAACCGATCAAGTTCTGCGGCGTCGGAGAAAAGCCCGATCAGCTCGAAGTCTTCCATCCGGAAAGAATGGCTGCCCGCATTCTGGGCATGGGCGATATTCTGGGACTGATCGAAAAGGCCGAAGAGCAGGCCGATCTTCAGGCCTCGGAGGATGCCCTTCAAAAAATCCGCCGCCGGGAATTCACACTCGAGGATTTCCGCAGCCAGATAGTCCAGATCAGGAAAATGGGCTCTTTATCCCAGATCCTGGGTTTTCTTCCCAAGTCCGGGCTTTTCAAGGAAGCGGCATCTCTTCCGGACGACGACCGGAAAATCCTCCATTTCGAAGCCATCATCAACTCGATGACACCGGAGGAGAGGAGGAATCCCCGGATCCTGAACGGCCGGCGAAGGAGCCGCATCGCCCGAGGAAGCGGCCGTCCGGTTCATGAAGTCAACCAGCTTCTCAAGCATTTTGCCGATATGCAAAAGATGATCCGGGAGCCCCGCTTCCGGAAACTGATGTCCCGTTTCGGCTGAGACCTTGATGATATCCAGGGATGTCTTTGCGACGGCGGGCCTTCTGGCCGTCCTGGCTTTCGCAGCGATTCCCGGCACGGCCGCAAGCCCGGAGTCGGCAAAAGGGACATCCCGCAAGGCCTCCGGAACCATCGGACTCCATGTGGAAAACGACATTTTTGCCGGAACCGACCGCGGCTATACGAACGGTTTCAAACTGGTCTGGCTTTCACCGGAGATCGGCCCGGGACCCGGCCGCCTGCCTTTGACCGGGTTGTTGGGGAATCTGGCCCGCAGACTGCCTTTTTTCGCAACTCCCGTGTCCCGCCGTTATTTGTCCTTGAGCTTCGGTCAGAACATTTTTACTCCGCATGACATCTGGCGGCGCAATCTCATCATCGATGACAGGCCCTATGCGGGCTTCATTTACGGAACACTGGGCTTCTACGCGCGGGGTCCTTCCGTTCTGGACGGATTCGAAGCGACGATCGGAGTTGTCGGCCCCGCCTCTCTGGGCGGGGATGTGCAGAAATTCCTCCACAGAACCTTCGGTTGGACGCGGCCCGAGGGTTGGTCGAACCAGATCAAGAATGAGCTGATCCTTGGATTCGGCGCCGACCGCAAATGGAAGGTCCGGAAGCCGGATCCGACCGGGGTTTTCGACTGGGACGCCATTGTCAGGGCGCATGGCCGGATCTCCAATGCCGTGACCGGCGCCGGAGCCGGCTTCGAAATCCGGGCCGGCCGAAATCTTCCCCGGGATTTCGGGTCGTCCTTCATCCTGCCGGGCGGCGGCGGTACCGGAATCGGCGAAGAAAACGGGTTTCGGACATCCGGCGCTCCCGGCGCCGTTCATGCGTTCGCGGTTTTCGAAGCCCAGGCCGTGGCCCGGGATATCTTTCTCGACGGCAACACCTTCCGGGAAAGCCACAGGGTCGTCAAGCGGCCTCTCGTCGCCGATATGGCCCTTGGGCTGGTCTTCCGGAAAGACCGGGTGCGGGCGAGCTTCGCCTATGTCCTCAGAAGCCGCCGGTTTGTCGGCCAGACCTACCTGGAGATTTTCGGGGCTTTCAACCTCTCCCTCAACCTCTGATTGCGCGGATAGGGCCCTATGACGAATCGACCGGTGTTGACTTGGCGGGCAAATTTGGCTATGATTTTCAATCATTTCAATAAAAAACAGGTTGCACAATGATCACAATGAGACTGATGAGATTTGGCGCGAAGAAGAGTCCCTGCTACAGGATCGTCGTCATGGATTCGAAAAAGGCCACGCGAAGCCGGGCCTTGGATACGATCGGAACTTATAATCCCTTGACGGATCCGGCGGATGTCAAGATCGACGTCGAAAAAGCCCGGAATTGGCTGGCCAAGGGCGTCCAACCGTCCCCCACGGTTCGATCCCTCTTGAACAAAGTCATCAAACCCGAAAAAAAAGGTGCTCAGGAGTCATAAGTAAAAGAAGGAGGCCACCGTGAAGGAACTCGTTGAATTGATCGCGAAGGCTCTTGTCGACGACCCGGATAGAGTCCTGGTTTCCCAGCTCGAGGGAGAACAGACCACTATCCTGGAACTCAAGGTCGCTCCTGAAGATCTCGGCAAGGTCATTGGAAAACAAGGCCGGACGGCGCGGGCCATCCGGATCATTCTCGGCGCCGCCGGGATGAAACTCAAGAGACGTTTCAATCTCGAAATCATTGAAAAATGATGACATTGTCGGCATAGGCCGGATACTCAGGAGCCAGGGGACCGAAGGCGAACTCAAGCTCAGACTCTATGCGAAAGACTCCCTGAAAGCCGGCTTGTCGTCGGTTTTTGTCGAGGAAAAAGAGGGGGTTGAGAAATATCGTATCGAGAGTCTCCGCCTCGACCGGAATGTCCCGATCCTGAAACTCGAGGGCGTTGATAATCTGGCCCAAGCCGACGCCTTGGCGGGACGACGGATTTATGCTGAAGCCACGGACTTTCTCCCTCCCCGGGAGGGATGTGTTTATGATTTTCAGGTTATCGGCGCCGGCGTCGAAACGGTGTCGGGCCGGTCTCTCGGCGTCGTGAAAGGATTGATTCCCGCCGGATCCTCGGATCTCCTTGTGATCGAAGGATCCGGAAGGGAGTATCTGATTCCTTTCGTGGAGGACATCTGTGTCGAGATCGATCCGGACAACCGGAGAATCCGGATCGATCCGCCCGAGGGACTTTTGGAGCTGAATGAGATTTGATATAATTACCATCTTTCCCGAAATCTTCACGGGGTTTTTATCGGGAGGGATTATCCGGAGAGCCGTGGCCGAAGGCCTGTTGGAGATCTGTGTGCATGATTTGAGAGATTTCGCCGCCGGCAGACACCGCCAGGTGGACGATCGTCCGTTCGGCGGACTCGAGGGCATGGTGATCAAGCCCGAGCCGGTTTTTTGCGCCGTCGAATCGCTCCGCCGGGACGAAGAGGCGGCCGTTTATCTTCTGTCGGCCCAGGGCACCCTTTTTTCAGCGGAAACGGCCCGGCGGATGGCCCGGCTCCGCCGCGTCATCCTGATTTGCGGGCGGTATGAAGGCGTGGACGAAAGAGTGGCGGAGCATCTGGCCGACGAAGAAATCTCCATCGGCGATTACGTTCTGACCGGCGGGGAACCGGCGGCCATGGTCGTTGTCGATGCCGTCTCCCGGTTTGTTCCCGGCGTCGTCGGCAAAACCGGTTCCGTCGAGAGGGACTCGTTCAACGACGGTCTTCTCGATTATCCCCAATACACACGCCCCCGGGATTTCCGGGGCCTGGCGGTTCCCGATGTCCTCCTCTCCGGAGACCATGCGGCCATTGAGGAATGGCGCAGGAAAAAAGCGATGGAAAAAACCGCCCGGACGAGACCGGATTTGCTGAAGAAGACAAACATGGATAACATCGATAAAGAAAGGACGACATCATGAGCCTGGTTAAACTGGTCGAGGATAAACAGAAAAAGAGCGATATCGCGGAATTCAACGTCGGCGATACCGTCAAGGTTCACGTCATCATCCGGGAAGGCGAAAAGGAGCGCATCCAGATCTTTTCTGGGGATGTGATCGGCCGGAAGGGCGAAGGTCCCAAGGAAACCTTTACAGTCCGGAAGATCTCCTTCGGCGTGGGGGTCGAGCGCGTTTTTCCCCTGCACTCGCGGATGATCAGCAAAATCGAAGTGGCCCGGAAGGGGAAGGTCCGCCGGGCCAAGCTCTATTACCTGAGAAATCTCAAAGGAAAAGCCGCCCGCCTCAAGGAAGCCCGCTGAGCGGGAGTGCCTTCGGAAGGCCCGGAGGGTCCGGCTTCCGGGGGCCGGCACATGCGGCGGAAGGCGAACAGACCCGGAAGTGGCCGATTTTTCCTTCGAAAAAAAAGTTCTGGAGAGCGGGCATCGATCCGTCGCCGGTGTGGATGAGGTCGGCCGGGGTTGCCTGTTCGGCCCCGTCGTCGCCGCCGCCGTCGTTTTTCCGTCCCGGATTTACGCCGGGGCCGCTCCGGAATGGATGGCGGATATCGATGATTCCAAACGTGTCCGTCCGGCCGAGCGGGAGAGGTTGGCCGGATTGATTCTCCGGGAGGCGGATATGGCCGGCGTCGGTCAGGCGACAAACCGGGAGATCGACGCCCTGAACATTCTTCAAGCCGTAAGGCTGGCCGTGTTGAGGGCCGTGGCCTCTCTTCCGCGGGCTCCGGACATTCTCCTTGTTGACGGGTTTCCCCTGAGAGATGTAAAATATCATCACATGGGGATCTGTGGAGGCGATCGTTTGAGTGTATCCATTGCCGCGGCGTCTCTGGTCGCCAAAGTGTTTCGCGACGGACTGATGCGGAAGATGGATCCGCTGTTTGACGGATATGGGATCGCCCGGAACAAGGGATACGGAACCCCGCAGCATTTCCTGGCTCTGGAGAAAGCGGGGCCGACGCCTTTGCACAGACGAAGTTTTTTTCTCGGGCCGAATCCTGCCGGCGCCGGGGCCGCGACGATCATGGCTGTCAAGAGGGGGTCCAGGCGAACATGAATGCCAAATTGGACAGAATCCGGGTGTTGGAATCGGCTGAAAAACTGATCAAGGGGGGAAAGCTCCGCGAGGCCGCGGCCGAATACGAAAAGCTGGCCGAGAGCGATCCGTCCGATATCGGGGTTTTGAATACCATCGGCGACCTCTATGTCCGCATCGGACATGAGAGCCGGGCGATCGAGGCTTATCAACGGGTCGCCGCGGAATATGAAAAAAGAGGTCTGTATTCGCAGGCCCTGGCCATTCATAAAAAAGTCTTCAGGATGAAGCCCGACGATCCCGAGATCGCCCTCAATCTGGCCGATCTCTACGGGCGGCAGGGATTCGTTTCCGATGCCAAGGACACTTTCGCCAAAGCCGCCGAACGGTTCCTTCGCAATAACAAAGTTCCGGCCGCCGTTTCCGCCTACGAAAAATCGGCGCGCATCGACCGGGAGGATATTCCCGTTCGCGAAAAATTGGCGGCGCTCTATAAAAAAGAGGGCCGCATCGAGGCCGCCGTCGAAATGTTCGCCGACATCGCGGAAAAACACCTGGAGAACGGGTTTGCGGACAAGGCGGAAAAGGTTCTGCTCGAAGCCCGGGGGATGCTGCCGTCGTCTCTGCGCATCATCACCGACCTCATGGAGGTTTACAAAAGGAAAAACGACCGGATAAAGGCCGTGCAGATTCTTGAACAGGGACTCAAGGCGGATGAGAACAACCCCCAGCTCCTCAATCTTCTCGGCAACCTGCATTTCGAGGACGGCGATTTCAAAAGGGCCGAGAAAGCTTTTTCGGACATTTTGGAATCGAACCCGATGAACGTCAACTCCCGGATCAAGCTTGGCCGCCTGGCCATCCTCCGCGGCAATCCGGATCGGGCCTTCGACTTCTTTGAACCTCTGGTCAACAACCTCGTCAAGAAAAACAGGGAAGAACAGGCCGTGGGCCTGCTGGGGCTCATTCTGGCCGACCAGAGGATTTATCTCCCGGCTCTGGAGAAGCTTGCTTCGATCTACAGGGCTTCCCGGGATTTCGATCGTCTCGAAATCGTCGACCGGACCATTCTAGGAGAATTGAGCAAGGAGCCGCCGACGGAAAAAACCCTGGCCGTTCTCGAGGAATTGATCCAGATCCGGCCCGAGGATGAAGACCTTGCGGAGGCCTATCATAAAACCAAGCAGGACATCGGTCGAACGGAAGAAGAGGAGGCTGCGGAGCCGGAACCCGTACCTCCTCCCGAAAAGGACAGCCTGCTCATCGAATCCACGTTGTCCCAGGCCGATATCTATATCAAACAGGGTCTTGTTCGCAACGCCCGGCGTATTCTGGAAACCCTGAAGATGACCTATCCCCGGGATACCCGGATTGCCGAAAAGCTCGAACTCCTCGATCAGGCCCAGACACAGCTCGACGAACAGGAAATCCTCAACAGGGTTCATGAGACGACGTCCATCGACGCCGGGATTCAGGAGGCTCGCCGCCGGGTGTCCGCGCCTGTTCCTGAAACGGACTCCGTGGAAGAAAAAGTCGGGGCGATGGAGGTTTTCTCCGACATCAGCGAAATCGTTCCTCTGGACGGCCGCGGAGCGGAGACCCAAGCCTATTTTGATCTGACTCAGCGGCTGGATGATGAGCTGCGGCTCATCCAGGCCGTCCGGGACCGCCAGACCAAGGGATTGACCATTCAGTTCGAAAAAGATCTGTCCCAGATCGTCGATGATTTCCGGAAGGACGTCAAAGCCAAGGTTCCCGAAGAGGACGCCGAAGTCCGCTTTCAGCTCGGCGTCGCCTTCATGGAACTCGGACTGATTGCCGAAGCCGTCGACGAGTTTCTTCTGGCCGCCCGGGACAAGGAACGGGCCATGGAAAGCTACCATGCTCTCAGCCGCTGCCATCGCAAAAACAAGAACTTTCCGGAAGCGGAACAATGTCTGACCCGGGCCATGAAGCTGACCCGCGAAGGGACGGATGTTTATCATGCCCTCGAGTTCGATCTGGCCGGACTCATGGAGGAGAGCAAAAACCCGGACAAGGCGCTCTGGATCTACCGGAAAATCCGGGATTGGAACCCGACCTTCCGGAACGTTTCCACGAAAATCAAGAGGTTGGAAAAGACCCCCTGATCCGTGTTCCCGGCCGGATCGTCACCGGGAAAGCGGCACGAGCACGACGTTTTCGAGTTTCAGGGCGTTGTTGTTGACCACGCAGGTGATCCGAAAGCGAAGCGTGTGCCGGCCCGGATCCAGCCGCACCGTTCCCAGGGAAAATGTCGCGGGATAGTAGATGCTCGGCGAATCTCCGCTCGTACCGGGAATTCGGATCTCATCATTGATCTCGACGACGAAGGAACTCCGGCCTCCCCACTGGCTGGCATAGGACGCCTGAATTTCGTAATGTCTCCCGCGCTTCAGGGAGAAGGTCCATTCCGGATAATCGCTGATGTTCTGCCAGTTCGCCAGCATGACCCTTCCGAAAAAATCGTCCAGGTAGGCCCGCTGACCCATGCGCGATTGCAGATCGGCCAGATAGACCGGGAGCTCGATCCGGCCCGTGTTGTCCGGCTCGATCTCGTAGGGATCGACGCGGGGTTCGCCCTGGAATTCGAGAACCAGGACCGAAACGTCGGGATCGGGAAGCGGCGAAGGAAGGGTGACGACGATATCATTCCGGATGCGCCGGAAATTGAGATTCTTTTCCGGCTTGTCCAGCATGGTGACTTTTTTGAGGTACGACTTCAAACCGGGCAACCGGATCCGGTTGTCGGGCGGACGGCCCATGATGTGGATGTAGACGGTGTTGTCCTTGACTGTGGAACTGCCGAAAAAGGGGAGTCTTTCAAAAACGCCGGGACCGGTGTCATAGACGGCCGGGCCGTTTTTATTCAGCCACTCGCCAACGCTTTTCAGGCGCGAGACGAATTCCGGCTGAATGGTTCCGTCGGGAGCGGGGCCGATATTGAGGAGGAGATTGCCGCCCTTGCCGGCGATTTCGGCGAGCTTTCGGATGATCTGGGGCGCGCTGTGAAATTCCGTTTCATAACGGTTGTAACCCCAGCCGTTATAATTGATGGTGGCGCAGGCTTCCCAAAGCCGGGGCGTGCCGTCCTCATCGCGCCAGCCGGTCGCGGGGACGAAATTCTCCGGAGTCCCGAAATCCCCCCGGCCGGGTTCTCTTCGGAACAGCCGGTCATTGATCAGAATGTTCGGATTGAGATCGAGGATCAGGCGCTCGAACTCGTCGGCCCGCTGATCCTCGTTGGAATGCTCCCACTCCCCGTCGAACCAGAGGATGGCGGGGTCGTATTTTTCAATGAGCTCCCGGATCTGGGCCTGGGCGAAGTCGATATAGCGATTGAAATCCGCGTTGCCGGCCGGCCGGTCGGTTTCCCAGTCCCGGCGGGGCAGGTAGTCGGGATGATGCCAGTCCATGATGGAATAGTAGAGACCCAGAGGCATGCCGTTTCGGCGGCAGGCCGCGGCCAGCCCGGCCAGAATGTCCCGGCCGTAAGGCGTGTTCATGATGGTGTTCGTGGTGTGGGCGCTGTCGAAAAGACAGAAACCGTCGTGGTGTTTGGCCGTGATGACGATGTACCGGGCTCCGGCCTCCGCGGCCAGGCGGACCCAGGCGTCGGGGTCGAAGTGGACGGGATTGAAGCCGGATGCGATTCTCTGGTATTCGGCGTGGGGGATCCGCAGAAGCTGGCGGGCCCATTCCTCGCGTCCGATCATGGCGTAGGGGCCCCAATGAATGAAAAGGCCGAACTTGGCGTTGCGGAACCATTCCGTCCGGTCCGGATCGACCGCGGGCCGCTCCCGCCCGGAGACGGAGAGTGCCGTCCCGGCCACAAGAAGAAAGGCGGCGATCAACCGCCGTTGCCTGAAAGATGGCCTCATGATATCACCTCGGGTTCTTTTTTTTCTCCGCGGCAAGATGTTCGAGTTCGATCCTGTAGGTTTCGATGTCCGGGATGCCGAAGAACTCCTGCCGGCTGCGCGCTTCAAGATCGCGCAGGAGGACGTCGTTGTAGGTTCCGGGACCGATCCGCCATTCGTTCGGCGGGCGAAAAAAAAAGTGGTAGACGATAAAGACGTTTTCGAAGAGATAGAGCCAGGACTCCACGGAGATGCCGTCCACGGATTCCTCGAAAACGTCGGCCGAAATGGGGGCCGAAACCGTTTTTAAGGATTCTCCGTAGATGATTTCCAAAGGCGGCCCGTTCAACAGATAAATGCGGGCTCTGTCCGTATCCCAGGGACGGGCGCTGTTCTCCCGGCGGAAGGCCTTGGAGATCAGTGCCATGCGCTCTTCGAAAACATCCTGCGCGCCCGGGGCGCGAGCCTCCCAGAACAGCGTTTGGAAGCGCCTTTTTCCTTCCGGGCGGAGGCCGGCATAGGCGGTTTGTTCGAAATCCTCCATGATCACAAAGTGGCGGGCCAGCCACGCGTCTCTCGGGGGGAGCCAGACGGGAGTGCAGGAGGAAACGGCCGCGCAAAGGACGATGGTGAAAAGAGGCGCGACCTTCATGAAAAACCGCAGCCCGAGACTATCACAGCCCGTCCGGTGTGTCAAAAACGCCGTCGTGAGAAAAAGCCGGATCGGCGAGCGTTTTTTTCTTTGCGCAAGGAAAGCGCGAGGTGCGATGAACACCGACCTGATTCAACGTCTTTTCGATGTGATCGTCGATCATGTTCCGTCGGAACGCTGGCGGCTTGTTCTTTTCAATGGGCGGGAGGAGGCGATCTTTCTGAGAACCGGCCCGCCGGGAATCGAGACGATCAACGGCCCGGACGACGAGCCGGTCGAGCGGGCCCGGGCCGTGCGGCAGCCTGTTCTTGACGGAAAGCTTCTCTGTCATCCTCTTGTCGTCGGAGACAGAGCCGCCGGAGTGATCTGCCTCGATCGCCGTCTATCCGGCCGGCCGTTTCTGAGACAAGACCTGGAATTCGTTGCAGCCGCCTCGCGTCCGATTCAAGCGATTCTTCGGGAGGACGTGGAGCGATACGGGGGCCGGCCCGCCCACGGTGAATCCCCTCTTTTCGGCCGGGGATGCGAGTTCGAGCGCATCCGTCTCATGATCGAACGGGTCAAGAACGCCGAGGCCCCCGTGTTCATCGGGGGGGAGAGCGGAACCGGCAAGGAGCTTGTCGCCCGGACCATCCATGAGACCGGACGGCGGTCCGAGCATCCCTTTGTGGCCGTCAATTGCGGCGCCATTCCGGATGCCTTGATGGAAAGCGAACTCTTCGGCTATTCGAAGGGGGCCTTCACCGGGGCGATCCGGGACCGGTCGGGTCTGATCGAGGAAGCCCGGGCCGGCACGTTTTTCCTCGATGAAATCGGAGACTTGTCCCCCGGTCTCCAATCCAAGCTTCTCCGGGTTCTCGAGGAGAGGCGGATCAGGAGGGTCGGCGAAAATCAGACCCGGGCGGTGGGCGCCCGTTTCATCAGCGCAACGAACAAGGATCTGGAAAAAGAGGTGGCGCGCGGGGCCTTTCGGGAGGATCTTTTTTATCGTCTGAAAATCATCGCCATCGAACTGCCTCCGCTCCGGCGCCGGCGGGAGGATATTTTGCCTCTCGCCGCGTCGTTTGCCGCAAAATATTGCCGGGAGGAGGGCCGGGATGTGCCCGTGTTTTCTCCGGGAGTCCAGGAACTTCTGGAATCCTACGATTGGCCGGGGAATGTCCGGGAACTTCAGAATGAAATCCGCCGCTGTGTCATCCTGTCCGGATGCGAAGAGATGATCACGGAGGACCATCTGTCGCCGCGTTTGAATCCGCGCGGAGAGTCCGCTCCCGAGCGGCCGGCATCGTTCATCGAGGCCCGGGCGGAGTTTGAAAAACGGTTCCTCCGCCAGGCCCTCGACCGCTGCCGCGGCCGGAAAACGAGGACGGCGGCCGAGATCGGACTGACGCGCCAGGGGTTGTTTAAGCTCATCAAGAAACATGGTCTATAACGCGCCCGTGCCGGGAATGAGGCCGCAGGCTTGTCGATTGCGGGCGAGTTTGGTAAATTGTTTCCATGATGGCTGAAGAGAAAAAAGGCGACGGCATCATCCAGGTCGAGTGCCCCTGCTGCTCCGCCCTTCTGTGGGTCGACGTGCGGACGGCGGGCGTCATTCAGTCCGAAAAAAAAGAAAAGAAAAAAGGCAGTCTGGACGATCTTCTGCTGGACCAGAAGAAAAAGTCGGAGGCGATGAAGGGCAAGTTCGAAGCGACCTTCGAACTCCAGAAGAAAAAACTCGAACAAGCCAAGGAAAAATTCGCCAAGGCCCTCACCGATATCGAAGAATAATCCCGTCCGGTCAGCTGCCGATCCGGGTCTCGTCCTCGCGCTTGCGGGGGGCCATGGAAAACCCGGTGAATCCAAACGCCACCAGAATAACGACCGAAACATAGTTCATAAAAGCCCAGGGCAGGTAGGAAAACGTCGGGACGCCGATCGTGCCCGTGATATAGACGCCGGCCATGCTCCAGGGGATGAGGGGGACGATAATCGCGCCGCTCTCCTGGATGATCCGCGAGAGATTCTTGGCGGCCAGCCCTTTTTTCCGGTAGACGGGCGCCAGGAGATCGCCGGGGATGATCATCGAGAGGTAGGAGCTGCCCGTCACCAGGGCGGTCAGGACGGAGGCGCCGACCGTGGTCATGACGATGCTCCAGACTTTGTCGGCGAACTTCATGACCCGGTCGAGAATCACGGAGAGAAGGCCCGTCGCCTGCATGATCCCGCCGAAGCTGAAGGCCGTAAAGGCCACAAGGAGGGTTTCCATCATGCTCATCATGCCGCCGCGCGAGATCAGCCGATCCACGGCCTCGACTCCCGTATGGCCTTGGTAACCTGTATTGACGGCCTGGGCGATCTCCGGGATTGAGGCTTTCTGAAAGATGACGGCCAGCCCGGCGGCGACGATCGAACTCAGCAGCATCCCGGGGATGGTCGGCTTCTTGGCGAAGGCGAAATAAAAGACGACGGCCATCGGCAGGAGAAGCAGGACATGGAAACGGAAATTCGTGCGCAGGGTTTCCAGGATGAGGGTCATGATTTCGGATTCGACGGCGGCGGCCCGGAAGCGGAGTCCGACGAAGAAATAAACGGCCAGTCCGAAAAGCCAGGCGGGAACGGCCGACCAGAGCATGTGGCGGATATGGTCGAAGAGATTTGAACCTGCGGCCACGGGTGCCAGGTTGGTGACATCGGAGAAAGGCGACATCTTGTCTCCGAAATACGCCCCGGCCACGACGGCGCCGGCGGCCGGACCCAGGGGAATGCCGAGTCCCATGGCGATGCCGATGAAGGCCACGCCGAGAGTGCCGATCGTTCCCCAGGAGGTCCCCGTGGCCAGGGACGTGATGCTGCAGACCAGACAGGCCGTGAACAGGAAATACTGAGGAGAAATGAGCTTCAGACCGTAATAAATGACCATCGGGATGGTTCCGCAGGCGATCCAGGACCCGACCAGGATGCCGACGCAGAGCATGATGAGGATGGCCGGCATGGCCTTGTGGATGCTGTCGACGACGCCCCGCTCCATGTCTTTCCAGGAGAACCGGAGGGCGAACCCGGTCAGGGCCGTAATGACCGCGGCGGCGACCAGGAGAACCTGGGGCCGGATTTGATAAACCCCGTATCCCACGCCCAGAAGAAGGCCCATGGCGATGAGAGGAATGAGAGCAACGCCGAAGCTCGCCCGGCGGGGGGGCTTGTCTGTGAAAGCTGGGGGTTGCGTCATGACGTCCGCCCCAGATTACCATGCTTCGAAGGGCGATGACAAGAAAAGAAAAACCCGGCCGGGAGACGAGCCCGGCCGGGCCATCAACCCTCCTTGGGAAAAACCTTCGGAGTCCATCCCCAACATGAATGTTCTGAAAAACCCTGTCAAGAGATTCGGGGTAAATGTCCTTTTATGTCGTTTTATGTCGTTTTATGTCGTTTTTCCGCCTCTTAAGCCGGGTTTGACAGATCCGTTTTCCTGGCATAATCTATCTGAAGGAGGAACCATGTCGGACTTTTTTCAAAACGGCGTGATCGCCACATTCCATCGCCTGGGAAAGCCCAATCTCAAGAGACTGGAGGCGGATTTGGCGGATTTCAGCCGCCGCAGGCCCATTTCCCTCGTTCTTCCCTCTCTTTTCCGTGAATTCTCCAGCGGTACCCTGCCGCACATCATGAAGGATCTGAAAAAGGCGGAATACATCAACCAGATCGTCCTCTGTCTGGATCGGGCGACAAGGACGCAATTCCTCCAGGTCCGGAAAGCTTTCGCCGACATGGACAACCTGGTCATTCTCTGGAATGACGGGCCGAAAATGAAGTCCCTCTACCGGCGTCTCGACGCCAACGGCTTGTCCGCCGGAACCCAGGGCAAGGGCCGCGCCGTTTGGATCGCCTTCGGATTCGTTCTGGCCGAAGGACGGAGCCGGGTCATCGCCCTTCACGACTGCGACATCGTCGATTACGATCGCAGCCTTCTGGGCCGGCTGGTTTATCCTGTGGCCAATCCTCATACCACCTACGAGTTCTGCAAGGGTTACTACAGCCGGGTGACCGACCGGATGCACGGCCGGGTGACCCGGCTGTTTTTCACCCCATTCATACGTGCCCTTATGAAAATGCTGGGCCCCCTGTCTTTTCTGAGCTATATGGACAGCTTCCGCTATGCCCTGGCGGGAGAGATGGCCCTCCGCCGCGATCTGGCCATGGCCATGCGCATCCCCGGGGATTGGGGACTTGAAGTCGGGACGCTCTCCGAGGTCTACCGCAACATGTCCCTGAACCGGATCTGCCAGGTCGACATCGCCGATTCCTACGAGCACAAACACCAGGAGCTCATCCCCGGAGAGACGGAAAAAGGACTGATGAAGATGACGGTGGACATCGCCAAATCCATTCTCCGCATTCTGGCGGGGGAGGGTGTGCAGTTTTCCGAGGGGTTTTTCAAAACCCTGAGCAACATTTATCTCAAAGTGGCTCAGGATACCGTCGTCCGCTACATGAACGATGCCGAGATCAACGGTTTGAAATTCGACCGCCACGCGGAATCCTCGGCCGTCGAAACCTTCAGCGAGGCCATCCGGATCGCCGGAAACGCCTTCTGGAGGAATCCTTTCGAAACCCTGCTCATCCCGAGTTGGCACAGGGTGACGGCCGCCCTGCCCGATGTCTTCGCCAACCTCCAGGAAGCCGTTCACAAGGACGGCCGTTCCTGAGCCCGGCCGCGGACAACCGGAAATGGAGTCCTTCGAAAAAGAGCTCGAAAGCATGCGCCGGTCCATCCGCGCGCTGTCCGAGCTGGCCCTCTTCCCCAAGAAGATCGAGATCCGCGGGGCGGAACATTTCGTGCGTGAAGGGCCGAATGTCATTGTCGGCAACCACATCGGCAGCTATAAGGATGTCGGACTTCTGTTCAAGATCGCACCGCGTCCCATTTTTTTTACGGCCAACATCCTGATCTTCGACCGGGACGATTTCAGCCGCCTGGTGCGGAAGCATCTGGTGCGGCACATGAAAAAATTCGGCGTTTTTCTTCACCTGATCATCAACCCTCTGATCGCCTATATCGTCCATTTTGTGTCCTCGAATATCGCCAGGATCGGAAGCATTCCCGTCCGGTTGGACGGCAGCCGGGCCGAAGCCATTCGCAAGTGCGAAGCCTACCTGCGCAAGGGACGGGCGGTCATCGCCCTTCAGGGCCGCGGGCGTGTCCGGTCCCGGGAGCCCAATCCCTACGTCGCGGCGTTCCGGAGGGGTCCCGCGGTGATGGCCTTCAACCTCTTGAAAACGGACGGTCTGGATTTGCCCGTGACACCGGTTTCGTTTTTCGGCACGCATATCATGTGGAGTGTTCCGGCGACCATTCGGGTCCACGTCGGGCCGCCGATGTACATCCGGGATCACCTGAAGGGAGATGATTCCGCCGTCATCGAGGCGTTTCGCGCGGCTCTTGAAGCGACCGTCGATTCCCTTTTCCGGGAAAGTCTCCATTGGAGGAAAACACCATGATGCGGTCCGCGGTCATTTTTGATCTGGACGGCACGCTCCTTGATACGATCGAGGACATCGCGGCGGCCCTGAACCGCGTGTTGGCCCGAAGAGATCAGCCGCCCTGTTCCATCGAAGAGTGCAAGGCCATGGTCGGCGAAGGCATGGAAACTCTGGTCCGGAGGGCTTTTCCCGGAGAGTCGGGCGCTGCGGCCGTCGAGGATTTCGTCCGGCAGTTCCGCGCCGAATACGCGGAGGTCTGGAGGGATCACAGCCGGCCCTACCCCGGCATTCCGGAGCTTCTGGCCGAATTGGAATCGCGGAATGTGCGAACGGCCGTTCTGTCCAACAAGTCCCACCCATTCACCGAAGCCATGGTCCGCGAGCTCCTGCCGTTTTCTTTTGAAGTCATCCGGGGCGCGATACCCGGCGTTCCCCACAAGCCCGACCCTGCGGCGGCCTTTCTCATCGCGTCGCAGATGGCTCTTGAACCCCGACAGTTTGTCTTTCTCGGCGATACGTGGATCGATATGAGGACGGCCGTCGCGGCCGGGATGTTTCCGGCCGGGGCGCTCTGGGGTTTCCGGGACGCCGCCGAACTCTCTGATGCGGGCGCCGCCGTTCTTTTAGAGAAGCCCCTCGATCTCCTGGCCTGTTCGACCTGCAATTCCTCGGGTTTGTTCTCCGGCGGGTCACCGGAATCGTCCTGAATTCGATTTCGGGCTCAACCGGTCGAATCGACTTTGCCGCCGAATTTTCCCGCCGGAAGCCGCCTGCTCTCCATTTTGAGATCCCGGTATCCCTTTCGAAAGGAAGACCGATTTTGCATCGTCGCCATGAATCGGCGTGGATCCACTCGAACGGAGTGAATCATCTCATGAAATTTCCGGACCTCCGCGATCCGGATTCTCTGAAGCTCACAGGCATAAAGGGGGATCGATTCCAGGGGGCGGCCGAGTGTCGCCAGGCTCATCGGACAAATCGAGCAGTCTTGGTTGTGGGAACAAAACAGACAGCTTTTTCCCCGGACGGAATAGGCATCCTGGGCCAACCGGGAATATTCCTGCAATACCATCGAATCCGGCGATGGGAAATGTCCCCGGATGTCTTTGATATGTCCCATGAGATACTTCCGTTTCTCCCGGGGGGGAATGGTTGTGCCATAATCGGCAAACAGGTGGCATCCCCAGATTTCCCCTCCCGTCGTCACGGCGATCCGGTTTTTCCCGGCTCCGCATTGGAAAAGACCGGGTTCCGGGTTCTCCCGGAAATTCAGGACGGAAACATGTCCCGTCCTGAGAAAAACTTCGGAGAGGCGCCGCCGGAGCCGCGAGAGGCCGCGGCGATAGGCCGCCCTGGCGGCCGGCTTCCAGGAAAGGTTCAGGGCCGGAGAAAGCCGGATATTCCGGGCGCCGAGAGTCCATAGAAATTGGACGGTTTCCATTAGATTTTCGGCACCTGCCGGAGTGACGACGGTATTGATTTCGAACTTGATTTTCCGGGATGATGTCATGCTCCGGACAAGGTTGGAGAGAGGACCGAAGCTTCCTTTGTGTCGGTGGATGTCCTGGGCGGGCCCGTCGAAACTCAAGGTCACGGAAAATCTTGAGTTTTCAAGAAATTCCAGAACATCGGGTGTGACAAGACTTCCGTTGGTTGTCAGGGCGAAACGCGGCCTACAGGATGCCATCCGGGATTCACCCTGAAGCCGTCCGACGATGTGCTTGAGAAGCTTGAACCTGAGAAGAGGTTCGCCGCCGTAGAAATTGATCGTCGGTGCCCTGGAGAAATTGGGAAGGAAACGGTCGAGGACGGCATCCGCCGTTGTTTTAGACATGTGGCGATTCTTCTTCCTTCTGAGACAGTACGAACACGAGAAATTGCAGGCATCGGTCAGGAACAGGGTCAGATGGCGGATGGTCATGGCCGGCCAGACAATACCGGCCTCAATCGGTTCACCGGATAATCGGGGTTTCTCTCGGACACCCTCGGCCTTTCATCGGCTGGGGTTCGCCGGCCATGGTTCGAACCAGGTAATCCAGGGCTTTACGCGCCCGCGTTTTCGGCTCTCCGGCGGGCATCGCCCGGACGGCCGCCTTCAGTTCTGAAAGGCATTTTTCGATGTTAGGAGTAACCCGGATGATTTTGCTTTGCGCCATGATGTCATTCCTTTCCGCAGGATTCTCAAAAAATCGGCATCCTCCCGCCATGCGTCGAAATTGCCGTCGAGAGCGATATGTTTGCCGTAAATGTAGGGAATTCGGCGCGCCAAGTCTCCCGAAAAAAACCGTTCGAGATACCGCAGGCCTTTCTCCTTGTTTCCTACGCCCAGGTGCATCGAGGCGAGCCGGAGAAGATCGGCGGAGAATTTATAGTCTCCAGGGGAAATCTGTTCGATTCGCGAGGAGAGAGTCTCCACGGCATCCTCGTCGCCGAGGCGTCCTGCGATTTGCCCCAGGTAGAGGAGAGACGGGATTCGATAGTCCAGGGGGTCTTCGAATTGCTCCATGACGGTTCGGGCGGTCTCCAAATCGTCCTGGTAATACAGGATTTCTCCAAACCGGAAAAGCGCCATGTCGGACGAATCCCGCTGTCGCAGGAGATTGCAGATATCGGCCGCTTTCCGAAACTCCCCGTTAAGCATCAGCAACTCTGTGTAAACGAGGTTGTCAAAGGAAAATGGATTCATCCAATAGCTTTTTTCCTTATACTCGAGAGCCTTGACGAAATCCTCTTCGTTTCCGTGTTCTCCGAATTTCAAGTAATAACAATAACCGACGATGGATTCGAGCCGGGGGTGATTGGGATAGTGTTTCAATCCTTCCTCGGCCAGTTCATAGGCCTTGTTGCGGGTTTCGGAATTAAAGCAGACATCCATGAGGAGATAAGTCTTAATGAGGGTGCTGAAATAATCCGGCAGATTGGGAGAGAGGCTTTGGGCCGTCATCAGCAGCTCTTCGGCTTTTTCCAGCCATTTCATCCGGGAATCCCATCCGAAATTCACATAGTTCAGAAAACCGGCGGCCAAGCCGATATGGGCATGGGCAAATGATCCGTCAAGCTCCAGCGCTTTGTTGAAAAACCGGATGGCCGTCTCGTTGGCTTCGCGCGAGGATTGCCGGACGTAATAGGTTCCCTTATCGTAAAGACGCCAGGAGGTTTCGGCGCCCCCGTCGGCGGCGCTGAGTTGTCCGAGAATGTGCGTGCCTTTGAGATAGGCTTCGTATGATTCGTTGTTTCGTGATTTCGGATTTCCGATCCGACGTAGCGGGCGAGCGTTTCTCCCGGTTGTTTCAGGTAACCCAAGGGCTTCGCCGATCTTTCCGCAGAGATTATCGACGGCTGCAAGCGGGTTGTCGGAGCTCTTGGAGATCCCAAGATCGAGAACGCGGGCACCGTCGTACCGGCGGTCAAGGCTGACGTTGAGGAAGAGGCTTCCCGAATCGCGGCGCAGGGCGCCTCGGAGCGTGAAATCAGGTTGCGGGCCGAAAGGAATGTCCTGCCCGGAAGTTTCCGGTATGGCTTCCATTGCCGGGATGATGCGGATGCCTTCGTAAAACGTCAGATAATTGATGATTTCGTTGGTGAAGCCTTCGGATAAATAGGCATTCCGGGCATGGTCGTCGAGAATTTCGATGGGAGCCAAGGCGATGGTCAGCTCTTTGGGTTCAACGGTCCGGCCGGAATGAGGCGAAACAAAAAGGAAGGACGCGACCGCAACGAATGAAACCGCCGCTCCCGCGGCGAGAATCCGCAAGGGGTGCCGGCGGAACATGGGGACTTCCGGGTTCTGCGCCGGAACGGACAAAGGTTTGTCTGCAAGCCAACGGTCGAGTTC
The DNA here is from genome assembly GCA_033549365.1 of Acidobacteriota bacterium. Classification (NCBI taxonomy): domain Bacteria; kingdom Pseudomonadati; phylum Acidobacteriota; species Acidobacteriota bacterium. The sequence continues at coordinate 265,431 of JAWSUF010000003.1, forward strand.
CGATTTGTAGGCGAAGACCGAAGATCGGCGGGAATTTCTGTTGATTCTGTGGATGGGGAGTCCGAATTCCTTTTCCCAACGAAAACACGTGCGGAGGTTGACGTTCATGTGGACGGAGATTTCCTTCCACGTGCGAAGAATCTCCCTGGAATCCCTTTCAGCCATCGTCCTATTGAATTTCAGATAACACGAACCGGGCTTCCTGTCAACCCTCGAGATCTTGTTTACTTATCCTATCAATATGGTATAATCCGAGCCGAATAACCTGCCTGAACCGGGAGAAAAGCCATGCCCGAAGACGTTTCCGCAACCGACGGATTTACGCCGAATGCCCTCCGGATTCTGAAAGCCCGCTACTTTCTCAAGGACGAAAAGGGAGGCTTCCTCGATCGCTCGCCGTCCGATCTTTTCCGCCGTGTCGCATCCGCCGTATCCGAGGCGGAAAAATCCCCGAAGGAGCGGAAAGCCTGGGCCGAGCGTTTCTTTCGCCTGATGGTGGCCAGGGATTTCCTTCCCAATTCCCCGACCCTGACCGGCGCGGGCCGCGGCATGTGCCTGAGCGCCTGCTTCGTTCTGCCCATCGAGGACTCGCTGGAATCCATCTTCGGCACGGTCCGCAACGCCGCCCTCGTTCACAAGGAAGGAGGGGGCACCGGATTCGATTTCAGCTCTCTCCGCCCGAAGGGAAGCTTTGTCCGGCGGACCCAGGGCGTTGCCTCGGGCCCGGTGTCGTTCCTCAAGGTCATCGACGCCGCCACCGAAGCCGTCAAACAGGGCGGAACGCGGCGCGGCGCCAATATCGGCATCCTGCGGGTTGACCATCCGGACATCGAGGAGTTCATCCGCATGAAGCGCGGCGGAGAGGGCATTCCCAACTTCAATATCTCCGTCGCCCTGACCGACGCCTTCATGGCCGCCCTGGCCCGGGGCGCATCCTACCCGCTCCGGGATCCGCGGTCGGGAAAGAAGACCGGTTCCCGCAAAGCCCGGGACATTTTCCGCATGATCGTCGAGGCGGCCTGGGCAACGGGCGATCCGGGCCTCCTGTTCATCGACCGCATCAACCGGGGCAATCCGACGCGAAGTGTGGGGGACATCCGGGCCACGAATCCCTGCGGGGAACAGCCCCTTCATCCCTATGAATCCTGCAATCTGGGATCGATCAACCTGGCGAATTTCCGTCGGGCCGGGGCCGGGGACGGCGTCGATTGGGACAGGCTGGCCGCCGTCGCGACCGATGCCGTCCGTTTCCTGGATGACGTCATCGAGGTCAACCGGTATCCTCTCCCCCAGATCGAAGCCATGACCAAGGCCAACCGCCGGATCGGGCTCGGCATCATGGGATTTGCCGATCTCCTCCTGCAACTGGAGCTTCGCTACGATTCCCCCGAAGCCCTGCGCCTGGCCTCCCGCCTGGCCCGCTTTTTGAGAAAGACGGCCGACGAGGCCACCCGGAAACTCGGCCGGGAAAAGGGGAGTTTCCCGAATATCGACCTTTCCGTCTACAAGGGACAGGACCGGAGAAACGCCACCGTCCTGACCATCGCCCCGACGGGAACGATTTCCCGCCTTGCGGGCTGTTCCTCGTCCATCGAGCCGATCTTCGCCTTTTCCTTCACCTCACGCATTTTGGACGGCGAGATCCGCGATGTCCACCCTCTTTTCGAAAAGTGGGAGAATGAGCGTCCCGGAGAACCTCTTCCGCCCTGGTTCGTAACCGCCCATGACATTGCGCCGGAAGGCCACGTCCGGATGCAGGCCGCCTTTCAGAAGCATGTCGACAACTCGGTGTCCAAGACCGTCAACCTGCCGCACGACGCATCGGAAGAGGATGTCGAACGCGTGTTCCGCCTGGCCTGGGATCTCGGCGCCAAGGGCGTCACCGTCTACCGCGACGGCTGCAAGGCCGGACAGGTCCTGACAACCGATCCGGAGGGCGAAAAACGTTTTCCCCGCGAGAGGCCGATGTCGCTGCCGTCGATCACCGACAAGATCAAGACCGGGTTCGGCAACCTCTATGTCACGATCACGTTTCTCGAAGGAAAGCCGTTTGAAGTCTTCGCCTCAATCGGAAAAAGCGGCTACTCGACCATGGCCGACGCCGAGGCCCTGGGCCGTCTTGTATCTCTGGCTCTGCGAAGCGGTGTCGATCCCCGGGAGGTCATCTTTCAGCTCAAGGGCATCGGCGGCGCCGATCCGGTCTTCACCGAGGGCGGCCTCGTCCAGTCCATACCGGACGCCATGGCCAAGATCCTGGAGCGCCACGTCGGCGAGGTCCGGGAAAATCCCCGGGATTTTTTGAAGAACATCTGCCGCCAGTGCGGCGCCTCGCTGCCGGACGAGAAATGTCCGACGTGTCCAGCCTGCGGCTGGAACAAATGCAGTTGAAGGGTTGTGCGGAAAAAATGCCGGTTTTTGCTTCTTCTTCTCAATGCGTTTTTTCCCTTTCAGGCGTGCCGATCTCACCATTCCGGCTGCGTCGCAGCCCACTCGACGTAGCCTCACTACGCCTTCGTGGGCCGCTTCCTTGCCGGAACGGCAATCTCGACCCGCGCACAACCCCTCAAAGAACCCAATTTTATGACCCTCCGGGCGAGCCGATACGGCCCGTGAACAGATCGGGACTGTGAATCAATCAGAGGAGAAACGTGCGTTTGCGTTCGAGGTAATAGAGGTAGTTTTCGAAGGTGACGTCGGGGGGAACCCGGTGGTCGATGCAGGGGATGATGCCGCCCTCGGCGACAAGCGGCGTGAGGCGCTCGATTTCCCTGTCGATGGCCCCGCGTCCGGCGATGAGGCTCATTTTGTTCACGCCGCCGATCATGCGAACCCGGCTTCCGAAATCCCGCCGCAGGCGGAGGGGATCGGTGTGAATCGCCTCGACCGGGAACATGACGTCGATCCCGGCCCGAAGCCAGCCGGGGACAAGGGCATCGATCCGCCCGTCGCAGTCGAGGACGTTGACCTCGACGCCGTGCCGCCGGAGTGCGTCCGTGATGCGGCGGTAGCGTGGGACCATGAGGTCTTCAAAGAGCCGGGGCGAAAGCAGAGGTCCGTGGTTGTAGCACATATCCTCCCACCACCAGGCGGCGTCGGCCTCGACACCGGGCAGGGCGTCTTCGATAAGGCGGAGAGCCAGGCCGGTCAGATGTTCCATCATCTCCTCGACCCAGTCCCGATCGGTCATCAGGGCCAGCGAAAAATTTTCAAGACCCATCCAGTTCCGGAGTCGGCCGTAAAGGGAGCCGCAGTGGACGGTCACGGGCATGCCCGCGGCGTGGGCTTCATCGGCGGCCCGGCGGACGTCGCCGATCCGTCCGGGGCGGGCGGGATCGAGCCTTTCGTCCCGGAGACGTTCCCAATCCTCCCGGGTCTCCACGGCAAAGCGGATATAGCGGGGCATGGTCGAGTCGAAGTCCAGTTTTTCGCACAAGGCGCCTTCCCTGTCGACGACGAGGCGCCGGCCGTTCTTTTCCTCGATCACCCGCTCTTCGAAATCCGGAAAAAGCCCGATGTGCACGGGCAACTCGGGAATGATGGAGAGGCCCTCAAGACCCAGATGCCGCTCAAGGTCCGCGTTGGTTCGGATATCGCGGGGAAGGCCCTGCTCGTGCCAGACGGCGATCGTCTTGTCCCAATAGCCGAATTCCATGTCGGGGAGGGGATTGGGTCTTCCGCCCCGCAGGGTTTCGAGAAACCGGTCACGGACGGCCATGGGATTCGGCCGGATATCAGATCTCCGGCTGCCGGACGCCCGGCCGGGAGGCTTGTTTCTCCCGCCAGTATTTGGTCAGAGTCGGTTCCCGCGACCAGTTTTCGCCGTCCCACCAGAAGATATCCTCGCCGAGTTTCGAACGGAGGGCCTCTCTGTCGAATGGTTCGGCGATCCGGCCTTGTTTGAACAAATCGGAGTAGGTTATTTCAAACCCGTGAGAAATCCGCGGGGAAAAATTGTTCGATCCGAAGTTCAAGTTGTATTGAATCGTGGACGGTTCTAGCGTAACGATCAGGATCCGGTCGGCCGGTTGAATCATCAAAAACTGGACGGCGGAGATCCTGGTCAGGGCGTCGTCGATCGCGTTACGGGGAAAACGGACATAATATTTTTCTTTCCCCGGGCCCAACTCGAGATTGGTGTAATGGGGATTTTGCTGGGGAGATGCTCCCCCCATGTCCTCGGGATCCAGCGCGATCAGGACCGCCTCCCGGTATTCATTATTCATGGCACCCATGATGATTTCATTGCGTCCGTCGCCGTCGATATCGAACGCACCGATGTCTTGAATGTGTCCCGAGTTCCAGTATTCGCCCAGGAGCCGGCCTTCGGCGTCGAGAAGGGACGCGACAGTCGGGAAAAATCCCCGGGGATTGGAAATGAGCAGGATCTTGTGGCGGCCGTCGCCGTCGAGATCCAGAGAAGCAAATCGGCCGTAATACTCCGATCCGTAAGTTTGGGAACCGAACGTGACGGGCCGGCCGGGATCGAACGTCCAGAGAAGGCGGCCCCTGGCGTTGAAACAGAGGAGTCCCCCGGCCGGGCGGCCCGAGTCATCCGTCGGGTAAAAGAGGACTTCAGGCCGGCCGTCGCCGGTCAGGTCCCGGATTAACAGGCGGGGAAGGCTCTGCATTCCCTCCTTGTCGATAATCCGGCTGTTTGACTTCGGTCCGAGAAGGGGCGTTGTCAAGGGGTCGATAAGCGTTGTCTCGTAACGCCATAAATCCCGGCCCTCGGCGTCGAGCATTACAAGAACGGTCTCCTCAACCCGGTAATCGGCCGGCAGGCGTTTTTCCGGGAACCCGAGGAAAAGCAGAGCGGTCGCGGCGACGGCCAGGACGCCGCCGACAACCGGAAGCCGGAGGAGGGATTTGGATTTGAGTGACGAAGTTTGGGTTTGAGACGGACGAGCGTGACTGTGACTCTTTGAGATCGCACCCGCAATTTCTGCCGATAACGAGCTTGTCCCAAGCCGGGACTCCAACCAGGCGTCGATCTCCCGCTTGCGGGCGAAGACCCGGGACCGGGGACCGGCTCCCAATCTTCGAACCGGAAGGTCGAACTCTTTTTCCCATCTTTGGCAGGTTCGCTCGTCGCATCCCAGGTAAGAGGCGATTTCCTTCCAGGATTGAAGATCGGGGGGTGAACCGCTGTCTTTGGACGCCATTCGAAGTTTCTCCGTATGGATCTTCCGTTAAAAATAACATTTTTTCAAGAGACGTGCGCCGTGTCAAGGATATGCTATAATCCCGAACTCATGGACATCCTGAGATGGGGCGTTGTCGCGGCGGCCGTCTTCTCGATCACGGCGCTGTCATGGCATCTGGCCCGGACGCTGGCCTACGGCCGCACACCCCTTTTCTCGAAGCCGCGGGGATCGGTTCTTCGGGGGATCTTCTATGCCTTCGGGCCGGGGATGACGCCGTGGGAAAAGGAAAGCGCCCGCAAGCACCTGGCGACCTACGCCGCGGGCGTTATCTATCACGGCGGCATTTTCCTCGCCCTTTTGCATCTGGCTCTGTCCGTCATCGGCGTCCGGGTTCCCGGCCCGGCCCTTCAGGCGGCCCGATGGATATTCGCCGCCGCGTTTCTGGCCGGCTGCGGGCTTCTCGCCAAAAGAATCGTCAAGCCGGACCTTCGTGCCCTCAGTTGCCCCGATGACTATGTCTCCAACGGCATCGTCGGTTTGTTTCTCGCCCTCTCCTGGCTTGCCGCCGGGCGTCCGGAAACGGAGCCCGTTCTTTTCGCCGCCTCCATCCTGATGTTTCTTTATATTCCCGCCGGGAAAATCCGGCACTGCGCCTATTTCTTCTATTCCAGAATCCTGTTCGGCCGTTTCTTCGGCCGCCGGGGGACATTGCCCGGGAAAACGGAGCTCGGATAAGCCATGGCCGGAAAACAACCGCCGAAAATTGAAGATTTTCTGGAGAAACGCCTGATCGCTGCAACCAACGAGGATCTCGAAAAAGCCCGGGCCGCTTTCCGGGCGAAACTCGGCCGCGATGAGGCCGCCCTCCTCAACTCCTGCATTCACTGCGGACTCTGCGCCGAGGCCTGCCATTATTATCTGTCCGATCCGCAGCCGGAAAATCTGCCGGCTTACAAACTCGGGCTCGTCATCAAAGTCTTCAAACGCCATTTCACGCCATCCGGCCGTCTGGCCCCGGGCTGGGTGGGTGCCAAGGATCTGGACGCCGACAGGGTCCGCGAGTGGATCGATGCCCTCTTCGGCCGCTGTTCCCTTTGCGGCCGCTGCAGCCTGAGCTGCACCATGGGCATCGGGATCTCCTCTCTCATCCGCACGGCCCGCGGTCTTCTGACGTCTCTCGATCTTGTGCCTTCCGGGTTGGATTCCACGGTCAAAACGGCCGTCGAAAAGGGCAACAACATGGGGATCGACAGGGAAGACTGGGTGGAAACGGTCGACTGGCTGAGTGAAGAGCTGAGGACGGAAACCGGCGATCCTGAAGCGAGCCTGCCCATGGACAAGACCGGGTCGCGTGTTCTTTACACCGTGAATCCGCGGGAACCCAAATTTTTCCCGCTCTCCCTTCTCGCGGCGGCCAGGATTTTTCATGCCGCGGGCGAAAGTTGGACGCTGTCATCCGCGGATTTCGACGCCACGAATTACGGGCTCTACTCCGGAGACGACGAGGTCTCCGCGCTGCTGTCCGGACGGCTTCTGAAAACGGCCGTTGCGCTGGGCGCCGAAGCCCTGATTCTCCCCGAATGCGGCCACGGCTTCAATTCCAACCGCTGGGAAGCGCCGGAATGGATCGGCCGGGCCCATCCCGTCGATGTCCGGAGCATTCTTGAAGTCACGGTCGATTACGTGAAACAGGGTCGCATCCGGCTGGATCCGGCCCGCAATCCCAAGAAAACGACTCTCCACGACCCCTGCAATCTCGTCCGCCTCGGCGGCGTGGCCGAAGAACAACGGTTTCTCCTTAAGCGAGCCGCGACCGATTTCGTCGAGATGACGCCCAACAGAGAAAAGAATTACTGCTGCGGCGGGGGCGGCGGCCAGCTGTCCATGACCGCCTTCGCCGACCGGCGGATCAAAGCCGGAGGCATCAAGGCCGAGCAGATTCGGAAGACCGGGGCCCAGGTGGTGGCCACACCCTGCCACAACTGCATCGACCAGCTTCTCGAGCTCAACAAGTTTTACAAGCTCGGTGTCGAGATCCGGACGGTCTCTGAAATCGTCGCCGACGCCTTGATCCTTGACACGCCCGATCGCCGGGATTAGAGATCTCCGGAGATCCCGATTCCGGCTCGGAATTTTCTGTTGACAGCGCCCCGCTCAATGGGTATGTTTAAGATGATAATGAAAACCATTAACAGTCAGGTCTTTTGATATGCCCGGCCGTTTCGGAAAACGCAGCGGGTTCCGGGGGCAGGTTGCGCGCTGGACCGCCCCGAGGCAGGCGATCTACGACTGCCTCAGCCGCGAGAAGCGCCATGTCAGTGCCAAGGACATTTACGCCGCCCTGAGAAAAACCAATCCTGAGATCGGTTTGACCACGGTCTACCGGACGCTCGATCTTCTCTTTCGGTCAGGCGCCGTCGACCGCGTCAGTGCCGGAGACGGCCACTCCCGTTACGAACTCAAAACCGGCTCGTCCGAAGATCACCACCACCATCTCATCTGCACGTCCTGCGGCCTGATCATCGATTACATGGATTTCGAGGCCGAGGAACTCGAACTCGTAAAAAAAACCGAGGCGGTCCTGGCCCGGAAGTACGATTTTCAAATCCGGGACCACAACATCGAATTTGTCGGCCTCTGCGGCCGATGCCGAAAACAAAAAGGAGAAAACCCGTGAAGTCCCATCTTTCCAAGCACGCGGCGACCAACGTCATCCACGCCGGACAGGAGCCGGATCCGATCTACGGCGGGGTGTCCGTCCCCATCTACCAGTCTTCGACGTTTGCGTTTCGTTCGGCCGAACACGGCGCGGCGCTTTTCGACGGCTCCGAAAAAGGCTACATCTACACCCGGATCGGGAACCCGACCACCCGGGCCCTGGAGGATTGCGTGGCCGCCCTTGAGGGCGGGTGCGGCGCTCTCGGCACGGCCACCGGCATGGCCGCCGTGACGACCATCTACCAGGCTTTTCTGGAGCAGGGCGCCCATGTCGTCAGTACGGCCTCGGTCTACGGCCCGTCGCGGACCGTTCTCGAAAAAGAATACTCGCGTTTCGGCGTCACGGCGGACTTCATTGACACCTCGCGCCTCGACCTGGTCGAAAAAGCCCTGCGGCCGGAGACGAAACTTCTCTTCATCGAAACCCCGGCCAATCCAACCCTGCTGATCTCGGACCTCCGGGCCTGTGCCCGACTGGCCCGCGAGCGGGGGATCGTCATGGCCGTGGACAACACCTTCGCCAGCCCCATTCTTCAGAATCCCCTGGCCCTCGGCGCCGACATCGTTTTCCACAGCTTGACCAAATTCCTCAACGGCCACAGCGATGTCGTCGGCGGGATTCTCATCGCCCGGGAGGAAGAGATCTTCAACCGCCTGCGCAAGGTGCTCATCCTCATGGGCGGCACCATGGATCCCCACCAGTCCTGGCTTGTCCTGCGTGGTGTCAAAACCCTGGCCCTCCGGGTCGAGCGGTCCCAGGAAAACGCCGAAAAGCTGGCCCTCATGATCAGGAATCATCCCAAAATCGCCTGGGTCAACTACCCGGGACTTGAAGATCATCCCCAGCACGCTCTGGCCCGCGAACAGATGAAGGGATTCGGCTCGCTGATCTGCTTCGGCCTCAAGGGCGGATTCGAGGCGGGCCGAAAAATGATCAATTCCGTTCGGTTGTGCACTCTGGCCGTTTCGCTCGGCGGCATCGAAACGCTGATCCAGCACCCCGCCTCGATGACCCACGCCGGCGTCTCCTCCGAGGAGCGCCAAAAAGCCGGAATCACCGAAGACCTGATCCGGCTGTCCGTCGGCTGCGAGGCCTGGGAAGACATTTGGGAGGACCTGGAACAAGCCCTGTCCAAGGCCTGATGTTCTCACGGAAGAACCGGGGGCCGTGCCCTCGGCCAAGGTTTTTCCGATAGCACGTCTCTAACGAGATAGCCGGGACATTGAGGTTTTGGCCGGAGGCCGGCGTCAATGCCGTTGACGATCGGCGGACGTGCCCGCGTGAGAAAAGAAGGCGGGATTCTCATTACCGGCCAGATGACCCTGCGGGAGATATCCGCATCCACCGGAGTTCCGGTCGCGGCGATCCTGGAAAAGCTCGGCCTGTCCTTGTCCGTTTCCCCGAACGAAACCGTCGGCCGCCTTCGGAGACTTTACGGATTCTCCATCGTCGATCTCCGGGACGCCGTCTCGGCCCTGATCAAGAACCGCGAAAAAGACCAGCAGTCCTGATCCGAAGGCGATAAGAGAAATCATTTCCCGGCCATGTCCTGACAAAGATGTCGACGGTTTGATAATAGAACTTCCGATCCAATCCCATAGAGTGATCGATAGCCGGAACTTGTGAGGGTTGACAATTCTTTCTCCATATTATGGAATGTTTCCCGAACATCGATTTCTACACATGTCACGTCGATAGGCAGGGATTTCAATCTGGATATGGAGGTGAATATGATCAGACGGAGAGATTTTCTGACTTGCATGAGTGTCGGCACGGCGGCCGCGGCCGTTCCCTTTTGGGCCTCGATGCGAATGTCTTCGAAGAGCTCAGGACGGGCCGTGGAGAACGACACTCCGCCCGCCGGGCTCCATGACCCCGCCTTCCGTCCCCTCCCCCTGACCTCCATCCGCCCGGAGGGCTGGCTGCGCCGCCAGCTCCGGATCCAGGCCGACGGTCTGACCGGCCATCTCGACGAGTTCTGGCCCGATGTCGCCCGCAGCCGCTGGTTCGGCGGCGATGCCGACGGCTGGGAGCGCGCCCCCTACTGGATGGACGGGGCCATCCCGCTGGCCTGGCTTCTGGACGACGCGCCCCTCAAGACAAGGCTTCAGGGATATGTCGAGCACATCCTTGCTCACCAGAGGGAGGACGGCTGGTTCGAGCCGTTCCCCGAGGATTGGAGGAAACCGCGAGACGGGCGTCCTTACGATCTCTGGGCCATTCAACTGGCCGACAAGGTCCTCGGCCAGTATGCCGAGATCACGGGAGACGAGCGGGTTTGGGCGGCCGTCGAAAAAAACCTGAAGGCCATGAATGCCCTGATCGACCACCAGCCGCTCTTCAACTGGGGCCGGTTCCGCTGGTTCGAGGCGCTCATTCCGATCTTCGCCCTTTATGAAAGAACGGGCGCGGCCTGGCTTCTCGACCTGGCCCGAAAGCTCCACGACCAGGGCTTCGACTACCCCGCCTTCTACCGAGGCGAAGACGTTACGGTTCCCAATCCCCGCCGCGGCCTGTGGAAATGGACCAAACACGTCGTCAACACGGGGATGGCCGCAAAAGCCCAGGCTCTGTGGTGGCGCGCCTCCGGCCGGGCGGAGGACCGCCGTTTTCCTTATGCCATGCTCGAACTTTTGGACCGGCATCACGGCCAGGCAACGGGCGTTTTCACGGGGGACGAGTGTCTGGCCGGAAAGAATCCGATCCAGGGCACCGAGCTCTGCGCCGTCCTCGAGTTTATGTATTCTCTCGAACATATCCTGGCCGCCTTCGGCGATCCGGTCTTCGGCGACCGCCTCGAGAAAGTCGCCTTCAACGCCCTCCCGGCCACATTCTCGCCGGACATGTGGGCCCACCAGTACGACCAGCAGGCGAACCAGGTCCAGTGCACGATCAACCCCGACCACCTGTTCACGACCAACGGCCAGGAATCCAACATTTACGGCCTGGAGCCGAACTTCGGCTGCTGCACGGCCAACATGCACCAGGGCTGGCCCAAGTTCGCCGCCCATTTGTGGATGCGGGGGCCGGCCGGTGAACTCGTCGCCGCGGCCTATGCCCCGAGCACGGTCGACTTCGAGGCGGCAGGCGTTCCCGTTGCCGTGACCTGCGACACGGACTATCCCTTCCGGGACACGCTGCGGTTCAAGGTCCGGGCCGAGCGTCCGGCGCGGTTCCCCCTTCTCTTCAGGATTCCGGCCTGGGCCGAAGGCGCCGTCCTCGAAGGCGTGGGGATCATGACCGAACATCCCAAGCCCGGCGGCTTCCACCGGCTGGACCGGGAATGGACGGGAACGACGGAGCTTTCGCTCACACTGCCGATGCGGCCCGTCGTCACGCGGCGCTACAACGACGCCGTCGCCGTCGAAAGAGGACCGCTTGTCTACGCTCTTCGGATCGGAGAAAAGTGGACCCGGGTCAATGAGGACAAGCCCCACCGCGAACCGCCGCATGCCGACTGGGAGGTCAGGCCGGAGACGCCGTGGAATTACGGCCTTCTCGTCAACGAGAAGAATCCGGAAAAAAGCCTCCGCTTCGAGGAGCGGCCGGTCGGAGAACGGCCGTTTTCTCCCGAGGGCGCAGGGATGGCCGCATGGGCCAAGGGCCGGAAGCTCCCTGATTGGCGGCTTCTCCACGGTTGGGCGGGCGAGATCGTCCCCGGCGACCGGGAGTCGTCCGAGCCTCTCGAGGACATCGAGCTCATCCCCTACGGCTGCACGAACATCCGGATTACGGAATTCCCGAAACTCAAATCGTAGCCCTGTAACGTATGGCTCCGGCCTTACCGCCGAGAAGCTGTCGATTACAGGATTAACGTTCCGTCTTCCGGGATTTCCCTCAAGCCGGTGGAATATCGATCAGGTGGAAAACCGATCTGCAGATGAGCCGGCATCAGACAAAGTGGGGGGCTTTAGGGAATTTGGCGACCCGTATATAATGGTAAAAGATCAAAAAAAGGAGTCGATTATGACGAAAAGAGCCCAAGTTTGGAAATGCGACATCTGCGGCAATATTATCGAGGTCCTGCATGCCGGAGCCGAAGCCCTGGTCTGCTGCGGACAGCCGATGATCTTCATGGAGGAGCACAACGCCGACAAAACCGTCGAAAAGCATGTCCCGATCATCGAGTCCTCCGGCACAGGCGTCAAGGTCACCGTCGGTTCGACGCTGCACCCCATGACGGACGAACACTACATCGAATGGATCGAAGTCATCAACGGCCCCTACATTCAGAGAAAATACCTGAAGCCCGGAGACCCGCCGGTCGCCGAGTTTTACGTGCCCTTCAGCGACAAGCTTGTGGCCCGGGAATACTGCAACATCCACGGCAATTGGACGACACAGAATTAAATCCGGGCGGTCAGGTTTTTCTGAGGCTTTCGACCAACGCTCGGGTCTTGCGGGTCAGTCCGTCCCAGTCCTCGGCCGTGAGAGTTGCGGCATCCAGGAGTGCTGTTCCGATCCCGACACAGCAGGCCCCGGCGCGGATGAAGTCCGGGGCGTTTTCCGGGGTGACGCCGCCCGTGGGCATCAGCCGGGCGCCGGGCAGAGGACCCCGGATGTCCTTGAAAAACTGAGGCCCGAGTGAGGTCGCCGGAAAGATCTTGACGATGTCCGCGCCGGCCCGCAGGGCTTGAACGATTTCCGTCGGCGTGAAGGCGCCGGGTGCAACCAGGCATTCGGCGCGGCGGCCCACTTCAATCATCCCCGTGTCCGTAATCGGCGAGACCAGGAATTCCGCGCCGGCCCGGACGGCCTCTTCGGCCGACGCGGCGTCCAGAACGGTGCCCGCCCCGACCGTGAACTCCGCGGCCTTTCTTTCCTCGATCAGGGAAGCGACGGCCTCCAGCGCTCCCGGAGTTGTCAAGGTGATCTCGACGGCTTTGATTCCGCCCGCGCGCAGAGCCCGGACGGCGGATTCGAGTTTTCGGCGTTCCTTCATGCGGACGACCGCGACGATTTTCGTTTCCAGAAGGATGTCGAGGACGGTCTGTCGATTCATCCGCACGGCCCGCTACCTCCGAATGCGGCCGGAACAGTCGCCCCGCATCAGACGGAGAACCTCGCTTTCGTCTGCGAGATTGAAATCCCCGGCGATCGTATGCTTGAGGCAGGAAGCGGCGACGGCGAAGGCCAGGGCCGCCCGGTCGTCGTCGAGCGTGTCCAGGCCGTGGATCAATCCGGCGGCAAAGGCGTCCCCAGCCCCGATACGGTCGACGATGCCGCGGATGTCGTAATCCGGACCGGTGAAAAACCTCGCCGGCGTTCTCATGACGGCGGTCCAATTGTTGTCGCTTGCGCTGCGGCTGCGCCGCAGCGTGACGGCCAGACGGCCGAGGTTCGGAAACCGGTTCATGACGCGGGCCGTCAGGTCCTCGTAGACTCGGGGATCGAGGGCATCGCGGCCCGGGACGGCGGCGGCCTCGATGCCGAGGCATTTTTGGCAATCCTCCTCGTTGGCGATGAGCAGATCGGCCTGCCGGACGAATTCCGGCATGACGTCGAGGACGGTTTTTCCGTAAGTCCAAAGATTGGCCCGGAAATTGAGGTCGAGGGAGACTTCGAGACCCTTGTTTCGGGCCGTTTTCACGGCTTCGAGGGCCGCGTCCGCGGCGCGGGCGCTCAAGGCGGGAGTGATGCCGGTCATGTGAAACCGGCCTGCGCCTTCCAGAGCGTTCGGCCATTCCACGGCGCCCGGCGCGATAAGGGCCAGGGCGGAGTTTTCGCGGTCGTAGACGACCTGGGACGGTCTATGGGCGGCCCCGCCTTCCGCGAAATACAGGCCCATCCGTCCTTCGCGACGGACGATGAAGGAGGTGTCGACACCGAAGCGCCGGAGCTCTCCGGCGGCCGCGTCTCCAAGCGGACTGATCGGAAGCACCGTGATGCAGCGGACGGCGCGGCCGAAGCGGGCCAGAGAGACGGCGACATTGGCCTCGGCTCCGCCGAATCGGGCGGATAAAACGGGGGACTGAAGCAGCCGTTCGCCCGGAGGCGGCGACAGGCGCAGCAGGATTTCACCGAAAACGGCGCAGGTTTTCATGAGTGTCCCAACTCCCTCATTCGAATTCATTCCTTTTTTTCAAACATACAATAAAAACCCGTCGCCTGTCGATACCTGTTCACCCGCCCGGCTTTGAATGACCATCCGGATATGCTATGTTTCAGGGGATCCAATGGGGCTTGCCTCTTTGGTCGCGGTTCGGTCTTTGAGTTCCGTTTGAGAAAGAAAAGCTTGGTGCCCGGAGAACGTTGGAAGAGGGAGAACGGAACTGCCGAAGGATCAGGGAAATCGGCAAGAGGAGGTGTCCGTTGGCGAAAAAAATCATCGCATTGATTTTTACGGTTGGATTGGCTCTGGGCTGTGGCGGCGGAAAACCGTCCCCGCCCGCAGATCTGGTCCTCATCGGAGGCGTTGTGGCCACGGTGGATGCCGGGTTTTCTCTGGCTGAAGCGGTGGCCGTCCGGGGCGAACGCATCATGGCCGTCGGCACCCGCGAGGAGATCTCTCCCTGGATCGGTGACGCAACGACCGTTCTGAACGCTGAGGGGCATCTCATCCTGCCGGGGTTGATCGATGCTCACGCCCATCTCCACAGTCTGGGCGATGCGCTGACCTCGCTCGACATCTCGGGAACAAAGAGTTTCGAGGAGATCGTCGACCGCGTCGCCGGTCGCGTCCGTTCTTCCGCACCGGGCGAATGGATCGTCGGAGGCCGCTGGGATCAGAACGCCTGGGCCGACAGATCCTTTCCCATTCATGACAAACTGAGCGACATATCACCGGATAATCCCGTCTTTCTCATTCGGGTCGACGGCAACGCCGCGTTCGCCAACCGAAAGGCTCTGGAGATCGCCGGGATCGATCGCTCGACTCCCGATCCGGCGGGCGGCGTCATTGTCCGCAAGCCGGGCGGCGAGCCGACCGGAGTTCTCGTCAACAGGGCCATGAATCTTGTCCAGGACCGCATTCCGCCGGATTCGGACGAGCGGTTCCGGGAAAAGTTTCTTCTGGCCGTCGAGGCCTGCCTCGATGCGGGCCTCACTGGCGTTCACGAAGCGGGTGTCGGGCCCCGGGCTCTCGCGCTTTACAAGAGTCTGATCGACGAGGACCGCCTGACTCTCCGGCTCAACGCCATGTTCGGCGAAGAGGTGGACTTTCCGATCGGGCCGGACCTGGCCGATTTTTTCCGGAGTCACCGGGTCGAGAACTACGGTGGGCGCCACTTTCTGTCTGTCCGAGGCATCAAGCTTTATTTCGACGGTGCCCTGGGTTCGCGGGGGGCCGCCTTTTTCGAGCCTTACGACGACGACCCCGGTAACACGGGGCTTCTCCGGGTGACGCCGGAGTATGTTTATGAGATCGCCAAGGCCGCCCTGGAAGCCGATATGTCCGTCAACACCCACTGCATCGGCATCCGCGGCAACCGTCTGTGTCTCGAAGCCTACGCCCGGGCTTTGGCGGAGCATCCGAATCCCGATCACCGCTTCCGCATCGAACATGCCCAGTTCGTCGAGAGGCGGGATGTCGAACGTTTCGCCGAGCTGGGCGTCATCCCCTCGATGCAGCCCATTCATGCCGTATCCGACATGCGGTTCGCCGAAGACCGGGTCGGGGCCCGGCGGGCCGGAGGCGGCTATGCCTGGCGCTGGTTTCTGGACGCCGGGCTTTTCGTTCCCTGCGGATCGGATTTTCCCGTCGAACCGGTCGACCCGCTTCTCGGAATTCACGCGGCCGTGACCCGGCAGAATGTCGAGGGCCGGCCCGAGGGGGGATGGTTTCCGGAACAGAGGATGTCGATCGAGGAGGCCGTCCGTGGCTTCACCATCTGGGCGGCCCGTGCCGCGTTCCAGGAGGATGTCCTGGGCTCGATCGAGGTCGGCAAGCTGGCCGACTTTACGATCCTCGACCGGAACATTCTGGCTCTGCCCCCCGAAAACATCCTCAAGACCGAGGTCGCGGCTGTTATTATCGGCGGCCGAATCCTCCGTAGCTTGGCTTCAATAAAACAAAGAAAATAAATAAAGGGGCTCTCATGAATCATCTCAGAATCATTTCAGCCGTCGCCGTGGCCCTTCTTCTTCTCAGTCTCAGCCCGGTCCCGGCCGCGGAGACCCGAGCGCCCGTTCCCGAAAGAATGCGGCCGGGTTTCGAAAGCATCACCGCCGTCGACTCCGCCGCTTTTCTTGAATTCATCGCCGCCGACGAACTCGAAGGCCGGGATACGCCGAGCCGCGGCCAGAGCATCGCCCGCAAGTATATCCGAAGCCTCTACAAATCCTGGGGCGTCCTGCCGTTCGGCGATACCCGCGGCTCCGGACCGCGATCCTACGAACAGGCTCTCCCCATGTTCGTCAAAACCTACGGTCCGGGAACGGCCATGACGGTTCGTTCCGGCGGTGTGACCCGGACGTTCAGCATGGGCGGCGATTTTACATGCAGCAACGGCGCGGATTGGAGCGGCGCGATCGAAGGCCGCGTCGTTTTCGCCGGATACGGCGTCTCGGCTCCCGACCTGGGATACGACGATTTCGCCGGGATCGATGTCCGCGGCAAGATCGTTCTGGTCGCTGCAGGCCGTCCCGGCGGAGACGAGCGGAAAACGATGTTCAACAGCCCCGATCATTGGGCCCGCTTCGCGGGACGCCGGACGCCGGTTGAAAACTGCGCCCGGCTCCTGGCCGGCAAAGGGGCTCTGGCCCTCATCGTAGCCGACCCGTCCTTTGATCGTCCCGCCCGGCCTCACGGCTATGTCCAGGGCGCAAGAATCCCCTCCGCCTCGAACCGGATCTATTCCCCGGCGATTGCAGCCGTCGATCCGATGACGCCGACCTTCTGGGTCTCGCCGCGTGCGGCCGACGCCCTTCTCGCCGCCGCCGGAACATCCCTTGGCAAGAGGACGCGGAGAATCGACACCGCTCTGAAACCGTCATCTCTGGATCTCCCGGGCCTGACGATGACGATCGATATGGATGTTGCGCTTCAGTCTTCGCCCTGCGCCAATCTGCTCGGCATCATCGAGGGCTCGGACCCGGACCTCAAAGACGAACATGTGATCGTCGGAGCCCATCTGGACCACGTCGGCCTGAACGATGACGGCTATGTTTTCAACGGCGCCGACGACAATGCCTCCGGGTCGGTCGGGGTTCTCCAGATCGCCAAAGCTCTGGCCCACAGCCAGGTGAAACCCCGCCGCTCCGTGATTTTCGCGCATTGGACGGGCGAGGAAAAAGGCATTCTGGGTTCCCTGGCATTCGTCAAGAATCCCCCGGTTCCCTTGGAAAAGATCAAGGCCTGCGTCAACCTTGACATGATCAGCCGCGATACGCCGCATCAGGCCGTGAAAAGCCAGGCCGCGGAATTCCATCTTTCCGCGGAAGTACAAGCCAAAATCGGCGACGATCCCCGGCGCCTGCTCATGGCCTATGTCCCGCTTTTCGCCCGGGAATTCGGAACACTCATTGTCGATTTAAGCGAAGCCCACGTGGGATTGAACGTCGTGCCCCTGCCTTCCACGCCCATGATGGGGAACAGCGACCACTATTTCTTCGCCCTTGAGGGCATCCCCTCGGTTTTCCTGTTTACGGGCGGCCATGCCGATGCCCACCAACCGACGGATATGTCCGACAGGATCAATGCGGAGAAAATGGCCGACGTCGTCCGGCTTGCTTATCTGACGGTCTTCAACGTCGCCGATGCTCCCGACAGTCCGGAACGTCTCCGGCTGCCGTGAAGGAGCTGCGAGCGTGAGACTTGAAACAGAATGGTTGTGCAGCATTCGAGGAAATATCATCCGGAGGGTGCCGTCATTGTAGGGGGTCGTGAGGAAAACAAGATGATCGGGAATGTCGGAGGCTTCACGAGTACCGTCGGCGATGCCCGGTTGAGAGGTGAAGAAACATGATGTATGCCGTGGGCATCGATTCCGGAACTCAGGGGACCAAAGCGCTCGTCGTCGATTTCTCAGGGAAAGTCCGGGGCCGGGGGTATGCACCCCATCGTTTCGTGAAGAACCTCAAGCCCGGCGAGAGCGAGCAGGACCCCCGCGTCTGGATTCAGGCCATGAATGCCGCTCTGGCCGAGGCTCTTGTATCCTCCCGCATCAATCCCTGCACCGTCGTTGCCCTGGGCGTTTCCGGACAACAGCACGGATTCATTCCCCTGGACGCCGGGGGCCGTCCGATCCGGCCGGCCAAACTCTGGAACGACACCTCGACGGCGGCCGAGACGGAGGAGATCATCGCCGCGCTTGGCGGAAAATCGGCCTGCATCCGCAAACTCGGCCTTGTCCCGGCCGTGGGTTTTACGGCCTCGAAAGTTCTTTGGCTCAAACGCCGGGAGCCGCAAAATTACGACCGCTTGGCGACCGTCCTCCTTCCGCACAATTACCTGAATTTCCATTTGACGGGCGATGCGGCCATGGAATACGGCGACGCCTCGGGCACGGGTTTTATGGACATCCGCCGCCGCCGCTGGCATCCCGCAGCCCTGGCCGCAGTCGATCCCGGACTGGCCGATCGCCTGCCGCCGCTCCTCCATCCTCGGGAACCCTTGGGCCATATCCGGAAAGCCGTCGCCTCCCGTTTCGGATTCGGCCGCGTCCTCGTTTCGAGCGGCGGCGGGGACAACATGATGGGCGCGATCGGCACCGGTAACACGGCGCCCGGCGTCTGCACGTTGAGCCTCGGCACCTCGGGCACGATCTATGCCTATTTCCCCGAACCGTTCGTCGATCCGGCCGGAGAGATCGCTCCCTTCTGCGACAGCACGGGCGGCTGGCTGCCTCTTCTCTGCACGATGAATGTCACCAACACGACCGAGGCCTTCAAGTCGCTCCTCAAGCTTTCCAATCGCAGCCTCGAGACCCTGGCGGCCATGGCCCCGGAGGGATCCGCCGGACTTTTATTCCTGCCCTTTATCGATGGAGAGCGCGTGCCGGTTCTGCCTCATGCCCGCGGCGTTTTCTTCGGCCTCGACAGGGCGACATTCGGCGCGTCCCACATGGCCCGTTCGATCATGGAGGGAACGATTCTCAATCTCGGTTATGGTTTCGCCCGGATGCGTGCCCTGGGACTCGACCCGTCCGAAATCCGGGCCACGGGCGGCGGAGCGAAAAGCCGGACCTGGCTTCAGATCGCCGCCGACGTTTTCCAGACGCCCGTCGCCGTTCCGGCCGAGAGCGAAGCCGCCGCCCTCGGAGCCGCTCTCCAAGCAATCTGGAGCTATGAGCGGAAAAGCGCCGGGGAATCCGATATCGCCGCGCTCACGGCCCGGACCGTCCGGCTGGGGAAGACAACCATCAAGCCCCGGAAGGCCTTGGCCGGCCTTTACGGCGAACTCCAGGAGCGCTTCAACCGCCTCTGGAAAACCCTGGCCCCCGAGTTCCTCTCTCGATGAAGCCGCTCATCTTAAGACGTTCGGAATGTGTTTTCAGGCGCAACTTCGGTTCCGGGGTTATGCGTGAAAGCGCTGTTTTACTTCTTTGGCTTTTTTCCTGTTGCTTTCACGCATAACCCCGGCCGAGGATCCATTTGTTGCGGACGGAGAGGAAAGCGAGCAGATAGAACGACAGCATGGAATAGTTATAGAAGACGTCCTCAAACTGAAAAGAAAAGGAATGCTGAGAATGGCCAGGTTGATCGCAAGATATCAGCTCATACGCCCCTCCCCGGGGATGTTTTATTTTTTTCGTGCGATGCTGTAGGTCAGGAGTTCGTGAAGTAACGTCCGATAGCGTTCGGCTGCGGGAAGACGATGGATTCCGGTTTTGGCCTTCCGTCGCAAAACTTCGATTCTTCGGCCGACCTCTTCCCGGACCCCGAGGGCTTCCACCCTGTCGCGAACCGCCCGGATGTCCGCCTCCGACGCATCCGCGCGGCCGAAGATCTTTTCCAGTTTCCGGCGTTCCGCCGCCGGCGCCCTCTCCATGAGCAGATGGCGATGAAGGGTTTTCTTGCCCTCGCGGATGTCCGATCCGACCGGTTTGCCGATCTCCTCCTCACTTCCGAACATGCCGAGATCGTCATCGCGGAGTTGAAAGATCAACCCGAGGTATTCGCCGCACTGTTCGAGCCCTCTCCTCAAGGCCGGGCTTCCTCCGCCGATCAGGCAGCCCATGGCCAGGGGCAGAGAGAAGGAATATCGGGCCGTCTTGTGAAGGTAGAGTCCCAGGATGTCCTTTTCGCCGATATGTTTCGAAGTCGCTCCGGCGTAGAGATCCTGCATCTGTCCCAGCCCGACGAGTGTCAGCTCGCGGGCGAACAGGCGAACCGCGGCCGGGGTTTTGCGGTTGGCGGAGCGCATCCCGGCCAACACCTCAAAGGCCAGAAAAATGGCGATGTCGCCGCCGCAGAGGCCCATCGACAGCCCGAAATGATCGGCTTCGGCGATGTTTTCGCGCCTGCCCAACGCCGCATACCGGCGGTGAAAAGACGGCTCGCCGCGCCGGAGAGTGTCGTTGTCCATGATGTCGTCGTGAATGAGCAGAGCGGATTGGACGAGTTCCATGGCCGCCCCGGCCCGGACGGCATCCTGTGTGATCCGGCTTCCAGCCGCCCGGCAGCCCAGAAGGACAAGGGCGCCCCGAATCATCTTTCCCAAAACCGTGTAGGCCTTTAAACGATCCGTGATATCCCGGCCCCAGGCATTGACGCCGGCCGTTTCCGACTTCTTGGCATCGAGGAATTCCGTCAGAAAACAGGCCAGCCGTTTCCGGGATCGGGATAAAAAATCATCCAGGTTCATGCCCTCAATCCTTTTCCGGAGAGTTGTGCCCGCAATCCGGTCCAAAGGATGCGGGGACGGGACGGTTTGACCTTGCGGCGAAAGACGATAAACGGATCGGCGGCGATCTTCCGCGCCGTCCAGTCATACATCGCGGCCGCGGTGCGGATGGGGTCAAGAAAGCGGCGGGGGATGAAGGCATAGCCCTTCTCGGCGCCGATCTGCCAGACCTGGTAGCGCCTGATCTCTCCGCGAAGAAAAATCCGGAAGGCCTCCGGCTTTCGGTGCGCCTCGTCCTCGGTGAGCGAGTCCAGCCCCCGCATTTTCATGGCATCGGCCGGAAGGTAAGTTCGCCCCAGGCCGCCGTCCTCGCGGATGTCGCGGATGAAGTTGATGTACTGCATGGCCCGTCCGAGAAGCCTGGCGAAGGGGAACGCTTCGCGGCGAAGATCCATCACGGCGGCCATCATCAAACCGATGACTTCGGCGGAGCCGTAGATGTAAGAGAGCGTGTCGCTGAGTGTCGCATAGTCTTTCCGGGTGAGATCCATGGCCATGGAATCGAGAAAGGCATCGACCCAGGCGGGATCGAAGCCGCGCCGCCGGGCCAGCTCACAGAAACCCGCGATG
Organism: Acidobacteriota bacterium; assembly: GCA_033549365.1. Lineage (NCBI taxonomy): Bacteria > Pseudomonadati > Acidobacteriota > Acidobacteriota bacterium. The sequence goes on from JAWSUF010000003.1 coordinate 286,648, forward strand.
ACGGGGTCGGCGTTGTTTCCGGACGTCTCCCCGGAATTGCGGCAGGTCTCATAGGCTTTCCGGAAGGCCTGAAAGCCTTCCCGATCCTGGGGGATGCGGTCGACGAAATCGTCGGCCGTCCGGACGAACCCGTAGAGGCAGGCGACGTCGCGCCGCGTTTCGGCCGGGAAAAATCGCGTGCTGTGAAAGTAAGTCCGGCTTCCGCGCCGGAAGATCCGGCGGAGGAGGGGATCAACTCCGCTCACGGGCGATCCTTGCGGCGGTCAGTTCGGCGGCGATCATGATCATCGGCATGCCGACGCCCGGATGGGTGTACTGGTCGCAGAAATAGAGGTTGGGAACCCGCCGGCTTCGGCTTTGGGGGCGGAAGGCGGCCGTTTGGAAATCCGTCCCGGGCCATGAGTGCGGCCGCGGCCAGCCCTCCGAGCCCGGCGCCGATTACGACGGCTTTGTCATGGGACATGGCGTCTCTCCTCGAGCCGCCGGACGACTTCGATGATCTGGTCTTCCGGCGTCGACGCGCCGGAGGCGATGAAGACGGCGGCGTCCGGCGGGATGGGCAGGCCGTCGACGTCCATGGGTTTGTCGACGAAATAGGTGCAGGAATTGATGTTCCGGGCGATCTTGAAAAGGTGGCGCGTGTTGGCGCTCGTCGTCGAACCGACGATGATGACGCAGTCGGCCGACTTCGAATGTTCCTCGACTTCCCGCTGCCGGGTCCGTGTGGGTTGGCAGATCGTATTGTGAAAATCGACCTGGGGAACGATTTTTCGGATGCGGTCCACAATGCGCAGGGCCTCTTCGGTGACAAAGGTCGATTGAACGACGATTCCGGCATGTTCGACACCGGCGAAAAGTTCGGGAGTGGCCTCGTCATCGGTTTTGAGAACGACGGCGCGCTTCACCTGACCCTCGATCCCCCGGACTTCCTCGTGACCCTTCTGTCCGATGATAACGGGGAGAGCGCCCTGCTCTTCGATTTCGCGGACGCGTTCGTGAATGACGCGGACCATGGGACAGGTGGCGTCGACATAGTCGAGATTTCTGTGAGCGAGGTCCTCGTAGCGTGAGCGGGGAGACCCATGGCTCTGCAGAACGACGACACCGTCGGGGTCGGCCTCGTCAAGGCTTTGGATCAGGCGGAGTCCCCGGGCCTTGAGATTGCGGATGACGCACTCATTATGGACGACCTCTCCGAGCATGAAGACGGGCTTCTCGCCGCTCTCGGCAAGGAGCTGTTCGATGGTCTGAAGGGTTTTCCGAACGCCGAAACAGTAGCTCAGCGTTTCCGAAAGGAGGATCTTCATCCCCCGGCACTCTCCACTTCCGGAGTGTTGTAGTGGGGCGGGGCGTAGAGAAACCCGAAGGAGATGCCCCGGCTTTTCCCCGAGTTCTGGTGGTGGACCTTGTGGGCGTTGATGATCCGCCTGAGATAAGGCGTGCGGGCCGGAATGCGGAAGCCGGGGATGCGCTTGTGGAACATGACGTCGTGAAAAAGGAAGTCGCCGAGCCCGTAGAGCATTACACCGATGGCGACGGATGTAATGACCCAGAGTCCGGTTATCCGGCCCAGCAGAAAAATCGAAACGGCGGCGGCGCTGAAGAAAACGGCGAACAGGTCGTTTTTCTGAAAGCCCTTTTTCTTCGGCCGGTGGTGGTCTTCGTGAAGAAACCAGAGGGCGCCGTGCATGCCGTACCTGTGCAGAGCCCAGGCGACGCCCTCCATAAGCACGGCCACGGCAAGTGTCAGGGCGGCGAAAGCGATAATTTGAATGGCCACGTGAATCTCCCCCGGATCCATCGGCTTCCGGGCTTGAACTTCCCCGCTCCGTTTCCGGCCGGAAATGGTTCCGAATGAACGGTTTTCGGGGAGTTCTATTGTTACCACACGGGGCCGGAGGGTGTCAATCTCGACCCGCGCACAGCCCCGGCTCCCGGGCTGTGCGTGGCCTCCGGCTGCTTTGGCTGCTGTAAAATATACATAATAAATAAAATAAAAATTTTTTGCTCCAAAAAAAGCTCTTTTATCACCTAAATGCATTTTTTTCAGCAACATCCAGCAGCCAGAGCAGAATGAAGTCTTGACAGGTCGGCGTCCGGCCGCTAATCTGGTATCTCGACATCAGGAAAGGAGCCGAATATGCCGAAATCCATCAAAGGCACGGAAACCGAAAAAAACCTTCTCGCCGCATTCGCCGGCGAATCCCAGGCCCGCAACCGTTACACGTACGCCGCCGGCGTCGCCAAGAAAGCCGGGTACGAACAAATTGCGGCCGTCTTCACGGAGACAGCGGACAACGAAAAAGAGCATGCCAAGCGCTTCTTCCGTCTGCTTGAGGGCGGCGAGGTGACCATTACGGCCGGATACCCGGCCGGAATCATCGGTGACACGCCCGCCAACCTCGAAGCCGCGGCGGAAGGCGAACGCCATGAGTGGACGACGCTTTACAACGATGCGGCCTCGGTCGCTGAAAAGGAGGGCTTCCCCGAAATCGCCCATCAGTTCCGCGAAATCGCCAAGGTCGAAAAAGAGCATGAGGCGCGCTATCGCAAGCTTCTTGAAAACATCCGTCAGGGAAAGGTTTTCAAGAAGGATGCTCAGGTCCGCTGGCGCTGCCGGAACTGCGGCTTCGTCCACGAAGGTCCGGAAGCCCCGTCCCAATGCCCGGCCTGCGCCCACGCCCAGGCTCACTTTGAAATCGCGGCCGAAAATTACTGATTCCGGACGATCCGCGTCCCCTCGGTTCTTCCGAGGATGATCCATTGAAGACTTCTTCGGATAACAGGCGGGCGGGCATCGGCTTTGTCCTGGCCGCTTATGTGGCCTGGGGCATTCTGCCTTTTTATTGGAAGGCAATCAAGAGCATCCCGCCCGAAAACATCCTGACCTTCAGGGTGTTTTTATCCTTTCTTCTGCTTGCGGCCGTGGTGATGCTGAGCGGCCGGGCGGGCGAATTCCGCGCGGCTTTCGCCTCGCGCCGCAGCCGGTTGTGGACACTGCTGACGGCGGCCGTCATCGGATCCAATTTTTTCGTCTATGTCTGGGCCGTCAACACCGATCATTTGGTTGAGGCGAGTCTCGGGTATTTCATCAATCCCCTGGTCAGCGTCTTCCTCGGTGTTGTTTTTCTTCGGGAAAAGCTCGACCGGCCGCGTCTTGTGAGCCTCGGGCTGGCCGTCGCCGGCGTCGCCTTCCTGACCGCGTCATTCGGCCGCCTGCCCTGGATCTCTCTTGTCCTGGCTTTCAGCTTCGCTTTCTACGGTTTGGCCCGCAAAATCGCCCGCGTGGATGCTTTGAACGGACTTCTTGCCGAGACGGCCGTTCTGTCTCCCCTATGCCTGGGATTCCTGGCTTTCCAGGCCTTCCGGGGCCGATTTTTTACGGGCTGGGACTCGCTGACGTTTCCGCTTCTTCTCGTTTCGGGGTTGGTCACGGCCGTTCCCCTGTTGTGGTTCATCCGCGGCGTTCGCCGCATCCCTCTTTCAACGGCCGGATTCATCCAGTATGTCTCGCCGACGCTTCAGCTCCTGATCGGAGTCGTCGCATACGGCGAACCCTTCACGCGGACCCACTTGGCGAGTTTCGGCCTGATCTGGGCGGGCCTGGCCGTTTTCACAGTCTCTACGGCCCGATCGCTGGCCGAGCGAAGAAACGGGCGTCTGTCGAATCCCCCAAAGGGATAGGATTCCCGCACGGCGGCATGATGAGCGCTTGGCTGTCGGCGGGGTCGCGAGTCAGGAGTCGGTACCTTTCGGAGGCTCCCCGGACCGGATAGAAACGGGAGAGGTGGGAAATCGCAGATCTTTGTTTTGAGAAGATATGTCCTTCGATGACGTCTTTGTTGTTGAAGAAGAAGGGATATCGAGATCCATTGAAATCGGGATGACTTGAAATCTCATCGTGATCCACATAATATGAAACCAATGATTCCAGACTTGTCGGAACGAATTTCCCGGGCGGTTGCCCATTACTGGAAGACAAGGGCCGCCCAGAGGGAACGGCAGCAAAAAATTGGAAAATTGGATCAGGGCCTTCGCAGTGCCGTGACCGGGGGCGGCCAAATGGACGGCGTTATCGATCTTTTCAAAGGGCTTATCAGCGCTGCCGGTGTTTCCGACGAATTCATTTTCAAGAAAAAAGCCGTTGAATTGCCGGGATATTTCCGGCCGACCAAAGAGTGGGACTTGCTGGTTGTCCGCGATCATACTCTGATCGCCGCCATTGAAGCAAAATCTCAGGTCGGTCCCTCTTTCGGCAATAACTTCAACAACCGGACCGAAGAAGCGATCGGGAGTGCCTTGGATCTATGGACGGCTTTTAGATATCGTGCCTATCTCGAAAGCCCCCAGCCGTTTCTTGGATACTTTTTCATGCTGGAAGATTGTGAGGCATCCAGAAGACCCGTAGGCGTTCAGGAACCCCATTTCAAGGTTTTTCCGGAGTTTTCGGGCGCTTCCTATTCACGCCGTTATGAGCTTTTTTGCCGAAAACTTGTCCTTGAGCGCCACGACACGGCTTCGGCATTTATCATGTCTCAAGCCGAGTCCGGAATTCATGGGAGATACGAAACCCCGGCTGAGGATATATCTATTGAACGCTTTGTAAAAGTCCTCGCCGGACACCTGTCGGCTTTCTTTTAATGCCATGAATAAATCCATTCACAGATTGATCAACGGGGATGCAAGGCATTTATCATTCCTCAAGGAGTCGTCTGTTCATCTTGTCGTAACCTCGCCACCCTACTGGAACCTCAAACAGTACAACGACAATCCCGGTCAACTCGGTCATATTGATGATTATGAAGAATTTCTCGGTGAATTGGAAAAAATCTTGCGCCAACTCTATCAGGCTCTCGTTCCCGGGGGGCGATTGGTTTGTGTTGTCGGCGATGTCTGTGTGGCGCGCCGCGACTTTGGACGGCACCTGGTCTTCCCTCTGCATGCGGATATCTGTGTCATCTGTCGTCGAATCGGTTTCGACAATCTCAATCCCATTATCTGGCATAAAATCGCAAATGCCTCTTATGAAGTCCCGAATGGATCGAAGTTTCTCGGGAAACCCTACGAACCGAATGCGATCATTAAAAATGACATCGAATTCATTCTCATGCAGAGGAAACCGGGAGGATACAGGAAACCGACAGAGTCTCAAAGAGAATCCAGTCGAATCGGAAAGAAGGAATTCGACATGTGGTTCCAGCAAATATGGAACATCACGGGGGCATCGACAAAATATCATCCGGCGCCCTTTCCGCTTGAGCTGGCCTCGCGTTTGATTCGGATGTTTTCTTTCACGGACGATTGGGTTCTGGATCCTTTCTGCGGATCGGGAACAACCATGATTGCGGCAATGCGCGCGGGACGAAACAGCATTGGAATCGAGATTGACCCTGAATATTGCCGAATGGCCGCCCAATATTTGAAAGCCGAAAACGCCGGCCTGTTTTCTTCTTCGGAACTGAAATTCGAAAGAGCGCTTATCGGGACGCCGGGTTCAGTCCAGGAGGACTCCTCTTTATACGATGTCCGCCCTGCAAAATCGCCGCTTGTGTAGGACTAGATCGAGTCCAAGTCAGCGGCGCGGACGATGTCCCCTTTCCGGATGAGCTCGCGGACGCGACTCAAATCGGGTTTGAAGTAACGGTCGCGTTCGAGATGGGGGACATGGGCCCGGATCAGGGCGTGGACGGCGACGACGCCCCGGCCAGGCTTGAGAGGCTTGTGGAAATCCAGGGCCTGGGCGGCCGAGACAAGTTCGATGGCCGTAACCCACAGGGCATTTTCGAGGATCAGCCGGGCTTTCCGGCAGGCCGTCGTTCCCATGGAGACGTGGTCCTCCTGGTTGGCGCTTGTCGGAATGCTGTCGACCGAGGCCGGGTGGGCCAGGATCTTGTTTTCCGAAACGAGACTTGCGGCCGTGTACTGAGAAACCATGAGTCCGCTGTGAAGGCCGCCCTGTTCGGCCAGGAAGGCCGGCAGGCCGCTGAGCGCCGGGTTCAGCATCTGTTCGATGCGCCGCTCGGAGATGTCGGCGAGTTCGGCGACGGCGATTCCGGCCAGATCGGCGGCCAGGGCCAGGGGCTGGCCGTGGAAATTGCCGCCGCTCAAGACCCGTTCGTCCTCGGCGAAGATCAGGGGGTTGTCGGTCACGGAATTCATTTCGATGTCCAGGACGCCTCGCATCCAGCGCAGGGCGTCGCGTGTTGCGCCGTGAACCTGGGGGACGGCCCGCAGGGAATAGGCATCCTGGACCTTGGCGCAATCCTCGTGGGATGCCCGGATTTCGGAATCCCGGAGGTGTCGGCGCAGGTTCGCCGCCGTCTCAGCCGCGCCGGGATGGGGACGAACGCGGACGACGGCCTCGTCGAACGGTGCGTGGCTGCCCTTGAGAGCTTCGACGGTCATGGCCGCAGCAATGTCGGCCGTATCTGCGAGAACGGCGGCGTCGGCCGCGAAAAGGGCCAAAAGGCTGGTCATTGTCTGGGTGCCGTTGATCAGGGCCAAACCCTCTTTGGCCTCGAGCACAAGGGGCGAAAGGCCGAGTCCTGCCAGGGCTTCTACGGTACGCCGGACGCGGCCGCCGCACTCGACATCGCCGGCGCCGATGAGGGCGAGCGCCATGTGGGCGAGAGGAGCCAGATCGCCGCTTGCACCGACCGAGCCCTGTGACGGAACGACGGGATGGACACGGCGGTTGAGGAAGGCGAGAAGAAGATCGACGACCTCCTCGCGGACTCCGCTGTGTCCCAGGGCCAGACTCTGGGCGCGAAGGAGAAGCATGCCTCGGACGACTTCGGCCGGGAAGGGCTCGCCGACGGCGATCGCGTGGGAGAGGACGAGATTGCGCTGGAGCTCGCGCAGGCGGTCCGGCTCGATCCGGGTGTTCTGGAACTTGCCGAACCCGGTGTTGACGCCGTAGACGGCGTCGCCGCGGCGGAGGAGCTCCTCAATGAAGGCCCGGCTCCTGCGGATGCGCACCCGGGCGGCGTCGGCCAGGCGCACTTCTTCGAATCCCCGGACAACGCGAAGGAAATCGTCGAGCGTCAAACGGTTGTCGAGCGTGATCATGGCCTCCAAGGTAATCCACCGCCCCGATTCAAGTCAAGTTCTGTTGCTTGGCTTTGGGAAATTGAAGAGCTTAGAGGCGGCATTTTTATATGAAAAACGACGCTCCAAGAATCGGGCGGGATGGCGGATTGATGAATCGTCTACCGGTAATTGAAAATCACCGGAAAGATCGCCGCGACGAACCAGGCCCAGGCCGCAAACGCCGGCATATAGGTTGTCTGCCAGCGCTCGATGTGAGCGAAGGGGATGCGCCGGAAAAGAAAGCGTGCATAAAGAACGGCCGACCAGGCCAGATTCACGAACAGAAGCAGGTTCAAACCGAGCGCGGCCGTCTTGTTGGGACTGAACCCGAACGAGGAGATGCGCGCGACGATCGCCCACAGAGCGAGCGCGTCGACGATAAGAGCGCATGTCACAAGCAGAAGCTGGAGTGCATCGAATCGTCCGGGAGGCGCTTGCGGGTCGCGGGCCGAAACGGCGTACAGGAGCAGACCCAACACAAGGACCAGCAACAGGTCGAATCCGATGAGCACCTCCCGCTCGACGCGGATGGGGTTGCCCGTCCAGATCATGACCGCAATGAAAATGATAAGCAGCGCCGTGAAGAGCGGGGTGAAGAGCCATGTGAGGACGGGCGCCATGTTCTCGATGACGCTTTGCTTGTGTTCCACGAGCCACGCGGCGATGATGACCGCTCCCAACGCTCCGCACGGCAGCACCCATCCTCCAATCGCCTGCTCCGAGTCGAGACCGATGGCATTGAAGATGAAAAGCGTGAGACCCGTCAGAATGCCTCCGCCGAGGGCTATGAGCGTATAGTAGATGAACCACTCGCCGGAAAAGCGCACGTAGTTCATGCGATGTTCATGGCTTTGCCACCGGCCGCCGGCGTACGCGTAAAAGACCGTGAACCACAACGCGATCGGAAGATGGATCGCGGTCAGCGCCTCGGTGTGGGCGCCGGATTTGAACGGCAAAAGGTTGACAATCAGCCCTGCCGCAATGAAGGGAGCGGCAAGCCCGAACCATCCGCTCCTGTGAAGTCCGCGTTTCAGCGCAAAGAAAACGGCCAGGAGCGGGAGGACAAAGAGGCTGAAATTGCGAAGGTAGAACGATACGTTTTCCGAGGGTCCCGAGATGCGGAGACCGAAGAGTTCAGGGATCTTGACGGCAACAGCCGCGGCGATGGCCAGTCCCACGGCCGCGACGGCATCGCGTGAATGGGTCGGCGATGAAACATCGCCCGCCGGTGAAACCACAAGCTGCTTCCAGAGGCGTTCGGAATATTCGATGGCGAATTCGCGCGAAAGAGTATCCAGGGCCCCCAGGCGCTTGACGGCCACGAGGAAGGCTTCGTCCTCGTCCAGGCCCGCCTTGCGCAGCGCATCGATCTGATTGCGAAGGTGGTCCTCGAGCTCGCTGACGTCGGCGGAGTGAATCGCTTGCCGTCTCCTCAGATACTGTCGCCACTGACCGATGCGTTCTTCCAGTACTGTTTTACTTGTCACGATAGGACTCCTGTCAAGGCCATATGCCGGATTCCCTTCATCGTTTGATTCACGACTTGCCACTGGCGGCAATGGTCCTCGAGCTGCTTCGAGCCGGCACGGGTCAGCCGGTAGTACTTGCGTCGCCGTCCTGTTTCCGACCGGGCCCAGAGCGCCTCGACAAGGCCGTTGCGCTCGAGGCGGTGAAGAAGAGGGTAGAGCATGCCGTCGGTCCATTGCAGTTCGCCGCCGGACAGTTCGCCGACCCGCTTGATGACGGCGTATCCGTAACTTTCACCTTCGCTCAGGATGGCGAGCACGAGCGGCGTGGCCGAGGCGGCGACAAGATCCTTGTCGATGTTCACGATGTCGGAATTCCTTTACCTAGAGGCACTATACATAACAGTTCTATGTAAGTCAAGACGCCTCCAATCTCCAACCTATTTCTTAACCCCCCTGTACGTTGCTGCTGCCGGAAACCCCTCATCTCTGCATATTCTATTTATCCCCCCAACCCCCCTTGGAAAACAAGGGGGGCAAGCGGACGGGGTTTCCGGAGTGGGATGCTGGAGACAGCCTCTCCTCTGCCATATTTCTTAACCCCCCTGTACGCTGCCGATGCCGAAAACCCCTTCATCTCTGCATATTCTATTTATCCCCCCAACCCCCCTTGGAAAACAAGGGGGGCAAGCGGACGGGGTTTCCGGAAAGGATGGGCGATACAGGAATCGAACCTGTGACTTCTACCGTGTGAAGGTAGCACTCTGGCCGCTGAGTTAATCGCCCACGGCTTTATTCTAGTCAACTCCCGCCGAATGTCAATTTTCCGGTTGTGGCGAGCGTTGAAGTTGACATCGGCCATCATTCTGATTATATAGTGATTAATGGCTATTACGCGATGTCCCTACTGCCGGGCGATCATCGACGAAAAAGACCAGTTTTGCACGAACTGCGGAACCCAGCTTCTTTTTCCCGAAGATGAAGCCGTCGAGGAAGACATCCCCGGTGACCGAATCATCGACGTCGCCGACGAAGAGAAAGACTACGAAATCCCTCCCCCCGGGATCGAAGAGAATGAGGAGGATGGCGACGGCGATTCCGTCGCTGAAAACGATCTCGAAGAAGAAGTCATCATCATCGACGAAATCGAAGAGGCCGTCCGCCGCGCCGCGTCCGACGATTCCGATCCATCGGTGACCGAAAAGCCCCCCGTCGAAGAGCCCCCCAATGAAGAACCTCCATTCAAGGATCCTCCAATAAAGGAACCTCCGGCCAAGGATCCTCCGATCAAAGAGCCTCCGAACGAAGACGCTCCCGGGATTCCCATTGACAAGGATCCGCAGGACGAGGAGCCGTCTCATCACCGGGATCCGGAGCTGTCCGATCATGCCTCGACCGCGTCCCGGCCTCTGACCTTCGATACCGGTGAACTCGAAAAGAGCGGGAAAACCGCCGCCGACTTGGGAAAGCTGGAGATCGACCGTTGGCTTGATGATCGCAGGGAGCAGGATCAGAAAAAAGGAGACACCCTCCCGCCTTGGGCGGGAGAAATGAAAAGCTCCCGCTCCGAGGAGGGTATTGCGGATTCGGGAATCGGCCTTCCCGAGCGCGTCACTCAGGCCGCTCTGCCCTTCGGTTCGACTCCCGAGACGCAACCGGAAGAGGACATCTCCTGGAAACCCGGCGAAGACGACGAAGAACCTTCGGATTGGGCCATGGACCGGGAAGAAGAATTCGATGATTCCGGCGAATGGGAAGAGCCCGTCGAGGATGAAGTCGCACCCGTCCCGGTCCGTTCCTCACGGATGACCGGGTTTCTCAAGTCCAAAGCTTTCGATCTTTTCTTTCTCGCCGTCGTCTGGCTGATTTCGGCCGTGCTGGCGGCCCGGCTCATGGACACGTCGATCTTTCGGCTCCTGCCGGCCGCACCCAAGGCTCTTCTGGGATATTATGCCGTTCTTGTGGCCATGTATTTCTTCCTGTTCCAGTTCTTCCTGGGAGAGACCCTCGGCGACCGCATGTTCCGCCGGAAAAACGCCGGCTGACCGGATCCGAATCCTCTGAACAATTCCGCAACCTTCGTCCTTGCCTGAAGGAATCCCGGCGATGCCCAACGATGCCTGAAATCATCGGGGTCGGCCCAGGAACAACAAGCCGCGGGATCAGCCGGGTTCGGGCCGGCGGAAGATCCGGTCCCCAAGTGTTTTCCCGAAGATAATCCGGGAAAGGAGAACGTACCAACCCGAGAGCGTGGCGGCGTAGCCCAATAACGGGGTGAGGGCGTCCGCCGGCAGCCGGGCATCAGCCGTTCGAGAAACGAAAAGAGGACCCGAGGAACTTTTCCCGCACGCGGGCATCGGCGGCCAGCCTTTCGGGTGGCCCTTCCATGAGAATCTCCCCCTCATCGATAATGCAGGCCCGATCGACGATTTTGAAGGTGTCGTAGACGTTGTGATCGGAGACGACGATGCCGATGTTCCGATTCTTGAGCCGGAGAAAAATTTTCTGAAGTTCAAGAATGGTCAGGGGATCGATCCCCGTGAAGGGTTCATCCAGGAGAAGGAAGCGCGGTTTGAGAACGAGGGCCCGGCAGATTTCGAGCCTTCGCCGTTCGCCTCCGGATAGAGTGTAGGCCTCCTGGGAAGCCAAATCCTGCAAACCCAACTCTTCAAGAAGAGCGTTCGCCGAGGCCGCCCGCTCACTTCTAGCCAGACCCTGAAGCTCCAGAACCATCAGCAGGTTGCCCAGAACGGATTCCTTGAGAAAAATCGATCCTTCCTGGGGAAGATAGGTGATGCCTTTTTCCGCCCGTTCGACGGTCGTCCATTTGGAGATGTCTTCGCCGTCAAGCGACAGGCGTCCTCCGTCGGGCCGAAGAAGCCCGGCGATCATCAGAAAAGTCGTCGTCTTGCCCGCGCCGTTCCGTCCGAGAAGCCCGACGATTTCGCCGGTTCGAATGTTCAGGCCGACATCCTTGACCACGGTTCGGCGGCCGAATGTTTTCACCAGATCGCGGGCTTCCAGTACGGACATGTCAATCACTGTAGGAAATCAGGCCCCCATAGTAGAAGCATTCCCCGGGCTTGTCAACGAATGAAACCGGTCAGGCCCTTGGCAGGGCCGCCTGGTAGACGCTCAATGTTTTCCGCGCGACATCCTCCCATCCGGGCCGGACCGAAAGGGCTTTCAGGGCCGCCGCTCCCATGGCTTTTCGGGTTTCTGGCTTATCAAGGAGATCGGCCAGCTTGTCCGATAAGTCCCCGAGGTCACCGGAGTGGAATAGGCGGCCGTCCTCCCCGTCCCGGATGGCTTCGCGGTGCGGTGGAATGTCGCTGGCCAGACAACACAGGCCATGGCTTCGAGCCTCGATAAGAACGATAGGAAAGCCCTCGAGAGACGACGGCAGCACGAAAAGGGCCGCGTTGCTGAGAAGCTCGTCTTTTTCCTTCCCGCGGACATATCCCGTGAAAACGACGCCGGGGATTTTATCAGCCTGTTCCTGAAGACTGCGGACATGGGCGTCGGTGGCGCTCGATCCTCCGGCGATAACAAGCCGTGGCCTGTCCGATGCCGGCCGATCCGCGACCGCCCTGCGGTAAGCCTCCAGGAGCCAGTCGACTCTTTTTTCCGGTGTCAGGCGTCCCATAAACAGAATGAAATCCCCGCCCCTGAGATGGTATTTTTGCCGAATGATATTGGGAGATTCACGCTGCGGCAGAGTGATCCCATGAGAGACATGGGCCGTCTCGCGGCGGTACTTGTTTCGAAAATAGGTTTGCAGATCCCTCGAAACGACGATGGTTTTCCGCGGAACATGGACGACCACACGTTCGGCGATCTTGAGCAGTCTCCTTGCCAGCGGACCCCATTTCCGGGTGGCCCAGTCCAGCCGGTGGACGGTGACCACAACGGTTTTTCCGGCCATGGCGGGAATGAAGGAAAAAAATGAGGGGCCCAGGGCATGAAAATGCACAATATCGAAATTGTTAAACGCAGCGTGAACGGCGGCCGTAAAACTGTGAACGGCTGCGTCGAGATGCTTGGTCCGGATCGTGGGCAGATGGACCAGACGCATACCGTTGTGGGTTTTGAGCCGCCTGGGCGTATACCAGCTCCGGACATAAATGGTGACTTCGTGGCCGAGGGCGGCCAGGTGCCGGCCGAGTTCGTCCACGTGGTATTCGACGCCGCCGAATGTCGCCGGAACGCCTTTTTGTCCGATGAAGGCGATCTTCATATCCGCCTCTGCCGGACGGCCCGGGCAGCCTTGCGCCGGGCGATCCAGGCTGTCGTCCGAAAGAGGTGTCGTTTCATGGCGGGGGCCGCAGTGCCGATCATCCAACAGTTTTTAGGACACGTGCGGACTTTTTCGCGGACACGACGGGCCTGTTCTGAAGACCAGATTTCGTCGAAAGCTTGCTCGAGAAGGTTACCCATGCTCTCGAACCAAAAGCGCTCCTCCATGCCGTTGCAGGGAAGAACTTCTCCCCGGGGGTCGATAAAAAAGATATCCCGGCCTGCACCGCAAGGCAGGGGCCGCGTCGCCCCCGACACATATCCGGCCAGCCCGGCGTTGAAATAAGCCCGATACCAGTCCTTGATCCGCCGGGACCGGAGTTGAATTTCAGCAAGCTCCATGAAGCGTCGGGCGACGCTTTCCGGATCGGAGATCCTGTTGTCGTCCATGTGAAAATAGAAGGAATTGTGGACGGCGGCCGTGGCGAAATCCACACGCATCCGGCAGGCCAGCCGATGAAGGGGAAGAAGATCGGCCGCATTGGTGTCGGAAACCGTGACG